>NZ_JAGDFV010000001.1 GCF_017497985.1 Meiothermus sp. CFH 77666
TGCCCACACCAAGACCCAGACGGCTGCGGCGGTGGGGGCACTACCTGCTCGCGCTCAGGGAGAACCAGGCGGTGTTGAAAGACTGGGGCGAGTTTGTGCTGAGGTATCCCGCAGAGGAGGTTCACCGTTACCACGAGGTACGCAGCGGTGTGCTGTGGGTCTGGCAGGCCCGCCGAACCACCCAGTTGCCGCCGGAGGAGGAAGTGTCCTTCCCCGGACTAAAGCAAATCGTGGCCATCCATCGCCACAAGATGCATAAACGTAGCGGTGCTGTTTCCCAGGAGACCGACCTCTACCTCACCAGTCTGTCGCCAGAGCAGGCTGATGCTGCTATCCTGGCCCGCCTCAGCCGGGGCCACTGGGCCATCGAGAACCGGCTGCACCACAAGCGGGATGTGGCGCTTGGAGAGGATGCCTGTGGCTCTGGCTGCCCTGCGCAACCTGCTCCTGGGCTTCCTTCATCAAAAGGGCGCCCCTGTGTTGCGCAGCCTTCGTCGCTTCGCCGTCAATCCTATGCCCCTGTATCGGTGGTTATCGGGGTAGGGGTGTATATGATAAGAGCCTGTGCCAGCAGAATACCTCCAGGCTTTTATCGTTTTCCCCTTTCCCTCTCCCCTTGCGGGAGAGGGTGGCGACAGCGCCGGCAAGTTTGGCGCTCCTTTTGCCCAATAAAACAATTCTGGCGGTCACCGCTGTCGCCGGGTGAGGGGTTGAAACGACGATGCTCAGGCAAATGATAAGAGCCTGAGAATATCTCTAGGATTGCACCCGCCTGAACCCAGAGTCTGATTGCCTCCATGCTGCCTTTGATTATTCATGTCCACAAACTGCCTAATCAAAAAAAGGGCGACCACTGGTCGCCCCAATGGTTACGATGATGGCTAGCCTAACTTGGCCCGCACGTACTCCACAATCTCGTCAATGGTCTCGGCTACCGGTACGTCGGCATCGGCAAAAGCGGCCAGCTTGCTTTCGGGGGTGCCCACATTGCCCATGATAATAGCTCCGGCATGACCCATTTTTTTGCCCTTGGGGGCGCTGCGCCCACCGATGAAACCCACCACCGGCTTCTTCATGTGTTCCTTGATGTACGCCGCAGCATCTTCTTCGTCCGAGCCGCCAATCTCGCCGCAAAGCACCACAGCCTCGGTCTCGGGGTCGTTTTCAAACAGGGGCAGCAGGTCTTTGAAGGTGGTGCCGATAATGGGGTCGCCGCCGATGCCGATGCAGGTTGAGATGCCGTAACCTGCATCTGAAAGGGCCTTGGCGGTTTCGTAGGTGACGGTACCGGAGCGCGAAATGAGGCCCACACGACCCTTCTTGAACACGCTCGCAGGCATGATGCCCAGCTTGCATTCGCCGGGGGTTATGAGGCCCGGGCAGTTGCCGCCAATGAGTCGTACGTTGCCCAGCGCCTTGATTTCGGCCACGGCCTTTACCATATCCATGGTGGGAATGCCCTCGGTGATGAGTACCACCAGCGGAACCCCGGCGTGGGCGGCCTCGAGGGCCGCGTCGGCAGCTGCCGGGGCCGGTACAAAGATGATCGAGGCATCCACGTGGTGATGAGTGGTGGCCTCCTTTACCGTGTCGTAAACCGGCACCCCGAGAACGCTCTGGCCGCCCTTACCAGGGGTCACACCGGCTACTACCTGGGTGCCAGCCTTAATCATGGCCTCGGCGTGGAAAGTCCCTTCCCGTCCAGTAATGCCCTGTACGATGACCTTTGTGTTTTTGTTGACTAGGATGCTCACTGGGCACCTCCGGTCATGGAGATGATGGCTTTGGCGGCTTCTACCGAGGTGGGGTACATATAAACCGGGCGGCCTTTCAGAAGCTCTTTGGCCTCTTCTTCGGCGGTGCCCGCCACCCGCATGGCCACCGGCTTGTTCAGGATGCCCTCGTCCATGGCCCGGATGACACCCTTGGCCACTTCGTCGGCCCGGGTGATGCCGCCGAAAATGTTGATGAAAACCCCTTTCACATCGGGGTCTTTAAGCACCACCTTGAGGGCGTTGTAGACCACATCGGCCTTGGCCCCACCCCCGATATCCAGGAAGTTGGCCGCCTTGCCCCCGGTGCGCTGCACCAGGTCGAGGGTGTACATTACCAGCCCGGCTCCGTTGCCAATTACCCCCACGTTGCCGTCGAGCTTGACGTAGCTGAAGCCGTAGTTGGAAGCCTCGACCTCGAGGGGGTGCTCGGCTTCAAACTCGCGCAGGGGCATCAGGTCGGGGTGGCGGTACAGGGCGTTGTCGTCCAGCACAATTTTGGCATCGGCAGCTACCACCTCGCCAGTATCGGTGATGACCAGCGGGTTTATTTCGGCGGTGGAGGCATCAATGCCCACATAGGCCTGATACAGTTTGACCAGCACATCGGCCAGCTTGTTGAGGTTGCCCTCCATGCCCGCCCGCTTGACCAGCTCGCGGGCCTCGAAGGGGCGCAGGCCCGTATGGGGGTCAATGGGGTACTTGATCAGGGCGTAGGGCTTGGTGGCGGCCACCTCCTCGATGTCCATGCCCCCTTCTTTGGAGAGCATTAACACCACCCGCTGGGTGACCCGATCCAGAATCATGCCGGCGTAGTATTCCCTGGCAATGTTCACGCCTTTGGCCACCAGCACCTTCTTGGTGATGAAGCCCTTGATGTTGAGGCCCAGAATCTGAGCGGCTTTTTCGCGGGCCTCCTCGGGGCTTCGGGCCAGCTTGACTCCACCCGCCTTGCCTCGCCCGCCGGTGTGAACCTGGGCTTTGATCACGACCAGGTCACCGTACTCGGTAGCGATTTGCTTAGCTTCTTCGGCAGTAAATGCCACCTTGCCGGGGGGAACCGGGATGCCATACTTGGCGAGGATGTCTTTGGCCTGATATTCGTGTAGATTCACGCGTGCCTCCGTGGGTGAGCCTGCAAGGCTCGGTTTAGGGGTTGCTTTTTGAACACCCCACTTTGCCGCAGGCCATTATAAGTTCTTTCTGAAGGGGCTGTAATGCCACCGCGCATTAGAATGGGGTTGTAGTTCTCGTGCTGGCAGGGAGTGATTTTCTCGGGATGGCCATACTTGTTGTTTCTGTAACAAAATTACCTAAGAATCGAATTGTTTCCGGTTCGTGATTGCAAACCTTCACAAAAGTGCAATAACTACACCAGCTTCTTGCAGCTGGTTTGCTTTGTCAGGCTCTTATCATTTACCTGGGTATGGTTGTTTCAACCCCTCACCCGTCGACAGCGGTTAGCGCCAGAATAGTTTTATTTGGCAAAAGGAGCGCCAAACTTGCCGGCACTGTCGCCATGATCCAAAGCCAGGTCTTGCGCCGCGCAACTGCAAGCCCCTCATACGTATTACAACGGAAGCAAGATTGTACCTTTCTATCGTGGGTGCACTAAGTTGGTTATACGCCTAGAGTTGGTATTACAAAAGCATAGCCGGACTGGTAAGCGGAGTCGTGTCATCGATCAGCTTTGGAGGCTGGTCGGTCGGCTTCTTCGGTCTGGAGCCTTCCAAAGAGCAAACGGCCAACCTGGGTTTGAATGGACTGGGTGATGACCACGCTTACTTCCTTGCCTTTGAAAGAGATGGCGTCGTCTACCACCACCATGGTGCCGTCCTCGAGGTAGCCCACCCCCTGGCCGGGCTCTTTGCCCTCCTTGACGATGGTAATGCTCAGGGTATCACCCTGCTGAAGCGGGGCCCGCAGGGCCGAGGCCAGCGCTTGTACCGAGAGGGTCTTGACCCCATAGATGCGGGAAAGTTGGGCCAGGGCGTGGTCGTTGGTGACCAATGCCGCGCCCAGTTTTTTGGCCTCGGCCAGAATCTGGTCGTCTACCGGGTCGTCGGACTCATCGCCATCGAGTACCTCGAGGCCCACGCTCAACTTAAGGCGCTCGAGGGTGTCGAGCCCCCGGCGGCCCTTGGCCCTTTTCTGGGCATCCGGGGCGTCGGCAAACTGTTGCAGCTCGCGCAACACCTGCCGGGGCACAAACAAAGGGCCTTCCAGAAAGCCCATCTCGGCCACATCCCCGATGCGGCCATCAATCAGCACCGAGGTATCGAGTACCTTGCCACCCCGGGTTTTGGGTATATGGGCAGGCGGACGGGCCAGCCGGAAGTAATCGCGGTTGGCGATGGCAAAAGCTGAAAGCGAGCTGACCAGTACGGCAGCAATGATGAGCGAGTGAATGGCGGAAAAGCCCGGAATCTGGTTGAGCAGGTTGGTGAGCAGTACGGCCAGCAGGAGACCCAGGCCAGAGGCTGCCGTGATGGCGACCGGAATTTCAGGCGGCAGGCGCTTAAGCCAGGCCTGAGCACTTTCCCAGCGGCGCTCCAGCCAGAAGGTTAGCCGAGGTACCAGCAAAAAGCCCACCAGCAGGCCTACCACACCCAGGTACAGCCGGTTGAGGCTGGTCAGGCTGCCCAGGGGGCTGATGCTAATCATATTGCTGACCTCGAGCCACACCCCTACTCGGTAGCCCATGTAGGCAAAAAACGCATACAAAACCCAGCGCATCGCGTTCATAAAAACTTGCTCACGGCTGCTTCCAGACTCTTGAACTGGGGGGGGTGTACCAGGTGCTTGAAGCCTGCCCGCTGCCCTTCGCGCAGGCGGCGCTCGAGGCCCTCCACGCTGCGCAGCTCCCCGGCCAGCCCCACCTCTCCCACCACGGCGACCTCTTCGGGCAGGGGACGGCCTACCACAGCAGAATACACCGCCAGCCCCACCGCCAAGTCCAACCCCGGATCGAAGACCCGCAGCCCCCCCGCCAGATTGACGTATATATCGAGGTTGCCCAGGGGCAGGTTGAGCCTTCGCTCCAATACCGCCAGCACCACGTCCACCCGGCGGCTGTCCAGCCCTTGCGAAACCCTGCGTGGAGCCGGGAAGGGTGTTCGGGCGGCCAGCGCCTGTACCTCCAGGGCCAGCGCCCGCTCGCCCGATAGACTGAGGGCCACCACCGACCCCGGCGCGCCCACCGGACGCTCGGCCAGAAAGGCTGCCGAGGGGTTGGCGACCTCCTCCAGGCCCTCGTGAACCATACTGAAAACACCCATCTCGCCCACCGGGCCAAAGCGGTTTTTGGTGGAGCGCAAGACCCGGAAGTTGCCAGCCGTCTCCAGATACAGGGTGGCGTCCACCACGTGCTCAATCACCTTGGGCCCGGCTACGATGCCTTCCTTGGTGACATGCCCCACCAGCACGGTGGTCACCTGGTGGTGTTTGGCAAAGCGGGTCAGGGCAGCGGTGGCGTCGCGCACGGCCACCAGCGAACCTGGTGAGGCGGTGGTCTCGAGGGTCTGGATGGAGTCCACCACCAGGAAATCGGGCGGACTGGCCTCGAGGGTGGTCAATACCGTGTCCAGCTCGGTTTCCCGCAGGAGCTCGAGTTCCCCCGAGACCCCCAGGCGTTCGGCCCGCAAACGAATCTGCCCTGGCGATTCCTCACCCGCCAGATAAACCACCCGCTTGCCCATCTCCAGCATTTTTTGGGCTACCTGTAACAATAGGGTGCTCTTGCCCACGCCGGGTTCACCGCCCAAGAGGAGCACCTCACCGGGCACAAAACCACCCCCCAATACCCGGTCAAGCTCGCCCATCTGGCTCGAGAAGCGAGCCTCGCCGCTCTCCGCAACCTCGCCCAGACGGATCAGGGCAGCCGGATTGGAAGCAGGATGTGGTCGCAACTGTGCTCCTTTGCCCGCCGCTGCTGCCCTGAACACCGGTGTTTCTTCCTTGAAACTGTCCCAGGCTCCACAGTTGGGGCAGCGACCCAGCTCCCTAACCGATTTGTAGCCGCACTCGATACAGCGATATTGAATGGTAGCCTTTGCCATCTAACAGCAAGTGTAGCCTGTAAGCGGCTCTAATCAAAGGCCAGCTTTTATTGTTTTCCCCTTTCCCTCTCCCGCCAGGGGAGAGGGTGGCGACAGCGCTGGCTAGTTTGGCACCCCTTTGGCCAAATAAAGCAATTCTGGCGGTAACCGCTGTCGCCGGGTGAGGGGTTGAAGGACGATACCCAGGCAAATGATATGAGCCTAATCATAGGCTTTGTTGCACGTTCTAACGGGCGCTGGGGTGTAGTGAAAAACCGATTGACATGCGCTCAATTTGCCTGAAATTTTGAGCTCTTTGGCACCCGGAGCCACCCCTACACCGCCGAGCTGCACGAAGACCTCGAGTGGCGGGGCTTGGAGCTTGTTGAGTATGACGTGGAGGTGGATGTGGGGGCCCTCGAGCGGATGCTCGCCCTTACCCACGGCCAGCGCACCGTGCCCGTGCTGGTCGAGGGTGGGAAGGTCAAACAAATCGGCTGGCAGGGGCGTGGCTGCGTGGTGGGGCAGGGGCCGTCGTAGAATACATTCGCGCCTTGCAACCCCGATCAATACAACAGGCATGTGGCCAGTGGAAAGTGACAAGTGGCAGGGGTCGTCTACAAGCCACGAGCAGCTAGCATATGGTCAGTAGCCAGTGGCATTTAGTACATCGTCGTAGAGATGTCCGTACACCTCCGGGTTTCCGGGAGGGATTGACATAGAGCCCCCTCCCTACCACGTAGGGAGGGTGGGGGAGGGTATTGGGTGAGGCCCCCAACCACCAGGTTACGCAAAGTCGCTGCTCAGCAACCCCACCTAACCTCCCCCACACGGTAGGGGAGGAACGAAAAGGTTTCTGCTACGGCTTTTGCAAGAGCGTACTGCATAGTTCGTGCCGCAATGGACACTTTGTACGGGTATTTATACGACTGTGCATTCAGCCTTCCAACTCGGCAAAAAGGGGCGTCGAGAGATACTTCATTCCCGAGTCGCAGGCAATGGTTAGCACCCGCTTGCCAGGCCCCAGTTCGCGGGCTACTTGCAGGGCGGCCCAGATCATGCCACAGGCGCTCATCCCCACAAAAAGCCCTTCCTCACGGGCCAGCGGCTTGGCTAGCGGGAAGGCATCCTCTTCCAGAACCTGGATTACCCGATCCAGCATCTTCACGTCCAGGTTGGGCGGGATGAAGCCGGGCCCCATGCCCTGGAACTGGTGCGAGCCCATCTGGCCGCCCGAAAGCACGTTGCTGCGGCGCGGTTCGCAGGCGATGATCTGTATATTGGGCAGGCGTTCGCGCAGATACTTGCCTACCCCCATAATCGTTCCGCCAGTGCCCGAGCCGTACACAAAGGCATCCAGTCGGCCCTCCATCTGCTGGAAAATCTCGGGGCCGGTGGTTTCGTAGTGGGCCCTGGGGTTGGCGGGGTTATCGAACTGGTTGGGCATGAAGGCCCCCCGCTCGGCCACAATGCGATGGGCTTCCTCAATCGCGGCCAGCATCCGGCGGCTGGGGTCGGTGAGTATTAGCTCGGCCCCGTAAGCCCTGAGGATGCGTTTGCGCTCCTCCGACATCTGGGCCGGCATGGTCAGGATCAGCTTGTAGCCCCGGCTGGCCGCTACCATGGCCAGGCCGATGCCGGTATTGCCGCTGGTGGGCTCCACAATCAGTTGCCCTGAACCGGGCTTCAGAATGCCGCGCTCCTCGGCATCCTTGATCAGGTACCAGGCCGTGCGGTCTTTGATGGAGCCGCCGGGGTTGTCGCCCTCCAGCTTGACCCAGACCTCGGCCATGCCCGGTTCTACTACGCGCTTGAGCCGAACCACAGGGGTCTTGCCAATGACGTCTTCCACAAACATGGATATCAGCATAGGGCATGGACTCGGTTTCGTATCTCGAACGGTTTACGATTATTTAATCTGGATGCTTTATACTCGACTGTCTCGCGGAAACGCAGGTATGGTTTCTGTGAATGGAGAGGAGTCTGTATGACCGCAAGCAAAGGCCAGGTTGTGACCATTCGCTACACGCTGCACGTGGAAGATGAGCTCGTTGACCAGGGGGAGCTGGATTATCTGCACGGACACCGCAATATTGTGCAAGGGCTGGAAGAAGCGCTGGAAGGCAAGGCTGCTGGTGAACGGGTAGTGGTCTCGGTGGCTCCTGAAAAGGGCTATGGCCTCTACGACCCCGAAGGCGTGCAGGTCGTCGAGCGCGAGGCTTTCCCGGCGGATGCTGAGCTGGTGGAAGGGGCCATGTTTTATGCAGAGGATCCGCAAGGCAACCCCATGCCTTTCACGGTATTGAATGTGGACGGCAAAGAGGTGACCATAGACTTCAACCATGCCCTGGCGGGCGAGACCCTGAACTTCGACGTCACCCTGGTAGCCATCCGGCCCGCAACACCGGAGGAACTCGAGCACGGCCATGCCCACGGGGTGCATGGGCATCACCACTAAAAAAGGCAGGTAGCTCGCGGCAGGGGAGAGGGCTCCCCTGCTTTCGATTTTCTACCAGGTAGAGCCGTAGAGCCTCAACAATGGTGGAACGCCTGCTAGAATCGAGATATGCGGCAATTGGCTACCAGCCAGCCGGGTCGGCTCGAGGACGGGTTTGTGGTGGGCCTGTACCACAAGTCCAAGCGGAACTTCTGGAATCCGCAAGACCTCGAGTTCACCCAGGACCGCCACGACTGGGCCTCCCTGAGTGAAGCCCAACAAAAGGTGCTGCTGCATCTATCGGCGCTATTTGTGGGTGGCGAAGAGGCGGTTACGCTGGATCTGGCCCCCTATTTGCTCCATGTAAGCCAGCAGGGCCGCTATGACGATGCCCTCTTCGTGGCAACCTGGATCTTCGAGGAGGCCAAACATGCCGAGTTCTTTGATCGCTTTCACCGCGAGGTGGTGGGAGGCGCGCCCGAACTGGCGCTGTTTCACGTCGAGTCCTGGCAGCAAATCTTCTACCAGGCGCTGCCACAAGCCATGAACGCACTCCAGGCCGACCCCTCTCCAGCGGCAGAGGTTCGGGCGCTTAGCACCTACAACCTGATTGTGGAGGGGGTATTGGCCGAGACCGGCTATCGCGCTTATAAAGAGGTCCTGGAAAAGCAAAACCTGATGCCGGGTTTGCGCAGGGGACTGGGCCATGTACAGGCCGACGAGGGCCGTCACATTGCGTTTGGCCTGCACAACCTGAGCAAGCTACTGCACTATCATCCGCAAAGCAAAGAGGTGCTGGAAGATGTGCTGGCCGAGCTGATTCCGGCTGCGGTCGGCATCGTACACGAGGTTTTTGCTGCCCACCAGCCCATGCCCTTTGACATTTCCGAAGCGGATTTTGTGGACTACGCACTACGGCAGATTCAGCACCGTACCGAGGTTTTAGAGCGGCCTTTCAGCCCAGCCTGAATGGTGGTTTATCAAGAATAACCGCACTTATGGCCATGACCTTCTGCACGTAGCCCGCTAGTGCCGCTCTCTCGAGCGCATTGTGAAAAGCCACAAGCTGACAAAGCAATTCATCAGGACTCGTTCAACCTGTTGGTTGTAAAGCGGTCTGGATTGATTTCCTCCGGCTTAGCATGTGGGCTGCAATGAAGCCTGATAACAAGAACAATTCTGGTGATGGTTGATCGTGTCTTTGAGACATCCAAACCCGGTGATTCGGGTATTCACCGGAACCAATGTAAGAGCGATCCAGGGCCGATTCAAGCAGAGAGTCCTTGCAAAACCGGCTGGCCTTTGGGCAGTTTGAAAGCCAGGTATTCGTCCTGTGTGCGGAACAGAACCAGCAGGTGTTGGGGGGTCTGCAAACGCATGAACAAGGGGAGGGCATAGCGGGCCTCACCCCGTTCAATGCGAATGTTGCCCAGCGTGTAGGCCATGAAGTAGTCCTGGTCGCTTTGCATCAGGTTGGCGGTGTAGAAAAGGGTCAGGTCGGCCTGTTCTTTATCCGCTCGAGCCAGGGCTTCCCAGACCAGTTCCTGAGCCTGGTGGGTGGTCAGGTATTCGCCCTGTACCCGGCCCAGGCGGCCATAAAAGGCAGCGGGAAACTGCTTGAACTCGTAGTAGAACCCTTCTGAGCTGTGCCACCAGCGAACAAGTTCGTTTTCGCCGGGGTTGCCCTGGGCGTTCTCGAGGGCCAACTCACGGGCCAGCGCAAAGGGCTTCAGGTCGGGCAACTCACCGGTTTCCAGCCCTTCCAGGAGCAGTCGCTGGGGGTCTATCTCGATTCCCATCATGGTTCACCTGGGTGAAACTCCCCGGTACGAGTGATGAGCGGAGGTGAGTTTAGGGCGGGTTTATCCCCTATATGCAGCGCGGCGATGCCCCCGGTGAAAAGCTGATAGTGGGTGCTGAAGCCTGCCTGAGCCATCATATACGCAAGGGTTGGAGGGTCTGGGAAACGTTCTACCGATTCAGGCAGATAGCGGTAGGCCGAAGCGCTGCCGGAAACCAACCCACCAATCAGCGGCAGAATTCGGGTGAAATAGAAGCGGTATAGCACACCCAGCCCACTCTTGGGTGGTGGTGGAAACTCCAGAATGCAGAGCCTTCCGCCGGGCGCTATTACCCGATACAGCTCGGCCAGTGCCTTGGGGTAGTCAGCAAAGTTGCGGAAGCCGAACGCAATGGTCACGGCATCGAAGTGCTGGTCGGGGAAGGACAGCTTGAGGGCATCGGCCTCCACGAAAGGAATCGAAAGACCAGCTTTCTGGGCTTTTTGCCTGGCTAGCTCGAGCATGGGGGGCGCAAAATCGCCGCCAATCACCTGGGCTTCTGGAGCCACTTTCTTGAGCAGCAGGGCAATATCACCGGTACCGGTGGCCAGGTCGAGGATGCGCTCCGGGTTTTTCTCCAGGGCGGCCTTGACTGCGGCTACACGCCAAACTTGATCCACCCCTGCCGAAAGAACCCGGTTGAGCAGGTCGTAGCGCGGCGCAATCTCTGAGAACATTTTTCGAATGGCCTGGGCTTTGGCCTCGGTAGCGTCTTGCACTCGAAGAGTTTAGCACTTGGGAGGCTTACTGGATTGGAGTAGACAGCAGGGTTGGGCGGTCTGGCTCTGACCCGAATTTTTGCAAGCGATGATGGGCATTGCCTGCCAGCGAACTACTACTCAAACGGGGCTTGCGGTGTAGAATCCGCTCTGAGGAACTTATGAGCCGGTATTGGTTTTTGATCGTAGGGGGCCTGGTCTTATTGACCATGATCCTGGCCCCCTGGGCTGTTCCGCTGCGGGAGTTCGATGGCACGGGCTACCTGCTCAATCCGCTGGGGGTGATCAATCCCAAGGGCCTGACCGTGCCGGAAGGTCTGACCTTCAACTGGTTAGGCGCAGCTTTTGGTTTGTGGATCCTGCTGGTGCTGGCGGCCAGTGTGGCGCTGTTTGTGCCCAGTGCTGAAACCAGAGCTCGAGCGCTGTATATCTTGGGTGGCGTTGGTATCGCCGTTTTTGCTATCGAGGCGGTTCTGTTTTACCAGGCCATCAACGCTGTAAACGATGCGGCGGTGGCTGCCGGGGCACGGCGCCCACCCCTGCGCCGATTTGCGCTGTCGCTAGGCATCTATGCTGGATTTTTCTATTCTCTGGGGCTACTATTACTGGCCCGAATGCAACTACCGGGCGGCCTGGCCTTTCTGGTGCGCTTTCGGGGCGTGGTGATGCCAATCGTTTCGCTGTTGCTGGCGGTGGTGCTGGGAGCGGTGGTAGTGGCCATTCTGCGGCCTGGTCTGGGTACGCAGGGGGTCGAAGGACTGGGGCTGCGTGAGCTGATTGCTGGAAAACTGGATCTGGTGACCTATACCTTCCAGATTTTGTTCAGCCCCATCCTTAGCCTTACCGGCATCTTTACCAGCCTGGGCTTTGCCACCCCCCTTATTTTCACGGGCCTGGCGGTAGCCTTTGGGTTCCGTGCGGGGATGTTTAATATCGGTGCGCCCGGCCAGCTAACGATGGGTGCGATTTTTGCCATGTTGGTGGGTGTGTACCTGCCGCTGCCGGGCTGGTTGCTGCTACCTGCGGCCATCATGGCGGCTGCCCTGGGAGGAGCTTTGTGGGGCGGTATCGTGGGCTGGCTCAAGGCCCGCTTTGGGGCCAACGAGGTCATCAACACCATCATGATGAACTATATCGCGGCCTCGGTGCTGCTGTTTATGATTGCCGACAACAAGTACCGCTTTTTTGGACAAACCGTGCACCTGCCTTTCAAAGCCGAGGGTTTCGAGGGGCGCAGTGAGGAAATGCAAGAAGGGGCCCGCATTCCCCTGATGATTCACATTCTGGCGCCGGATAGCAGCTTTTCCTGGGCTTTGCCGCTGGCGGTGCTGGCGGCCCTGGGGGTTTACTACGGCCTGAGGCGATTGGAGCTGGGTAGGCGTTTGCTGTATTCGCTGGGGGCGATGGTGCTGGGGTTTGTGGTAGGAGGGTTTTTGCCCGGTTTCCCGGTGACCATCAGCTCGGCGCTGGCCTCGCAGTTGCTGAATGGCTCCTTTCTGATCGCCGTTTTGGCCCTGTTGTTCTACAACTTCTACCTGTTCCGCACCTCTGCAGGCTACGAGCTGCGGGCCACCGGCCTGGCGCCCAAAGCCGCCGAGTATGCGGGGGTCAACCTCCGGCGCAAGATGGTGCTGGCTATGGTGATTTCGGGGGCGCTGGCCGGGCTGGCGGCGACCCACTATGTGCTGGGTGCGGGCATGGACGGCACCTATCGGCTCAAGACCGCCATTCCCTCGAGTGTGGGCTTTGACGGCATTGCGGTAGCCCTGATGGGCCAGAACATGCCGCTGGGTATTTTTCTCTCGGCCACCCTGTTTGGTGTGCTGCTGGCGGGGGGCGTCTCGCTGAATGCTCAGCTCGGCATCAGCAACCAGATCATCCAGGTCTTGCAGGCCCTGATTATCTTCTTTATCGCCGTGGGGGGGTTGCTGCCCCGCTACTTTACCGACCCTCTGCGGGCGGCCCAGGTCGAAACCGAGGCCAGAGCCGAGCAGGAGGCCAGGCAAGCCAAATCCGCACCGGTGGGGGGGGACTAACCAATGGAAATCGTCATTGCGCTCTTCTTTTCGACCCTGCGGCAGGCTGCGCCGCTCTTATTAACCTCGCTGGGCGGGTTGTTCTCCGAGCGTAGCGGGGTGGTGAATATCGCCCTCGAGGGCATGATTCTGTTTGGTGCGGCTGCGGCGGCCATCACGGTCAACCGCATCGAGGTGGCTACCGGGGGCCTCGAGGCCTTCTGGATTCCCTGGGTGGGTTTGCTGGCCGGGGCTGCGGTGGGCGGCCTGGTGGGTCTGGTTCACGCCATTGCCTCCATCAAGTACCGCGCCGACCAGATTGTCTCGGGCACCGCCATCAATATTGCGGCCCTGGGGGCACCCTCGATTGTTTTGCAGGTGCTCTACAACAACACCTCCACCTCCCAGGAAGTACAGAACCGCCTGCCCAATGTAGATCTGGGGCCTAGCAGCGTTTCCATCCTGGTGATTTTCGCCTTTTTGCTGGTGCCGGTGGTCTGGTGGGTGTTGTTCAAAACCCCCTGGGGCCTGCGGTTGCGGGCGGTGGGCGAGCACCCCGAAGCGGCCGAGACCATGGGTGTGAACGTGATTCGGATGCGCTACACGGCGGTAATTCTGTCGGGGGTGCTGGCCGGAATTGCCGGTGCGTACCTCTCGATTGGGTTCCTCAACCAGTTTATCCGGGCCATGAGCGCGGGGGCCGGTTTTATTGCCCTGGCGGCCCTCATCTTTGGCAAGTGGCATCCGTTTGGCGTGCTGGGGGCCACCTTGTTGTTTGGCTTTGCCCAGGCGCTGGCCATTCAGCTTCAGGGCGGGGATATTTTGCCGGCTACCATCGTGCAGGCCCTGCCCTTTATCCTGACCATGCTGGTGCTGGCAGGCTTTATCGGGCGGAGCCGTCCGCCGGCGGCGGTGGGCAAGCCATACGACAAATAGGGCAGAGGGCTCAGGGTACCGGGATCAGGGGTAATGCGCGGCTCTATGGTTCAAAGGCCCGGGTGGGCACCAGTTGCACATACGCTACGGCCCGGGCTACCGTGGAGAAACCCAGCAAAAGCAGGTACATGACGATCTGGAAGGGTACCCAGGTGGACAGGGTCGAGACCAGCACAAGCGACTCGAGGATGGCAATTAGCAAGAGATGGTTCAAAAGCCCTCCCTGTTGCATCAAATCCCAGCCTTTGCGAATGGCTTTGGGCCAGGTCTGGTCGTCGTCTACCATGATCTGGAAGGTGTAAAACCACAGCAGGTTAATGGCGGCCAGACCCAAATAACCCAGCAAAGAGGCCAGCAGGGGGTTCGGCACCGCAACCGGAAGACCTACCACAAACGCCGCCAGGGCGCTAGCCACAAACACGATGCCGGCCACGATGTTGTGCCCGGTGGTGTTGCCCCAGAGGGCCTGGGGGTTCCAGTGGCCAGTGCGGGCATAGCGCATTAGCACGGTGTAGACGCCTACCTGCATGGGCCCCGCCATCAGGCCCAGGGTAAAAACGCTGATCAGCAGGGCTTGCACCAGCAACCAAACAATGCCAATGGGGTGCTGGGCTAAAAGCCCAAAGCTACGGGTGAGGACTTGTCCGATGTTAAGCACCCCGCACCCCCAGCAACTTGGTTAGCGAAAAGCAGTGTTTGCCTGTTTCAAAGGGCATTATCGCCCCAAGTGTAGCAGAGCGGGAGGGTTAAATAGCTCTATTATTGACAGTATATATATATTTGAAATAATATATATATGTAAAAAAACTTATAAGGTGAATAATATGTCAAAAGCAATGCACCTAAGTCGTAATGATTTCATCAACTACCTCTCTGGCTGGAATGAGCAGGGACAGCTAACCTTGGCCTTGCTGGACTTGGACAACTTCAAGACCCTGAATGACACCCACGGCCACGAGGTGGGAGATCGGGTTTTAGAGCGGGTGACCAGAACCCTCGAGGGCAGCTTGTCGGAAGGCGCCTATGTTTCGCGCCTGGGGGGCGACGAGTTTGCGGTGGCGTTTCCGGGGGCCAGCCCCGAAGAAGTCCTGATCCAGATGGAGGAAATTCGCCAGCACCTCGCCAAAAAGCACCCGGTTGGTGAAGGTTTGGCTTTGTCTATCCCCATCTGCGTTGGCATCGCCAGCTTTCCGCCCCATGTCTCCGACCCCAAAGACCTGATCAAAGCCGCTGACGAAGCGTTGCATCGGGCCAAGCGAGAGGGAAAAGGCCGGGTGGCCATTTATGTAGAAGACAAGATGGTCTTGAAATCCAACTACTACTCCAAGGCGCAACTGGCCCGGCTGGCTGCGCTCTCCGAGCGCCTGGGCCGTACCGAAGCGGCCTTGCTGCGCGAGGCTTTAGGCGACCTGCTGGATAAGTACCGGGACGAGTTATAGAGCGGCCTCCTACGAATATCCGGTAAGGTGGTTTTCGCAGTGCTGGATACATTACGACGCATCAGTGAAGCGGCTTGTGCCGCCGTGCAACGCACGTACTCAGCGTGCGTCGCAATGGTGGGAGCGCAATAAGAACCCCCTAACCTCGGTGCACTATGTGCTTGGTACGCACCGGCAGCGCCCGCAGGGCACTCTTGAGAAAATCGGGTTTGAGATTGATTTGGGGTAGCTCGTGCAGGGGTATCCAACGGAACCACAGGTCTTGTTCCCCCTCGTGCCCGAGTAGGGGATCTGGGGTGGGATGAAGTGGAAGATCCACAACAAAGTACAAACCTACTTCATGGGAATTGCAGCCGCTTAGCTCAAAGAAATTTTCCACCACCCAGAGCATCCGACCCACTCGAGCCTTAACCCCGAGCTCTTCGAATATCTCCCGAGCCATCGCTACTCGAGCTTCTTCGCCCAGTTCCACCCGCCCACCCGGCAAGTACCAGAAATCACCTTGCGGTTCGTGGCACAGCAATACCTGCTGATGCTTCATGACCACCCCGCCCACCCGAAGGTTGAAGCGGGTGGCTGGGTGCTTCGTATCCATCACCCTTTCAGCCTACAACCTGGATTCTTTTTCATCTATCAATAGTGCCAGTGAACCCCATGAGCACGAGCGTATCTCACTCCCGACGCAGTTCACTCTTGTGTACCGTAACCCAACTGCCTTCCTCGGTAATCAGATCCACGGTTCCGGCCAGGGGGTTGAGCTTGGCAACCTTGCCGCAGGTGCCCTGGATGCTGCAGGCCTTGGAATTTTTGCGGGGCAGGTCGGCCAGAAGCTCCTGGTAGTGGTCGTGTTCATACTGTAAACAACAGAGCAGGCGTCCGCAGGGCCCCGAGATTTTTTCCGGTGAAAGCGGAAGCTGCTGGTCGCGGGCCATCTTGATGGAGACCTGGGCGAAGTCCTGGAGCCAGCTCGAGCAGCACGACTCCATCCCGCAGGCCCCCAGGGTGCCCAGGTAGGCGGTCTGGTCGCGGGGGCCCAGGGCAATGAACTCCACTCGAGCCCCCGCCAGTTTGTTCAGCTCGTTGACCCAGCGCCTGAGGTCTATGCGCTCCTCGGCGGCGTAATGCACCGAGATATGATTGCCATCCAGGGTGAACTGGCAGCCCAGCACCTTGGCCCGGATGCCCTCCCGGCGCAGGCGGGCCTTGAGCCACCACTGCACCTCTTCGCCCCGGTTTTTGAGCCTGGCGTGTTTATCCAGGTCTTCCGGGGTGGCAACGCGCACCACTTCCCCCACAGCGTTGCCCAGGTGGGGTTCGGTACGAACCTTGGCCAGCTCCAGCCCCCGTGGGGTTCGCACCACCACCCAGCTACCGACCGGAGGGGCCAGGTCGCTGAACTTGTAGTCGTAAATTTTAGGGCCATGCGCAAATCGCACGCCAACACATTCCATGAAAACCTCCCAAAAAGGGCCTGCTGCCTGGGGCCCGTGAGTCGTTATACGACGGATTGCAAAGCGCTTACAATCCAAGCCTAGCCTAAAGCAGAATAACTCCGGAAATCTAGAGCCGGGCCAGCTTGAGGGCCAGCCAGGTCTGCACCAGGTCTTCGCTTACATAAGCAGAAAGGGCGTCCTGGGCGCGGCTGAGGGCCTCGAGGGCAGCCTGATAGGCCGGGCTTTCGGCGGGGAAGACCTCGCCTAGCCGTCGCCCCAGGTAGGGGAGGGCATCCTCGTTTTCCAGCAGCAACTTGAGGGCTTCCAGGGTCTGGGCTGGCCCGGCCCGCAGGGCTTCCAGCACCCCTTGTGTGCGTCCGGTCAGCCTGGCAAACTCGGCGGGGTTCGCCAGGGCCCAGCGCACTTTGCCGGGAGACCCCTGGGCAAAAGCCAGCACCTCGGGGTCGGTGGTCAGGGTGCGCAGCAGGGCCTCCGGCAAAGGCGCAAAACTCACCTCGAGGCTGCGGCTGACCAGGGTGGGCAGCACCAGCTCGCGGCTGGGGGCTACCAGAATCAGCCGGGCAAAAGCCGGGGGTTCTTCCAGCAGCTTGAGCAGGGCATTGGCTGCGGGCTCCCCCAGCCAGTGCGCCCCATCAATGACCGCGACCTTGGCCTTGAAGCGGGGGTAGGTAGCGATCCAGTCCAGCAGGCTCGTCTCCTCGCTGCCCTCGCGGGGCGCGATTTGCTCGAGGCGTATCTGTAGAGCACGGGCCTTTCTGCCGGTTTTGGTCTCGCTCTGGGGGGCAATTTCCAGATAGTCGGCGGGGGGCTCAAGGCGGCAGGAAGCACAGCGGCCACAGGGCGGAAACCCTTGCTCGCAGTTGAGCCCGGCTGCAAACCACCGCGCCACCGTCCGGCGCCCCACCCCTTCCGGGCCGGTAAAGAGCAAGGTCTGCGCCCGCAGCTTGGGCAACAACTCGAGGATTCTTTGATGTCCGAGGATTTGCATGGCTGTTCGTCAGAGCTAAAAAAATACAGTATTGGTATGCAGTGAACCGACCAGACCATCATCTTGCGGCTGCTTTCAACTGGCCTTGTTGCGGTAAAGTTTCCGAGGCTCACTACTTTCCAAGCACCAGCCGCTCGTAGAGCCACATGGGGAACTGCTCGTGGTGCAGGCGGGAGAGTACGTGCTCGAGGTTGTACTTGGCGCGGAAAAACTCCACCGAGTCTTCTTCCGAGTCCCAGATTGCATAAGCGGCTCCAACCACGCCGTCCCTGGGCTGGCCGGTGGAGCCGGGGTTGATGATGGCCCTGGCCTTGGGCGCCACGATGAGTTCGCCGCCATTGGCGTAGCGCTGGTAGCGTACCCAGCGCCCCTGGGGGGTGCTGACATCGGCGGTGGTGGCCTGGCCGCGCACGGTGGTGCTTTCCAGGCTCAGGTAGCTGCCGGCCAGGTGGGTGTGCCCGTGGAAAATCCAGCGATGACTCACCCGGTTGAACACCTCCCGGGCCTGCTCGACCTCTTCCAGGTAGGCCAGCGGATCCAGCGGACTGCCGTGTACCAGCAGCGCACCCTCCACTTCGGCGATCCAGGGCAGCCTGGACAGATACTCGCGGTTCTCGGGGCTGATGCGCTCGGCCTGCCAGGACAGAATTTCCAGCACCGGCCCTTCAATCTGCATGGACTTGATCTCCAGCAGCCAGATGTCGTGATTGCCCATCACGCCCCTGGCATTGACCGAACGCAACCAGTCCAGCACCCGGTTGACATCGGGGTAATAGCCTACCGCATCGCCCAGGAAAAGTACCTGGTCGTAGCCCCTGGCTTCCTTGAGGACGGCCTCGAGGGCGGGCCAGTTACCGTGTATATCGGACACAATCAGGTAGCGCACAATACCTCCATCATACCCAGCCCCGGTGGAAAAGCCTTGCGAAACCAGGGAGAATACGAGATTGAACCACTTTTTCTCCTCCGTGCTTACATGTTAGCAGCCGCTACTCCGCTGACCGGGCCATTTTGGGCACGAGAAACAGCCCGGCCGCCTCTGGGTCACTCCCGCAGCTTAAAGCGTTGAATTTTTCCAGTGGTGGTAAGGGGCAGCTCCTGTACGTAATGAACCTCCCGTGGGTAGGCATGGTGCCCTACCCGCCGGCGCACCTCCTCTTGCAGCGCCAGGGTCAGGGCCGCGGAGCCGGACTGCCCCTCGCGCAGCTTGACGTGAGCCACAATGCGCTGACCGCGTTCGGCATCGGGCACCCCCACCACCGCCACCATCGCCACCGCAGGGTGATGCAAAAGGGCTTCCTCCACCTCGAAGGGGCTGATGCGATACCCGGCTGCCTTGATCAGGTCGTCGGCGCGGGCTTTGAACCACAGGTAGCCTGCCTCGTCTTTGCTGCCCAGGTCGCCGGTTTTCAGGTAGGGGCCCACATACTTCTGCTGGGTGGCCTGGGGGTTGTTCCAGTAACCCAGGAAGGCCACGGGGTCGGGTGTCCGCAGGGCAATTTCGCCCACTTCCCCCGGCGGCAGGGGCTGGCCGGCTACGTCAATGATTTCGACCCGATGCCCGGGGTAGGGCAGGCCCATCGAACCGGGGCGGATGGGGTCGGTGGTGTAGGAATTGCCGACCAGCAGGTTGGCTTCGGTCTGGCCGTAGAACTCGTTGACCGGCAGGCCCAGGTTTTCCTGCACCCAGGCTAGCAGTTCAGCCCCCAATGGTTCGCCCCCGGAGTGGATGCTCTCTAGGGCGGGCGGGGCCTTGACCCGGCCCAGTTGCCGCAGCAGCTTGAGGGCGGTGGGGAAGAGGAAGGTGTGCGTGACCCCCTGGCTGTGCAGCAGGTGCAGGGCCTCCTCGGGGTCGAAGCGCCGGGTGCGGTAAGCCACCACGCTGTAGCCATTGGCCCAGGCACAGAGCAGCACATTCAGCAAACCCCCAATCCAGGCCCAGTCCGCCGCCGACCAGTAGCGGGCTTCCTCGCCCGGAAA
This sequence comes from Meiothermus sp. CFH 77666, assembly GCF_017497985.1. Taxonomy (NCBI): domain Bacteria; kingdom Thermotogati; phylum Deinococcota; class Deinococci; order Thermales; family Thermaceae; genus Meiothermus; species Meiothermus sp. CFH 77666. The sequence continues at coordinate 19,619 of NZ_JAGDFV010000001.1, forward strand.
GTTGCAAAAAAGCCGGAAGCCAGGCAGGTGCCCAATCAGGGTGCGGTGGGGCAGCAACACCCCCTTGGGTTTGCCGGTGGTGCCCGAGGTGTAGATCAGGATGGCCGGGTCGTCGGCCTGGGTGGGGTGGGTCAGGAAGCGGGGCTGGGCGGCCTGTAGCAAATCCAGCACCTGATCCTGGTAGATAACCCCAACCTCTGCGGGCAGCTCGAGATTAAGGGCTTGCAGGGCACCTCGGTCGGCCATCAGCAGGCGGGCCCCGGAGTGCTCCAGGCGGTAGAGCAGGGCATCCTCGCCGAAGAGTACCGAGAGCGGCAGGGCGATGGCACCTATCTTGTAGACCGCCAGGTGGGCCAGGGCCAGCTCGAGCGACTGCCCCATCAAGAGCCCCACTCGGTCGCCGGGCTGCAAACCGTGGGCCTGCAGCACGTTGGCCAGGCGGTTCGAGAGGGTGTGCAGCTCGGCAAAGGTGGTCTGTCGGCCCAGTTGTGGCTCGATGAGGGCGATGCGGCCAGGGTTCTGGGCGGCAGCCTTTGCAACGGTAGCCTCGGCGATGTTATACAAAGCCGGCACCTCCCAGCGAAACTGCTGGGCGAGTACCGCCCTGGGGGCTGGGGCAAACCTCAGGTTGTCCACCAACGACAAATATACCTTTGAGGGGCGGTATTCTGCTATTGTGCAAACCATTATGCGCTCCACTGACTGGCTGGAATCCCTGCTGGCCGAACGTACCCGAACCTTTGTGGATGAGTTCGGCAGCTTTTATGCCTGGCTCGAGGGCTCGTACGGCGGCGATACGCTGCTCTTGTGGATGAATAAATCTGTGCTGGAGGAAGCGCTGCCGCAACTGCCCAGGCACTTCAAAGGGCGTTTGGTGCTGGGGCTGGATGCCTCCGAAGACCACCAGGCTCCCTTCGCAAGGGCCCTGTACTGGGCCAACCCCCGCCGGGCGCTGGTGGTGCAGAAGGGCGAAGGACTGGGCATCGGCTACCCTGGCCGCAAGGAAGTGGCCGAGGGTGAGTGGGTGCCCTGGGATGACCCGCGCGAGGCCCGGCAGCTCGAGGTGGTGCTGCGGCCCGAGTTTAGCTACCATGAGCTTCGGGCCTACGCCCCCTGGGAAGCCCCGGCCCCGGCCCCCCTGCCCACCATCGAGGGGCCGCAGGTAGGGGCGGTGGGCTGGGAGCGGGGTATACCCACCTATGGCCTGGGTTTGGTAGGCTTAGAAAAGAATCTCGAGGCCCTGCTAGGGGTGTGGCGTATGCGCTAACCCGCATGGCCCACAGGAGGAGAAAAACGTGCTGTTTGCTATCTTGTTCACCATCGGCTCGATTCTGGTCACCTGGCTCTTGTACCTGGCCCTGCGCCCCCGTACCCTCGAGGTCGAAAGCGAAGGGGCCGATCTGCGCTACATCGGCATGGCCCTGGTGCTGATTATTCTCACGGCTGCTACGGTAGCCTCCATGCTGCTCCTGGGCAAGCTGGGCCAGGCTACTATTAGTTTCTAAGCTCCAAGCGAGTTCACAAACCCCCGGCCACCTGCCGGGGTGTTCCGCTTGCTCAGGCACAAGGCACTGGCGTTTCTGCTGGCGCAGCACGTTAACGCTCCAGCGCTGCGGCACGCCCCAAGAGGCTTGCTAATCCTGGCCTGGGTTTTTCCAGCCGATAAGTTGCTAAACGTAAAGGTGCCGATCCGTTTTGAAACTTGGCTTAACCTCGAGCATAACGTTCATCTGCACAGCCGAGCCCTCCTCGAGCCGCTACAATTCGGGAAGCATTGGCTCTCAAAGCCAAACAGAAAGGAGTTTCATGGCAAATCTGCGTTTGACACCCTTGCTCGCACTGCTCGGACTGTTGCTCACGGCCTGCCCGTCGGCCAACACCCAGGCCAAGGGGCAGCTCGAGGTGACCGTCAACATTCCCACCGGCTCGGGGATTACCCCCAATGTGCAGGTATCCGGGCCGGGCGGCTTTAGCCAGACCATTAGCCAGGAGGGGGTTCGCTTATTCGACCAGGCTAGTGTCGGCAATTACACGATTACCGCCCAGGACGTAATCGCTGCTGGCGACACCTACAAAGCTAAAGTATCGGTGGGCTCGGCTCCTGGAACCTCCAATACTGCCAGCGCCGCGGTTACCGCCAATACCAAGACCAGCGTCACGGTAGATTACACCCAGGCCCCCCCCTCCGGGGCCGTAAACCCCGAAAAAACCTTCACGGCAACCCTTGGCATCGGCAGCCTGGTCTTTTTGAGCAGCTCCGGCGATGGGCAGGGCCGCCTTTACGCGAGCGGGAATGCGGCGAACAAAAACACCCCTAGCGGCCGGCTCTACCTGACCCCCGCCAACCTGGCGGGCTCTGGTGGGGCCGTGCCCAGCGTCCAGATTGCCCCCGAGGATGGCCTTTACAGCCTGATCTTTGCCGGCGATGGCACCCTCTACGAGCTCGACCGCAACGACCTTCCCCCCACCCCCTCGACCTACATCCGCCGCTTTGCCCGGGCCACCGCCGTGGCCAACGGCTTCTCGCCCACCCCTCTCGTCATCACCAACGGGGCCTTCAGCTTTAGCACAGGTTCTGGCACCATTCAGGACTACAACCTCTACAAGCCCTCCGACATGGCCCTGGACAGCGCGGGCAACCTCTGGGTGCTCGACCCCGAGAGCACCGCCCGCTCCAGCGTGGACGGCATCTCCAACACCCCCGGCCGGCTGGTCTGCTACTCCGCCGCCGACCAGACCGCGGCCATAGCCGGTTCTGGCAGCCTGAACACCCCGGGCCGGGTTTACTACGGCACGGCCATCTCCGGTGCCCGTGCCCTGGCCTTCGACGCGTCTGGTAACCTCTGGCTGGCCGGGGGGAGTGGGGCCTCAGCCCGGCTGGTTCGGATCGCCAGCTATACCTGCCCCAACCTCCCCACCAGCGGGCCCAATGCTGGCAACCCCGACAACCAGGAGCTCAACCTGAACTCGGCCGGGGTCAGCAGCCTCAGCGGGGACAAGCTGGTGGCCCCGGTAGACCTGGCGGTGGCTGGAACCGATCTGTACGTGGCCCAGTCCGACGGCACCACCAACAACATCCTTAAGCTGAGCACCAGCGCCACCGCGATTCCCAACGACATCGTGCCCATTACCATCATCGGCCTCGAGGGCAGCCTCACCGGCCTGGCGGTGGACGCCGAGGGCAAGCTCTGGGTGGGTACCGCCGGGGCCCCGGCCCCCAACCCCGGGCGCATCTACAAGCTGCCCTAGCCAGAGCGGCCCTGCCGGACCTCCCTCGCCGGGAGGTCTTTTTTTGCGCCCCGGCGGCACGTTACAAAGGCCGTTACCAAAAAGTTGCAACCAGCACGGGCACGAGAGAGCAGGTAATGTTACGTGAGAAGAGTCCATCTCGGTCGGGAAAAACCCTATAACGCCGCGATTACGCCCCAGCCCCTACCCTCTGGGTCAGGAGGATACAGATGAAACCAAAACGAACGCTTTGGCTTCTGGCTCTTGGTGCGTTATCGCTGATGCTGACCGCATGCCCTGGCCCTGGGGCTACCAAGGGTGTTCTGGAAATCACCGTGAACGCCCCCGCTGGTGTGACCCCCAATGTGCAGGTCAGCGGCCCTGGCACTACCTCGAGCATCAGTAGCACAGGCAAAACCACGTTAAACGATAGACAGCCGGGTAACTACACCATTACGGTGAACAAGGTGGTGGCCGGGGGGATTGGCTACAACGGCCAGGGTGCTACCGTAGTGGTAGAGGCCGGCAAGAAGACCAGCTACACCGTCGACTATGCTGCGGTGAGCGGCAAGATCGTGGTGAGCATCTCCGGCCTGCCGGCAGGCCTCGAGGCCGGCATCAACATCAAAAAGTCCGACAGCAGCAACCTGAACAGCGCCCCCATCAACGCCGACACCACCCTGGAGGACGTGCCCCCCGGCACCTACACCATCGAGGCCCCGGCCCGCACCCAGGGCAGCAGCACCTACGCCACCGCCGCCGACGGCAGCACGCTGACGGTTACCGCCGGCGGAACCGCCACGGTCAACGCCACCTACACCCCCAACCCCGGCAGCGCCACCATCAACGTGGCGGGCCTCGACGCCGCCCTGCCCAACCCGGTGCAGCTGACCCTTACGGGCGGCCCCAGCAGCCCGGTAAACCAGAGCTTTACCGACAACGGCCCGGTCACCTTCAACAACCTGGCCCCCGGCACCTACACCATCAGCGCTAACGCCATCACCGACAACGGGCCGCAGGACTACGCCTTCACCCTCTCCCAAGCCACCCTTTCCATCAGCTCGGGCGGCAGCGCCAGCGCCACCCTCACCTACAGCAAGCCCACCCTGAGCGTATCCCTTAGCGGCCTGCCGCAGCAGGGCACTGCCCTTACCCTGACCGTGGCGGCCCAGCCCAGCAGCGGCTCGCCCACAACCTGGGTGGTGAACAACCAGTCCCTGCCCGTCCCCGGCCCCGCAACCCTCACCCTGCCCCGCCTTGGCAGCTACACCGTGAGCGCCTACGGGGCCTCGGCCGGCCAGCCGGTGCGGGTGGTGGGCCAGGTGGTGGACAGCCTGCTTACCAGCAACACCCAGAGCGTTACCGTAAGCAACGCCAGCGCCAGCGCCACCCTGACCTTTAGCGACGGCCAGACCGGGCGGGTCTTCGTGGCGGGCAACGGGGCCTTCGACTCCGACGCCGACGCCGGCTACACCATCACCGACTTCCAGCTGGCCCAGGCCAGCCCCAGCCTGGTGCCCTTCACCGGCGGCAGCGGCGCCAGCGCGGCGGGCCTCTTCAAGGTCAAGTTCGACGCCCAGGGGAACCTGTACCTGATGTACCAGTACCTCGACACGGCCAACCGCGCCCGCATCGTGCGCATCAGCGCGGCCAACCTGGCGGCGGGCAACTTCAGCCCCAGCGCCTCGGGCAACAAGACCATCACCACCGACGCCCTGGGCAACGACCCCGAGCCGGCCGACCTGGCCTTCGACGCCAGCGGCAACCTGTGGGTAGTCAACGACTTCGAAAGCCGCCTGGTCTGCATCTCGGCCGCGGCCCTGAGCAGCGCGGGCGACGTGACCGCCCCCAGCGCGGTCTACACCTCCAACGTGCCGGTGCGGCCGCAGGACAGCTTTACCCTCACCGCAAACATCCACGCCATCGCCTTCGACGGCGCGGGCAACCTCTGGTTCACCGCGGGCGACTACCGGGCCGACGTAGTGACCGGCACGGCGCCCACCCAGACCGTAACCTACGGCCGCCGCGCGGTGCTGGCCCGGATTAACGCCTCAGCCCTCACCTGCTCGAGCGGAACGCACGCTTCGCCGGCTAACCTGCTGGCCAGCGACATCCCGGTGCGCCTGGACATCAGCAACGCCGCCCGGGTCTACGAAGCCTCTCCGGGGACTGCCACCACCGTCAATCCCACCGGCACTGGCCCCCGCGGCATCCTGAAGCCGGTGGCCCTGGTCTACGATGCGGCCAGCACCGCCCTCTGGGTGGGCGACTACGGCGGCAGCAACGGGCTTACCGGTGCGGCCTTCCGCGACGCCGACGCCGACCAGGAGACCCTGATCCGGGTGCCGCTCAATACCGCCAACACCGACCCCAACGGCCCGGCGAACCCGATGCCCGACGGCTACGACCTGCGCGAGGCCCAGATCGACCACCGCATCAGCATCGGCTACACTGCCACGCCGGGAACCACCAGCACCGGACTGCAGCAGGTCTTCGCGCTGGCCTTCGACAAGACCGGGGCGCTCTGGATCGTGGCCAACAACAACGTCCTGCTGACCGCCAGCGACACCAGCCCCGGCCCCAGCGACCGTAGAGGCAAGCTCTACCGGGTGCAGATTCCAGCCAGAGAGACCAGCCTGGCCCAGTGGGCGGTGCAGAACCTCACCCCTGGCGATATCCTCAAGACCATCAGCGCACCGTTGGACGGCATCGGCTTTGCCGGCCTCGCCTTCAACCGCTTCAGCGTGAGCCCCTAGGGCCGCGCCCTGAAAGCCCCCCCAGCCTGGGGGGGCTTTTCGTTATGTGGGGCGTTACCCGGCCTGCCCTCTTGCATAAGCCGCGGATAAAGACGGTTACGGGGGGATGGGCCGGCCTACCAGACCGAGATTTGTGGCCTTAACGCCGGGTTTACGAGCGCTCTCCTATGATGCCCGGGTGCGCCGATTCGTTTTGTATGCGTTGTGCGGGGCTTTGCTTGGCTTCCTGACCGCCTGCGGGGGGCCGAATCAGGGCGTACTGGAACTGGAGGTTCTGGCTCCCCAGGGGGTGCGCCCCGGGGTCTGGGTGCGGGGGCCGGGCTTTGAGCGGCGGTTGGAGGAAGCCGGTCTGGTGCGGTTTGCTGGGCTGAACCCAGGAGAGTACCGGGTGGAAGCGGAGGCAGTGGAGGGGGCGGACGGCCACCTCTACCGGGCCGGGCTGGAGCGTGAGGGGGTGGTGGCCCTGAAACAGGGGCAAACCCAACGAACGCAGGTAGAGTACCGGGTGGCCACCGGGAAGCTTCGCCTTTTGGTGGAGGTTACGCCGTCTCTACCGGGGTTCGCGCCCTGGGTAGAGGTGCGGGGGCCGAATGGGTACAGCGCCCGGCTGGAGGCGGGGGCGGTGCTCCGGCTGGAGCCCGGGAGCTACACCCTGAGCCCGCTCGAGCCCCCTGAGCACTACACCCTTTCCATCCCGACGCGGCAGGTGATGGTGCAGGCTGGGCGAACCGAGGAGGTTTCCCTGGTCTATGCCCGGGGCTTCGGGGCCCTGGAGGTGGAAATCCTTTCGCCTGTTGGGGTTTCTGGCTTCACGCCCGGGGTGGAGCTGCGCGGGCCGGATGGGGAGGTGCTGGAGCGGCTCAACGCGGGGAAGCGCTACGATGGCCTGCCCGCCGGGGTGTACACGCTGGATGCTGCTAACGTGACCGCCGCAGGCGTGACCTGGCAGCCCAGCGCCCCCAGCCTGCGTGTGCAAGTGCCGGTGGGGGGGGTGGGCCGTGGCAGCCTGGCCTATACCGCGACCAACTCCGCCATTACCGTGAACCTTTCGGGCCTGGGTACGGGCGACCTTGCAACCGTCACCCTGCAACCCGGCAACCAGACCCGCACCCGCACCGGCAACGGCCCGGTGCGCTTCGAGGGGCTGGCTTTTGGCAGCTATACCGTAAGCGCCCACGCCGTGCGCCCGGGGGCCTGGGTGGATCGCTACCTGATGGGGGGCCAGGCCAGCGTGCAAACCAGCAGCGCGGAGGCCCTGCCCGCGGTCAGCCTGTCGAGCTGGACGGAGCGCGGCGGTAGCGGGCGCATCTGGGTGGCGGGGAACGGGCAGTTTAGCAATGGGGGCCGGGGCAGCACCAGCACCGGGGAACTCAATGGGGCCTACTCACTTTTGGATGGGGCCAGCAGCTTTAGCAGCTTTATTGGCCCTACCGGTAGTCAGGGGCCTTTTCGTATCGCCTTTGACCGTGGGGGCAATATGTACGTGCTCTACCAGTACATAAGCGGCTCGAGCCCCGCCCGCATCGTGCGGATTAGCGAGGCCAACCTGCGCTCAGGACTGCTTTCCGAGACCGCCCCCGGCAACACCCGCATCGAGGGCAGCGTGTGGGGCTGGCCCGAGGAGGTCATCCCTGGCCCCCACATGGACGTGAGCGGCAACGAACCCGCCGACCTGGCCTTCGACGCCAACGGCAACCTCTGGGTAGTCAACGACTATTTGGGCCTGCTGGCCTGTGTGCGGGCCAGCGATTTGCAGGCTGCCCCTCCCAGCATCGCCGCCGCCGGAACCCGCATCTGGGGGCCGGGAACGGGGCTTTATCGCTACGTACTCGATACCCCCGGCCAGAACGCCGACAACCGCCCCTTCCTGATTCCCCATGCGCTGGCTTTTGACCCCCACGGCCACCTCTGGTTTACCTCCGGCGGCTACCAGGGGCCGCGCTCCGGCGAGAGCTCGCCGGTCAAGCGCTCGTTCCTCAACCGCCTCCAGGCAAGCCGAATTGCCTATGCGCCCAACGGCGACTGCAACGGGGGCAACATTGGCCTGAGCGAGAGCAACCTGGGTCAGTGGGTGGACATTCGACTGGACATCAGCCTGCCGGATAGCGATTATGGGGCCATCGTCAAGCCGGTCGCGATGGCCCTGGAGCCGGGCGGCGGGGCTATCTGGGTGGGCGATTTTGGCGGCAACTCGGGGGGCAGCGCCGACCTGTACCGCGACGCCAACGCCCTTCCCGAAACCCTGTTGCGCATCCCCCTGGCCGGCGCCAACCTGACCACCGGGGCCGCCTGGCGGACGGCCTGGGTGAGCCACCGTCTGACCATTGGCGCGGGTGCGGGGCCGGACAAGGGCTTGCAGCAGGTCTTTGGGTTGGCCTTCGACCGCGACGGCTACCTGTGGGTGGCGACCAACAACAACGTGGAGGTGCTGCCCACCGACACCGGCACGGCCTCGGCGGCCCTCACCGACCGGCGGGGCAAGCTCTACCGCCTGGATGTGCGGGGATATGTGGGCCAGACCGCAACCTATAGCAGTACCACCGACTTACGCAGCGCAGGGCTGGTCAACCGCACCCTGAGCGTGGCCGACACAGGAGTGGGCCTGATTGGGGTGGCCCTGAACCTGCCCAACCCCACCAGCCTGCCCCACGTCTACCCGTAAAGTTAATGCTGTGGACATGGCAGCCAAACCCCAAAAAACATCGAGCAGAACGGGGATGAATCTGAAATAGGGTTCGTTACGCTGCTCGTTACTGAAAATACCGGAGTAATTATCGTGCTATTTTTGGGCTCGAGTCATGAGCAAACGCCGTGCTACACACGCTAAGCAGATAATGCCGGTCTTGAAAAACCTGCGCTGGCTGCTCCTGGGGCTGGCCCTGGGGGCCTGTACCCCCCAGGCCCCCACCAAAGGCACCCTGGAAGTGCTGGTGGTTGCGCCCTCGGGCGTGAGCCTGAGCCCGAACCTTCGGGTGGAAGGCCCGGATGGCCCCCTTACCGTTACCACCCTGGGCAAAAGCACCTTTCCCAACCTGACCCCTGGCGAATATACCCTCGAGGCGCTCGAGGTCACGGCAGAGGACGGCTACAGCTACCGGGCGAACCCCACCAAAGTGCAGCTCGAGGCCGGCGCGACGGTGCTGGCCAACGTCAACTACCAGGTCTTTAGCGGCAAGCTGAGCCTCAACGTGACGGTCAATCCCCCGGTGGCAGGCTTTACCCCCAATGTGGAAGTGCGCAATGCCTCCAATGCGGTGGTGGCCACCCTCAACACCACCGACCTTCGTACCCTGAACCTGCCCCCGGGTGCCTACACGGTACTGGCAGGCCCACCACCCACCAACTACCGGGTGAACCAGCCCTCCCAGTCGGTGGTGGTAACAGCCGGACACGAGCGAACCGTCAATGTGGCGTTTGGCCTGGGCTTTGGCACCATTGCGGTTACCGTCAATGCCCCTTCGGGGGTGAGCGGCTTTACCCCCAGCGTGACCGTGACCGGCCCCGGTGGCGCGACCAGCATCACCACCCCAGGCCCGACCACCCTTTCCAATCAGGTGGTAGGAACCTACACGGTTTCGGCCAGCAATGTGGGCCCACTCAACGGCGTTACCTACCAGCCCACCATCACGGTGGCTCCGGCGGGAGCCAATCCCTTCACCCTGAACAACGATGCCACCCAGAACGTAACCGTGAACTATACGCCTGCCGGAGCCTCGGTTGCGGTAACGCTTCAGGGTCTGGCGGCGAGCGATACCCTGACCCTCACCCTGCGCTCCGGTTCGGCCAGCGGCCCGGTGGTCGGCACCCGTACCGTCACCCCCAGCACCCCCCAGCCCATCCGCTTCGACAACCTGCCCTTTGCTTCCATCCACGCCAGCGCCAGCGGGGTGCGGCGGGGAACCTACCTGGATGCCTTCCTGGTTTCCGATGCGCCCTCGGTCACGCCCTCGCTGAGCAGCCCCAGCGCCTCCATGACCGTGAACGTTTCGGTGCGTCCGCGCACCGGGGAGCTTTTTGTGGGGGGCAACGGTTCGCTGGACAACACCGGCCTGACGGTCAATGGGGCCTCGATTCCCGATAGCCGCAGAGGGGACGATGTGGCTCTAACAATGAGCGACTCGAGCCTGCCTGCGTCCACCACCGGCGAAGTCACAACTGCTTTGGCTGGTTTATCTCCAAGAGCAGGTCTGTATCGTTTGGAACTCGATGCTTCGGGGAACCTGTACGCCATATACCAGTTCGTGGCAGGCCAGAGCTTTAATCGCGTTGTTCGAATCAGCCGGGCCAACCTCGAGGCAGGAAACCTGTCCGAAGCGAGTAACCTGCGCATTGTGGGCGCCGCCCTTGGCGAGCGTACATTTGGAGCAGAAACCCGAAACAACGTGACGGATCTGGCCTTTGATGCCGAAGGCAATCTGTGGATAGCTAACCAGGCCAGCGAAGCCATTGCCTGTATATCAGCAGCGCGAATTGCATCAGGAACGGCTGAGGTAAACCAGCCTAACCGCGTGCTGGTAGGGGCATCGGGTGATTTGCGGAGCCCACGGGCCCTTGCCTTTGATCGCCAGGGCAACTTGTGGATTGCCGGAGGACGAAACGCCTTTCAATTGGGCCTGTCGGCCTATCTGGTGCGAATCCCCAGGACTGGCCCCAACCTGGACTGCCCCAACACCCTTTCAAGTGCTGAAGAAACCGCTCCCATTGATGTGCGACTCAACCTCAATCTACCCAGCCATCCTGGTGGCCCCTTCTATCAACCCTCGGCGCTGGCGCTCTCGCCAGATGGTTCTGCGCTTTGGGTGGCCGACCTTGGAGGGGGAAGTGATTACTACAACACCGACTCGAGCTGTATTTCAAATGGCAGCATAGATATCAACACGGTGCGCGAAAGTGTGGTCAAGGTTCCGCTAATCGGAAGCAACCTCATGCCCAGCAGCAGCTACAACGCCATTCAAATAGCCCTGCGGATTACCATCGGAAACTATAATCGCGATCCGGTGCCTTCTGGGCAAACCCCCCCCGACCGCGGGTTGCAGCAAGCCGCTGGGCTGGCCTTCGACAGTCGGGGCAACCTCTGGATTGCTGCGAACAATAATATCGAGGTGGACCCCGATAATCCCTGCTACGCCTCTGCCGGTTTCGTAACTGGAACCCTGGAACAGAGAAACCAGTATTGCAGCGATCCTGCCGCAGCCCCCATAGATTGTCCAGGCCCCTTATCCAGACTTCTAACGGATCGAAGGGGTAAGGTCTACGTGGTTGATGCTGAAGACCTCAGGGATTCAACGGGGCTCAGTGTTGTAACACCTCGACTGACACTCAGCGGGCCTCCTCCTGGCGATTTGGTGGGAGGTGTTAGACCTGCCTATGGCTTCACCGGCCTGGCCCTCAACATTCCACCCCTCGCCCCCTAGCCGCCTGAGGCCAGACGGATGGGTTCGGGTAGGCTCTTCTTTTGAATGTCCGCGCAACGCGACTCAGGTCAGGTACACCGACAGCACCGCAAAATACATCCCCGCGCTGCCCAGCAACACAAACACGTGCCAGATCCCATGAAAACCCACCAGCCGGGGCAGCAGGTTGGGCCATTTAGCGGCATAGACTACGGCCCCCAGGCTGTAGGCCACCCCACCCGCAATCAGGAAGCCCAGCGCCCAGGGGTTCAGCGCCAGCTTGGGCAGCAAAAAGACCGAGAGCCAGCCCATGCCCAGGTAGGTTGCGGTGTAAAGCCAGCGGGGGGCTTTGAGCGTAACCAGCTTCAGGCCCACTCCCAAGGCCGCCAGCGCCCAGACCAGACCCAGGGCCCAGGGTCGCCAGCCGGGTTCCATAGCCTGCAACAGCACCGGGGTATAGGTTCCGGCGATGAATAGAAAAATGGCCGCGTGGTCGAGCTTGCGCAGCCATAACAGGGCCCGCTCCGAGACCCGCAGGGCGTGGTAGAGCGCCGAGGAGGTGTACATCAGGATCATGGTTAGGCCAAATACCAGCGCCCCCACGATTTTGGCGGCGTTGCCCTGGGTGAAAAAAAGCAAGGCCACCATGCCAACCAGGCCAAGCACTGCACCGGCGGCGTGGGAATAGGCATTAAACGGTTCACGAGCTGCGGCGAAGGAAGTGTGGAGAGATTTTTTCATATTTGGGGGTGGGGGTTGAAAACGCACAGCGATGCGGCGCCCCTCGAGTGCAGTGTAGCATCCCCACCATGAGATAGATTTTTTGTTCGGGGCTGTTCTGTGCCGTGGTGACGTCTTCGTCCGGTGTTCATCCAACCAGCACCGGTTTTGCTAACCTGAGCTCTGGATGACCCATCTACACTGGTTGGGGCTGGTGGCTGCACTCGTAGTGGCCGGTGGCGTGTTTTTTTGGGCTGAGTTGCAGCCTGTTCCTGACGAGGCCGCCCGGCGAATCAGGCTGCCCCCAGGGTTTGCCATCCAGATTTTTGCCGAAAACTTTGAGGGTGCCCCCCGCATGATGACGGTGGGGCCCGATGGGGATCTCTACCTGACCCTGATGTACGGGGGCCAGGTGGTGCGGCTGCCAGACCGCAACCGCGATGGCCGGGCCGATAAGGTGGAGGTGCTGGCAGAGAACCTCGAGCTGCCCCACGGCATTGAATGGCACCAGGGCTGGCTTTATGTGGCGGTTAGCAACGCGGTCATTCGCTTTCAACAAAGGGGAAGTGCATGGCAGCGCGAAACGGTCATTGCGGATCTTCCAGGGCCTTCCGGGCACTTCACCCGCACCCTGCACTTTGGGCCGGATGGCAAGCTCTTCGTCTCGGTGGGCTCAGAGACCAACTTTGGCCCCGAGCGCGACCCCCGTCGGGCGGCCATTTTGCGCTTCAACCCCGACGGCAGCGTTCCGCACGACAACCCCTTTGTGCGCGACCCCGACCCCCGCCGCCGGGCGGTCTGGGCCGAGGGCCTCAGGAACAGCGTAGACTTTACCTGGACGCCCCGAGGTTCGCTCTGGGCCACCCACAACGGCACCGATCACCTGGGCGACGAGCTGCCCCCCGAAGAGGTGATTGTGGCGGTGCAGCCGGGGGGTTTTCACGGCTGGCCCTACTGCTATACGCCGGGTATGGGCCTGAACCTTAAGGCCGAGCGCAGCGAGGTGCCCGACCCCCGCACCGAGGGCTTCGACTGCCGCAAGGCGGTTCCGGCGCTGTTTACGGCCCCGGCCCACTCGGCCCCGCTGGGCATGACCTGGGGTCAGAAGAGCCACTTTCCGCTCGAGTACCGCCAAAGCCTTTATATCGCCTATCACGGTTCGCTAGGGGTGCAAAACCCCCAGCACTACCGCGACTGCAAGATTGAGCGCTTCATCATTCAAAACGAACTGCCGGTGCGCTCCGAAGTGTTTGCCACCGGGTGGCGGACGCCAGGCCAGATGTGCCGCGATGCCTGGGGCCGCCCGGTGGGGCTGGTGATTGGCGCCGATGGCGCGATGTATGTCTCGGATGCCAAGGGGGGGCGGGTTTACCGGATCTGGTACCGGGACAAATGAAGTGGTGAAGAGCTGTTCCGGCGCCTTCGATAGCCAGGCGACGCTTGGGCTTAGCCCAGCTTCTGACTGACCAGTTCCTGCACTAGCTGCGGATTGGCCTGCCCCTGGGTCTCGCGCATCACCTGGCCCACAAAGAAGCCCAGCAGGCCGGTCTTGCCGGCGCGGTAGGCGGCCACCTTGTCGGGGTTTTCGGCCAGGATTCGGTCCACAATGGCCTCCAGAGCCGCCTTATCGCTGACCTGCCGCAGACCTTTTTGGCGAACAATCTCAACCGGATCTGAGCCGCTTTCCAGGGCTTCGGCCAGCACGTCCTTGGCGATGCGGGTGTTAATTTCGCCAGCCTCCAGGAGCTTCACCAAACCCGCCAGCCCGGCGGGCGTGACCCTGCTGCTGCCGGTGCGGATGGCGGGGGCCAGGTCGTTGACCACCCAGTTGGCCAGCGCGGCAAGGGGCGCGAACGATGCGGCTTGCAGCAGGAAGTCGGCCAGCCGGGGCTCGCGGGCCAGCACCAGCGCCTCGGTCTGGGGGATGCCCTGGGACAGGAGGCTTTGCAGCCTGGACTCTTGCTCGGGGGTGAGGTTAGCGGAGGGTGTTGGCGAGGCCGGGCTTTCGGGCTTTTTCGGTCTGGATGCTTTGGGGCTGCCTGCTGCGCGAGATTCTTCGGTCTGCCTGGTGGACTGGCCCCAGGTGTCCTTGAGGGTGACGATGCGGTTGAAGACCAGTGCACCGGGTTTGGAGTCTAGGGGGTCTTGCCAGAAGTAACCGTTGCGCTCGAGCTGGTAGCGGGTGTCCGGGGGGTCTTGCAGCACGCTCCTCTCGATGTAGCCCTGCACCACTTCCAGGCTTTGGGGGTTGACAAAGCGCAGGAAGTCGCGGTCTTCGGGGCTTTCTGCTTCGTCCTCGAGCTCTTTGGCTTCGGCCTCGGGGTGAGGTACGGTAAAAAGTCGGTCGTAGAGGCGAAACTCGGCGGGAAGGGCGTCCTGGGCGCTCAGCCAGTGAATGACCCCGGCGGCTTTACTCTCCTCGGGCAGTAAGGTACAGGTTAGCTCGGTAACGCGGCCCGTATCGTCGGTCTGGTAGTGGTCGCAACGGATCACCCCGGCCATCTTGAGCCGCACGGTTCCCCCCGGCGTCAGGCGTTTGAAGCCCCTGGGAGGGGTGATGGCAAAGTCGTCTTGCTCGATGTACAGCTCGGGGGTAAGGGTCACGTTGCGGACGGCCTCGGTAGGCTGCACCCTGCGGCCGTTGGGCAGGGGCACCAGGCCATCGGGTGACTCCTGAATGACGTCGGGGGGCCAGTAGGGGAGGGCAATGGTTCGGGGCTCGGTCAGGTTGGTAAGTACTACCTTGAGGGGCCGCAATACCGCCATCACACGGGGGGCGGTGGTGTTCAGGTCGTCGCGGATGGCCCCCTCGAGCAGGGCAATATCCACGGTGCGGTTGGTGCGCGAGATGCCGACCTGCCCGGCGAACCGCCGGATGGCCTCGGGCCGCACCCCCCGGCGACGCTGACCGGCCAGGGTGGGCATCCGGGGGTCGTCCCAGCCGCGCACGTAACCCCCCTCGACCAGCTTCTTCAGCTTTCGCTTGGAGACCACGGTGTACTCCAGGCTCCGGCGGCCAAACTCGTATTGGCGGGGGCGGGGGGTTTGGTGGAGGGGCGGCTCGCCCCAGAGGTGATCCATCAGCCAGTCGTAAATGGCCCGGTTGTCCACAAACTCGAGGCTGCACAGGCTATGGGTTACGCCGTCCAGCGCATCGGTGGTGGCCTGGGCGAAGTCGTAGGAGGGGTAGATGCACCACGCCTTGCCGGTGCGGTAGTGCGCGGCGTGCACAATCCGGTAGAGCACCGGGTCGCGCAGTTTCATGTTGGGGCTGGCAAGGTCTATCTTGGCCCGGAGCACGTGCTCGCCGTTTTGAAACTCCCCCGCCCGCATCCGGCGGAAAAGGTTCAGGTTTTCCTCCACGCTCCTATCCCGGTAGGGGCTGGGGGTGCCGGGCCTGTCTACCGTACCGCGCAGGTGGGCCATCTCTTCCGGCGAGACGCTGTCCACATAGGCCAGCCCCTTTTGGATCAGCTTTTCGGCCATCTGGTAAAGGGCTTCGAAGTAGTTGGAGGCATAACTTACCTCAGGCCCCCAGTCCCAGCCCAGCCATCGCATGTCGGCAATCAGGGCTTCGGCATACTCGGCCCGCTCGGCCTCGGGGTTGGTGTCGTCCATGCGCAGGCGGCATTCCCCCCCGTAGTCGTGTGCGATGCCAAAGTCAATGTAGCTGGCAATGGCGTGGCCCAGGTGGGCATAGCCGTTGGGCTCGGGGGGGAAGCGGGTGACAATCTTTGAGTAACGGCCTGCCTTCAGGTCTTCATCAATAATCTCGGTGATGAAGTTGGGACTCACAAGACGGGGTTTGGTCGTAAGAGCGCTCATGCCAACATGCCAAGGATACACCGCATAGTACAGACGACCCAAGATGAGGTTGCAATCTGAGTTATGGGCGGCCTTTGTCCGGCAAACTGCGTTTGTTCCCTGTGCCTAGAAAAATGGTTTAGGGCTGATTGCTGGCTGGCACAAAACGCTGAATACCCTTTCCCCGATTGAAAATGACAAACTGATTGGTTTTGACTTCCTGCCAATCCTCCCACTGACCATCTGGCCAGAGCACCCGCAGGCGTACCTGCTCTGCGCCGGCTAGGCCAAAGTGGATCCAACCCAGCCCTCCGCTCAGGTGCCCACCACCTACAGTCAGCTCGCGTCGCAGAACACGACTGGCAAGCTGTACTTCCAGCCAGGCTCCGATAGCATCGGGGTTGGGGCCTGGTTGTTGAAGCCGTACTTGTAACCAGTTGCCCAGTGCTTTGGCAGTGGGCGGGGTTGTGGAGCCAAGGCTGGCTCCCCCAATGTTGCGCCATATCTGGGCTCGGTCGAGCCGGTTGACCACCACGATATCCAGCAGCCCATCCGCATTGAAATCCATGACCTGAGCTCCGCGACCTCGCAGGAAACTGGCGACCCCAGCTTTGTCGCCGACTTCCACAAATGCGCCATCGGGCTTGCCCAAGAGCAGGTTATTGGGGTCGCGGGCGGCGGCATCCCGCATGAAACCCACATTCCCCTTAGACACGAACAAATCAATGAGGCCATCGTTGTTAATGTCCTCGAACTGCGCGTGCCAGGCTGTGGACATGTGCACATCTCCACCCGTGTAGGGGCGATGGGCGGTGACATTCCGCCGAAAGGCAATATCGGTATAACTGGGTTTGAGAGGTGTTTCCAGCATTTGCAGCTTGTTGTCGCCCATGCTGGTCAGGTAGTAGACCGGATAGCCGGAGCCAGTGAGGTCGTAGCTGGCAATACCCATTCCCCAGATTTGCAGGCGTTTCCAACCATCGGCTTCGCTATACAGTCGGGGGGCTTGCCCAGGGCTTATTTGCCAGAGCTGTTCCTGGCCTCTGCCTTGGTAATACTCGCGGTCGTTGGAAACCCTCAGTGAAGGGGTTCCTGAGCGGTTCCAGTCGGAGAACAGCATCGAAAGCGCACAAAAGCTGGGCTCGAGTGCCAGGGGAGCAGCAAACCCCCTGCCCCCCGGAGCAGGGCGGTAGAGGGCATTCCCCCGGCAGCTTCCCCAGGGAAACTGGGTGCTGCGATTGATATAGGCTCCGGTAGCTAGGGTGGGCCAGCTCTGGCCTTTTTCCCAGGTTGCGGCGAAGGCGGTGGTCCAGGTGTTGCCTCCCTGGAACCCCCACAAACGGTTGGCATTCTCAAAGCGACAATTGCCCAGCCCACGCAACAGGATATCCTCACCAGCCCTGAGCAGCGCGAGGTCGGTTTTGCCGTCGCTGTCAATGTCCAGGGGGTAGGCCCCCATTACTTGCTCGAGTTCGACCCCGGCAGTTTGTTC
Source organism: Meiothermus sp. CFH 77666 (assembly GCF_017497985.1). Taxonomy (NCBI): domain Bacteria; kingdom Thermotogati; phylum Deinococcota; class Deinococci; order Thermales; family Thermaceae; genus Meiothermus; species Meiothermus sp. CFH 77666. The sequence continues at coordinate 37,012 of NZ_JAGDFV010000001.1, forward strand.
CCGGAAGCGCAGAACCCCGCCTGCAGCACTTTGATTGAGGTAGAATTTGGCCCGGTTGGCGCCGCCGGAGAGCACCAGTTCGGGCAGGCCATCGTTATTGCAGTCAAAAGCTGCCACCCCCCCACCCACCACAAAGTCGCCATCAAAGCGACTCTCGAGGCCCGAGGTCTGGGTCTCCTCCACGAAATTGGGTATAGCCACCTGGGCTATGGCGGAGCAAGGAAGAAATAACCCAAGGATACCAGGCAATATCCTCTTTGTGCTCACCCAGTAATGATATCCCAATATAGAGGGGCTACAAACTGAGATGTTTTTCAATCAAAACGCAATTTCAGCTAAATGGAGTGCTCTTCACAAAAATCGAGCCATCCGGGACTAAGAATCTTTTGTGTTGGACAGAACCGTGGCCGCCTGGAAACTCGAAACCCAAGCACCCGTGGGCCGGGCCGGCCCACGCCCGGGTACGTAACTAGTGTCTGGGCCAGACGCAACGCAGACAAGCGCGCTCACCGTGGTGAGGCACGTTTGCTTGTCCCTTCTCGTTTTCGTGGGCGGCCACGTCTGTGGAGAGCGCAATAAAGCGGCATCGAACGCGCCTTTTTTCTTGCTGGAAGTGGCGGCTAAATGACCACCGCGTAACCTCCTTGCAAATTCGGCAGCGAGAAGCGCTAGACTAAGTTATGGGCCTATTGAGAAAACCACAGGCTCCGAAGGTATTCAGTTACTGGATGGTAGCTTTGTTGCTGATCGGCTCGAGTCCGGGGTGGGCCCAGTTTGTTCAATCCAGGGCCTGGATAGCAACTGCCACGCCTACAATAGAGCGCTCTTTGGCGCAGTTGCAGACCGACCCCAGGCAGCCTGCCAGTAACCTGAGCTGGGACACCCTGAGCGAACTCCAACGACTGGAATTGCTTGGTATCCAGACCCAGATGTTCTCGCCTCCCCGCACGGCACGGGCCCTGGCCCTGCTCACAGTAGCGATGAACGATAGCCTGTATCTGTTGCGTAACCACCCCGAAGCCGAGCCCAATGTTGTAACAGCCTTCGCGGCGCAGGAGGTCATGCTCTACCTGCACCCCACTTTTCCCAACCTGAAAGATGCTCTTCGCCAGACCGTGGCTGCAATTTATGCCAGGGCCTCGAGTGCTGGATTTGCAGAGAAAAATCTGCAGCTTTCTCGAGAAATTGGGCGACAAGTCGGGCTTCAGATCGTGGCCTGGGGCCGTCGGGATGGCGCAGCTCGCCAGATTATTCCCACCTACCCGGCCCCAGCGCCCGGCGTCTGGGTTTTGCCCCTGGGTCGCCCGGCCGTCGAGCCGGGTTGGGGCAGCGTGACCCCTATTGGCGTGAGGCTTGAAGCGCTAGCCCGCTCAAGTCCGCCTCCGGATTGGAACTCCCCCGAATATGAACGGGAACGCACTTTATTTTGGGCCGAGCAGCAAAAACTGAACGACTATGGACGACAGATTGCCGATAGGTGGGCAGGGGATCCTGGTACGGTTACGCCCGCAGGGCTCTGGCAGGAGGCCGCAGTCGAAATTTTACAAAAGCGGCAATCCCAGGCCGCAGATGCAGTTGCGATATTAGCAGCCCTTAATGTGGCCATGCACAACTCCTTCATAGCATGCTGGCGTGACAAATACATATACTACACGGCCCGACCCGATCAGTGGGTAGCTACCTTTGACAAACGCTGGCGGCCGTATCTGCGCACACCCCGTTTCCCCGCCTATCCTTCGGGCCACTCGACGGTGAGTGGCGCGGCTGCTACCATCCTGACCGCTTTTTTCCCCAGCGAAGCCAAAACCTGGAACGAAATGGCCAAAGAGGCCTCCTATTCGCGCATCATTGCGGGCATCCACTGGTTTATTGATGGTAGTGGCGGATTGGATCTGGGGGAGCGCGTGGCCAGGCAAGTCCTGGAAGTACTCCAGAAGCCGTAAAAAGGCTTTGAGCTGGTTAGCAACAAGGTTGTCTGAAGCCTTGTTTGTGCCGCCTCTTCACTCGGTCGCCGGGTAGCTACAAATCTTGGTGAGGAGTGCTCTGGTCGGCAGCACAGAGGCGTATCATAGCCGCACTGTCCTCGACTTCAAAGGGCGGAAAATTGTGCAAAACGCGGTAAGCTATAGCAAACAACGTGCTTACCTTACAGGTAGAAGAGGCACTATGAACCGACCCATTCACGTTGCGCTGATCGGCTATGGTTTTGCTGGACGGGTGTTTCATGCACCGATAATTCAGAACGTTCCGGGTTTGCGTTTGGTAACGGTTGCCAGCAGCAAGCCCGAAAAGGTCAAATCGGACTGGCCCGACCTCTGGGTGAGTGAGTCCATCGAGGAAGTAATTAACCACTCTGAGCTTGATCTGGTGGTGATTGCTACGCCCAACGCTACCCACTTCGACCTGGCCCGGCGGGCCCTGCAAGCCGGAAAGCATGTGGTAGTGGACAAACCCTTTACCATTCTTGCAAGCGAGGCCAGAGCGCTGGCGAGCCTGGCTGCCGAGCGGGGCAAAGTGCTTTCGGTTTACCAGAACCGTCGCTGGGACGGCGATTTTTTGACCTTGCGCAAGCTGGTGTTGCAGGGTGTGCTGGGGGAGGTGGTCTACCTCGAGTCCCACTTCGACCGCTACCGCCCCGAGGTGCAGAACCGCTGGCGCGACCAGGCCGGGCCGGGCAGTGGCCTCTGGTACGACCTGGGGCCGCATCTGGCCGACCAGGCGCTCGAGCTTTTCGGCATGCCCCAGGCAGTGTATGCCGATATTGCCCAGCAACGCTACCAGGCCCAGGCCCCGGACTACTTTCACGTGCTGCTGCGCTACCCCAGGCTGCGGGTGGTGCTGCACGCCAGCGCCCTGGTGCCGGGGGGAAGCCCGCGGTTTGTGGTGCATGGAACGGAGGCCAGTTTTGCGTCCAGGGGGCTCGATGGCCAGGAAGCGCTGCTCAAACAAGGCCTCCGTCCGGGGCAGGAAGGCTGGAGTCCTGCGCTCTCGGAAGGCTGGCTCTACCGGCCCGATCAGGCGGCGGAGCCCGTGCCCATGGAGCCTGGGGACTATCGGCGCTTTTACGAGGGGGTGCGCGATGCCATCCGGCAAGAGGGGCCCAACCCGGTGCCCCCGGAGCAGGCAGTGCGGCTAATGGAGGTGCTCGAGGCCGCTATAGAAAGCGCTAACGAACATCGGGAGATACCCCTGGGGGTGAACGGATGAACCTTGAACAAGACCTGGCCGGAATTTCTGAACAGGAGGCCCGCTTGCGGTTTGAGCGGTTTGACGCCCAGACCGCCTGGGAGCTGGGGCAAAAACTCAAACAGGCTGCCGAGGCCTTGCACCGTGCAATCGCGATTGACATCAGTTTTTTTGGTCAAACCCTGTTCTTTTACGCCATGAGCGGCACCAGCCCCGATAATGCCGAGTGGGCCAGGCGGAAGCGCAACGTGGTACAGCGCTTTCACCGCAGCTCCTACGCGGTGGGCCTGATGCTCAAGCAGAAGCAGAATAGCCTCGAGGAGCGCGGTCTGGATGCCCGCGATTACGCTGCCCACGGGGGGAGTTTCCCCATCTTCGTTCAGGGTGTGGGCTGTATTGGGGCTATCACGGTCTCGGGCCTGCCACAGCGCGAAGACCATGAGCTGGTGGTGGAGGTGCTGGCCGACTACCTGGAGGTACCCTACGAGGAGCTGGCCCTCGACCCATGAGCGGGATGGGTTCCACCTGCTTCGGCAGGGAGATGCTCTGGCACTGGCCGCTCGACCCGGCCATCACCTACCTCAATCACGGTACGGTGGGCGCTACCCCCAAAAAAGTGCTGGCCGTACAGCAAGCCCTGCGAGAGGAGATGGAGCGGCAGCCCGCCCGTTTTTTGCTCCGGGAGTTGTCGGCCCTGTCCGGTGCGTCGGATCGCCCGGTGCCCCGGCTGCGCGAAGCCGCCGAGGCGGTGGCCCGGTTTGTGGGCGCTCAAGGCCAGGATCTGGTGTTTGTGGACAACGCTACCACCGGGGTCAACGCGGTGTTGCAATCCCTGGATTTGCGGCCAGGGGACGAAATTCTGATTACCAACCTGGCCTACGGCGCGGTGGTGAATGCCGCCCGCTTTGTGGCCGAGCGGGCCGGGGCTCGCCTGGTTACGGTAGCGCTCCCTTTCCCGCTCCCAGACAAGGCGCCACTTGTCTCGGCGGTGGCCGAGGCCCTGACCCCCCGCACGCGACTGGCCATCCTCGACCACATCACCTCCGAGACCGCGCTGGTGCTACCCCTGGCCGAGATGGCGGCCTGCTGCCGGGCTGCGGGGGTGCCGGTGCTGGCCGATGGGGCCCACGCGCCAGGGGCCATTCCGCTGGACATTCCCAGCCTGGGGGTGGACTACTACACCGGCAACCTGCACAAGTGGGCGCTGGCCCCCAAAGGATGTGGCATTTTGTGGGCGGCCCCGGAGCGTCAGCCAGACCTGCACCCGCCGGTAATTTCCTGGGGCCTGGGGCAGGGCTTTACCCAGGCGTTCGACTGGGTGGGCACCAAAGACCCCACGCCCTATCTGTCTGCCCCGGCGGCCCTGGATCTGCTTCGGGAATGGGGCTGGGAGGCTATGCGCGGCTACAATCACCGCCTGGCCTGGGATGCGGCCTTGATGCTCACCAGCCGATGGGGGTTTGACCTACCTGCGCCCGAGGCGATGGTCGGGTGCATGGTTACCCTGCCCCTGCCGGGGTCTTTGGGGAAAACCCCTGAGGAGGCGGCCCGCTTGCAGTACGCTCTCCTGTACGAGCACCGGCTCGAGGCCCCCATCCTGTGCCGGGATGAGCGCCTGTGGGTGCGGATCTCGGCGCAAATTTACAACGAACTCGAGGATGTAGAGCGCCTGGTTCGTGCCGTCGAGAGCTATCGCTAACTGGAAACGCCCGCAATGAGTCCTGCGGGCGTTTGGCTGGCGGAGTGGGAGGGATTCGAACCCTCGATACAGGAAACCCGTATACACGCTCTCCAGGCGTGCCCCTTCAACCACTCGGGCACCACTCCAGGGCAAACTGTACCTGCCTTGGCAGGCAACGTTGAGTGTACAGGGCGCTTCTGGGGGCGTCAAGCTGGGTAGGGTTATACTTTGGGGGTGCGTTTGCTTGCCGTCTTTCCCCACCCCGACGACGAAATAGGCGTTTCCGGCACCCTGGCCAAGCATGTTTTGCGGGGCGATGCGGCCCGGATTCTCTGGCTCACACGGGGCGAGCTGGCCAGTCAGTTTGGCGATATGCCCCCCGAAGAGGTGGCCCGTATCCGCGAAGGGCACGGCCATGCGGTGGCTGAAATGATTGGCGCAGAGGCTCAGTTTCTCGACTTTCCCGACTCGAGCCTGACCGGGGGCCGCGAAGAGGCCCTGGCCATAGCGCGGGTGGTGGCGAGCTGGAAGCCCGATGTGGTGGTGACCTGGAACCCCCACGATGTGCACCCCGACCACCGGGCCGCCTACTGGGCTACCCTCTCGGCGCTCAAGTTCTGTCGCATTCCCAAGCTGGTGGGCGAACCGCACCGCAACCCTGTGCGCCTGCTGCACTATTACCGCAGCGATATTCCAAGGCCTGCGTTGTATGTGGATGTGGGTGAAGAGGGTCAGGCGGTGGCCGACCGGGTGTTTGGCTTTTACCGCGATTTTTATCAGTGGGAGTATACCCTGGAGGCTTTCAGGGCGAATCGCTCGAGGCTGGGGGCCGAGGTTGGAGTAAAGTTTGCGGAGCGTTTTCAGGCAGAGGCTCCGCTGGCCCATCCTTATCTGGGTTGAGCTCTCCGACCTCGAAACTGCCGCGTGGGCTGGTGAAGGTGTAGGCGGCAAAAGCGGCGATGAGGGTCAGCGGCAGCAGACTGTAGCCCCCAATTTCGCCCGCCAGTACCACGGCGGCAAAGGGTGCGCGGGCAATCCCTGCTAACAGCGAGGCCATGCCCACCAGGGCGGCGGTTTCCGGAGAGGGTGCGATAGAAGGGAAAACCTGGGCCAGCAGTTGGGCCAGAATGAGCCCGCTGAGGCCACCCAGGGTGAGGGCCGGGGTGAGCTGCCCCCCGTAGGCTCGCACACCACCGCCCAGAATCAGCAAGGCGAGCTGTAACAGGAAGAGCATCCCCAGGAAAGGCAGCGTCAGGATGGGCGACGTGCCAAGCTGAACCCAGGACAGTCCGCTCCCAATGGCCTCGGGCATCGAGAGCAAGACCCCCGCCAGCACCAGCCCGAAGAGGGCGTGGCGTACTCCAAAGGTAAGGCGGCGCAAAACGCGTTGCAGAAAGCGCTCGGCCTCGAGCCACAGGGTGCCCACCCCGGCGCACACCAGCCCAATCGCCAGCCCAAACAGAAGCTGCGGCCACTCCAGAGGCCCCGGGGTGAGCTCGAGCAGAGGGCCATACCCGTGAAAGAGCCCGTACACCGTGAAGCCCGCCAGTGCGCCGATCAGTGCGGGGGCCAGGGCGCCGACCTCGAGCGCCAGCCCCCGGTAGACAATCTCGCTGGCCAGGAGCGCTCCGGCCATGGGCGCATGGAAGGCCGAGGCAAACCCCGCCGCCATGCCCGCAAAGGGCAGAAACCGACTCGACTCCCCCAGCGGAATACGTCGCCCCATCACGCTGCCGACCCACAGGCCCAGCGCGGCCATAGGCCCCTCGCGGCCCAGGGGGGAGCCTGCGCCCAGCTGTACCAGCGAACCGATGATGCCCCGAAAATACTCGCTGGCCCGTACCGGGCGGCCCGTGCGGTAGGCCGCCAGGAGCCAGCCCAGCCCCCGGCCCGAGCCCAGGTAGCTCGAGGCGGCGAACACCAGCGGCAACAACAGGGCCAGCCACCAGAAGGCGGGCCCACGGAAAATCTGCGAAAGGCCCCCTTCCCCCGGCAGGCCGGGGGGCAGGTAACCCAGGGTTTCGCCCAGCAGATAGCGCTCGATTACCCCCAGCACGAACACAAACCCGGCGGCAAAAACCCCGGTGAGGGCCCCCACGAAAGCGCTGTAGAGGATGAGCGCACCAATCTGCATAAGAATCACGGCACTGAGGCCGACTACCAGGATTGTACTTGGGAAACCGATGTTCCGCGGGTGATGCGGGGCGCTTCCAGCCCCAGCATCCGGTAGCCGTTGCGGGTGGCGGCCCGCACCAGAACCCGGGGGTCTACCCGCTCCCACAAAAAGAGCGCTTCGTTCCGCACGTCCAGATCGGGGCTGCTGCTGCGCGAGTCGGTGCCTAGGGCGGGCTCGAGGCGGTACTTGAGGTAGAGCTCCCAGGGCATCTGGCCGCAGGCCAGGGCTTCGTTGCTGCGCGGACAGGCCACCACCTGGGTGCCGGACTGGGCCAGCATCTGCACCTCCTCCTCGTCCACCTGCACGCCATGCACCACCGTCAGGTGCGGCCCCAGCACCCCGAGTTCGGCCAGGTAGCGCACCGGGGTCAGGCCGGGGAGGTTCTGGTAAGGGGGATAGCCATACCGCTCAGGCAGGGCCTTTAGGGGGCCGCTGCTTTGGGTCATCAGCGCGGTTTCCTCGGGGCTTTCGGCTACGTGCATCTGCAGGGGGAAGCCCTCGAGCCGGGCCATCTCCACCAGTTTTTTGAGCAGGGCCGGGCTCACGTTGTAGGGGGTATGGGGCGATATGCCCACCCGTAGCAGACTCTTTCGCTTGCGCCATTCGGACAACTGCTGGGCTACCCGACCCGCTACTGAGTCTGCCTGTTCGGGGTTGCGGTTGATGACCTCCAGGTACACCACGCCGGGCAGGGGACTGTTTTCCAGCAGCCACTCCACCACTTCGGGCCTGTATGCGATGTCCCCAAACCCCCCCACCCCCAGTGCCTGGAGCTCGTTCAGGCCCTGCAGGGCGGCCTCCGTGGTGCGCTTTGAACCGTGGTCAATCACATGCTGGATGAACTCGGTATAGCCGCCTCGAAAATAGGGAACTGTGGACAAATCCAGGTGGGTGTGGGCATTGACCACTTTTGGGGTGAGGGCCTTGCCTTTTTGAATGAGCGGGGCCTCGGGGTAGGTTTGCCGCAACTCGGCCAGAGGCCCCACGGCCACCACGTGCTGGCCCACCACCACCAGCCCCCCTTTCAGCATGGGCGTACCGAAGCCGGCGTAGACCACCCCGGCAGTCCAGATTTCAGGCTCGAGAATCAGGGTTTCCTCCTATGTGCCCAAAGTTGGATGCTCAAGGCCGCAAGTGAAATCCAGTCTATGGACGATGGTCTATTGCCCATAGCCGCGGTAAGGGAGCATACGGGCTTTCAAGGGGTTTCTCGCTCGAGAACATACCGGTTGGGGCCGCGCACAAAATCGGTGGCCTGGTAGCCCTGGGCAAAGTAGTGTTCAAAGACCTCGCGGCTGTGGGCCCGCCAGCGCAGGGCCAGGCCGGGGTCGGTGCTTAGAATCTGGCCCCAGTCTTCGGGAATCTGCACCAGGATTCGCTTTTCGGACAGGTCGAGCCGGAGTTCCACGGGCTCTTGCTGCTCGACCCGGTTGGCCTGGGGCAGGCCTTCCACGCTGGGGGCCGGGGGCGGTGCGTAAATCCGGCTGAACACCCTGGGCGAACGCAGCTCCCAGACCGCATAGGCCCGATCCGAAGGGGCGCCCGCATTGATGCCCCCCATCGGGCCGTAGCAGTTGGGGATGTAGCGGCGGAAGGTGGCACCCAGCTTGCGAAGGTTGAAGTGGGCGTTGAGGCTCCGCAGGGGGTCGAAGGTCCAGACCACCCGCTCGTAGCCTCGGCTCAGGGCCCAGTCGCGCTGGTAACGCTTGAGCAGCAGCCCAATCTGGCTGCCCTGGTACTCCGGCAGCACCCCAGCCATGTGCGAATGGTGGTCGGAAGGGCGGTTGGTGGGGAAGCCGAAAATAAAACCGACAAGCTGCGGGGTGGAGCCCCCAATCCCCCGACCCCTTTCCCCCAGGGGGGAGAAAGGGGTGACGGAAGTTTCGATCCGGTAGGCTCCCGCCAGCAGGGCCCCCTCATGTACCAGGGCCATCAGGGTGCCGGTGCGGATGGTGTCGCTTGGGTCGTTCCAGATGGCCTGCTCGAGCCGAGGTATTAAGGCGATCTCCTCGGGCTCGTGCAGTTCACGAATCAACACATTCATACGGCTATCGGCTAAAAGCTATTTGCTATGCGCGACACTGGAGACATACGCCGTTTTCTCGGTGAGCTTCTGGATAAGGTCCCGCTTCAGCGTCACGCCCAGACCCGGCCCCTGGGGTACGGGCATCAGGCCGTTTTTGGCCTCGAGGGCCTCTTCGATGATGTCCTCCTGCCAGTAGCGGCTGGCACTGCTGGTATCGCCGGGCTTGATGAACATGGGCAGGGTGGCCACGTGAATGTTGGCGGCCCGGCCAATGCCGGCTTCCAGCATTCCGCCCATCCAGACCGGCAGCCCGTAGCTCTGGGTAATGTCGTGCACCTTGCGGCTGGCCAGGATGCCGCCTACCCGGCCCGGCTTGAGGTTGATCACCCGCCCAGCCCCGATTTCCAGGGCCTTGCGGGCGTCCTCGGGCGAGGTGATGGACTCGTCCAGGCAGATCGAGGTGGAGATGGCCGCCTGCAACTTGGCGTGATCCAGGATGTCGTCGAAGGCCAGCGGCTGCTCAATGTAGTCGAGATTGGCGGCGTCCAGGGCTTTGAAGGTGGCGATGTGGTTCAGGCTGTAGGCGGAGTTGGCGTCTACGGTGAGGTTGGCCTCGGGGTAGGCCTCGCGCACGGCCAGCGCTAGCCTGACATCCCAGCCGGGTTTGATTTTGAGCTTGATGCGCTTGTAGCCATCGGCCAGCCCCTTGCCCACCTTCTCGAGGGTGGCCTCGATGCTGGGCTCGATGCCCAGGCTGATGCCCACCGGAATCTCGGTGCGAACGCCTCCCAGCACCTTCCACAGAGGCTGGCCCAGGCTCTTGCACCAGAGGTCCCAGAAGGCCATCTCGAGGGCGGCTTTGGCCATCTTGTTGCCCCGGAAGCTGCTAATCTCGCTCCAGAGCTGCTCGGGGTTGGCCAGGTCTTTGCCCAGCACCTTGGGAATGAGCAGTTCTTCCAAAAGCGCCCAGGCCCCAGGAATGGTCTCCTCGCGGTAGTGCGGGGTGTACTCCATAACCGTTTCGGCGTAGCCCTCGAGGCCCTCGCCGTAAAGCGTCAGGACAACCACGTGGCGCATGGTCTGCACCCCAAAGGAGGTCTCGAAGCGAAACTTGAGCGGCAGGGAGATCAGGCGGAGTTCGGCAGCTTCGATTTTCATGCCCGTATGCTAACCCTCGGGGCGCTAAAATCCCAAGAACCACTCTGGATAGTTGTTACAGATGGATTTCGCGAACCTGCTTTGTGAACGAATACGAGCATTTCATCGGAAAAGGGTGTGGCCTGTGGCTTCCTCACACTACGGTCTGGCCAGCTACGGAGATCTCCAGGCGCTGGTCAGGCTTTTATCTTCGTGTTCTTACCCTTCCCCCCGTGGGAGGGAAAGGGGAAACGAAAAAGCCTGAGGGTGGTATGAGCAGGTCTGCGCTACACTGAAACCATGATCAAACCCAGCGCTCAACTCATGACCATCGAGGAGTACCTCCGCACCGAGCCAGAACGGGAGGTGCGGCACGAGTATGTGCATGGGCACATCTACGCGATGGCCGGAGGGAGCAGCATCCACAACCGAATCTGCGCCAACATTGTGCATCTTTTGGTGGGGCTCAACCTGGCTCATGGTAGGTGCCGCGTCTATCCCAGCGACATGAAACTGCGGGTAGGCGACGAAAAGGTTTACTACCCCGACGCGATGGTCGTATGTCAGGGAGAACTCCCCAACGAGTTCTACGAAACCGAGCCCTGCCTGCTGGTGGAGGTGCTGTCACCCAGTACCAAAGATATTGACCGGCGCGAAAAAGCCGATGTGTACCGCAGCTTGCACAGCCTGCAGACCTACCTGATTGTAGATAGCGAGTCCCGCACGGTGCGCCACTACTGGCGTGAAGCGGGGGAGTGGAGGGTTATGGATTACGTCCAGCAAGGGGACATACCCCTGCCCTGTTTGGAGGGGAGTGTAAGCCTCGAGCAGATCTACCGGGGGGTTTTGTAACTCAGGGGGTAGGCTCGAGCCGCGCCTTGCCGAAATAGGGCTGCACGGCTTTGGGTACGTTCACGGTGCCGTCTTCGTTCTGGTGGTTTTCTAAGAGCATCACCAGGATGCGCGGGGTGGCCAGGGCGGTGTTGTTCAGGGTGTAGGCGTAGCGCACCTTGCCGTGTTCGTCGCGGTAGCGGAGGTTGGCCCGCCGGGCCTGCCAGTCCAGGAGGGCCGAGCAGGAGTGGGTTTCGCGGTAGCGGTTCTCGCTGGGAACCCAGGTCTCCAGGTCTACCTGGCGGTACTTGCCCAGGCCCATATCGCCGGTGGATACCTCGAGCACCCGGTAGGGCAGCTCGAGGGCCTGCAAAATGCCCTCCGAGATGGAAAGCATGGTGTCGAACCACTTGTTCGATTCTTCCAGGTCGGCCTTGCAGAGCACGTACTGCTCGACCTTGTTGAACTGGTGTACGCGCATCAGGCCGCGCACGTCCTTGCCTGCCGAGCCCGCCTCGCTGCGGAAACACGGCGAGAGCGCAGTGTAGGTTTTGGGCAACTCGCTCTCGGGCAGAATCTCGCCGGCGTGCAGGTAGTTGAGCAGCACCTCGGCAGTGCCGGCCAGGAAGGCATCCTCGCCATCTACCGAGTAAACCTGGTCGCGGGCGGTGGGGAACTGGCCGTGCCCGTAAAGCACCTCTTCCTTGGTCAGGCTGGGCACACTCAGGGGGGTAAAGCCGGCCTGAATCATCCGGTCGAGGGCAAAGCGCAGCAGGGCTTGTTCATAGACCATCAGGTCGCCCTTCAGGATGTACGAGCGTGAGCCCGAGACCTTGGCCGCCCGTTCAAAATCGCCCCAGCCGTTTTTCTCGATGAGGGCCACGTGGTCGAGGGGCTCAAATAGAAAGATGCGGGGGTTGCCGTGGACGTGGGTTTCGACATTAAACGAGTCGTCGGGGCCCACCGGCGCACCCTCCCAGGGAATGGTGGGGGTGAGGTAGAGCAGGTTTTTGAGGCGGGCCTCGAGGTCGCGTAGCTGGGGCTCGAGCAGGGCCAACTGCCGCCCAATCTCCCTGCCCTTTTCAATCATGGCCGCGCGCTCTTCGGGCGGGGCCTTGCTGGCGGCTTTGGCGTTGGCGTTGCGCTCGGCCTGGAGCTGCTCCGTTTTTCGCTTGAGCTCCTGCACCTGTGCGTCCAGGGCCAGCAACTCGTCGAGGTCGAGGGTGCCGGCTTTCTTTTCGATGGCCTCGCGGACGATTTGGGGGTTTTCGCGGATAAACTTGATGTCTAGCATAGCGACGCTCAGGGTCGAGGGTGGGGCGCCTGACACCAGACCCCAGGTACTCGACGGTTATTCAATGACCCTAGGTACTTTGAACTGGCCTTCTTCCTGTTCAATGGCTACCGACAGGGCTTCTGACTGACTCAAGGAGGGCTCTATTTCATCGGCCCGCAGGCGGTTGGTAATGGCCACCGGGCGGGCCATCTCCGGTAGGTTTTCGGTATCGAGCTCGCCCAGCTTTTCAAAAAAACCCACAATCGAGCGCAGCTCGCCCTCGAGCTTGGCCTCCTCTTCCGGGGTGAGCGCCAGCCGCGAGAGCTTGCCCAGATTTTTGACCAGTTCTGGAGTAATCTCCATAGGTGCCATTCTAACCCTCCCCCAGGGGGAAGCCAAAAGTGCCTGGTCAAGAACCCAAAACTACAGGCGGGGTGGCAGGGTCAAAGGTTGCCTTTTTGGCTCACAACCAACTTTCAACGATTCACAATAAGCGAGCGGGTAGTCGAAGGCAGGTTGTGGGTCTACATCACCTACCCCCTAACCCCTATCAAAGAAGTCCTATCCGGGTTGTTTCGCCAGGCTCTGCCTTCCAGGGGCCAGGCCCTCGCTTTTGGGGTAGGCTATTTTCATGACGCCGGAAGAGTTCAAGCGCCTGGGATACGAACTGATTGACTTCATCGCCGAGTACCGCACTGGTATCGAGTCTTTGCCGGTAATGGCGCAAGTCCAACCCGGCGCCATCAAAGCCTTGTTTGAGCCTGCACCGCCCCAACAAGGAACGGGTCTCGATGGAATAAAGGAAGACCTGAAGGCGTTGTTTCCCGGCCTGACCCACTGGCAAAGCCCCAACTTTTTTGCCTGGTTTCCTTCCAACGCCCCACTCTCCTCGGTGCTGGCCGATCTGGTTGCCACGGGCCTGGGGCAGACCGGCATCACCTGGCAGGCCAGCCCAGCCCTGACCGAGGTCGAGGAGGTCATGACCGACTGGCTGCGCCAGATGCTGGGCCTGCCCGAGGCGTTTCAGGGGGTGATTCAGGACACCGCCTCCACCGGCACCCTGGTAGCGCTGCTCACCGCCCGCGAATGGGCCACAGGCCAGTCCCAGGATCGGGGCGGTCTCCAGGCCGAGGCCAGGCCCCTCACGGTGTACGTCTCCGACCAGGCCCATAGCTCGGTGCCCAAAGCCGCTTTGCTGGCCGGTTTTGGCCGTGAAAACCTGCGCCTGATCGAAACCGACGAGGCCCATGCCATGCGTCTGGAGGTGCTCGAGGCCACCCTGCAGCGCGACCTGGCGGAAGGCCGCAGGCCCTGTGTGGTGGTTGCTGCTGTGGGTACTACCGCCACCACCGCCATTGACCCGGTGCGAAAAATTGCCGAGTTATGCCGAGAACACGGCATCTGGCTGCACGTGGATGCAGCCATGGCGGGCTCGGCCATGATTCTGCCGGAGTGCCGGTGGATGTGGGATGGCATCGAGCATGCCGACTCCATCGTGATCAACCCCCACAAGTGGCTGGGGGTGGCCATGGACTGCTCGCTCTACTACGTGCGCGAGCCCGAGCACCTGATCCGGGCCATGTCCACCAACCCTTCCTACCTGCACTCGGCTGCCGATGGGCAGGTGAAAAACTACAAAGACTGGGGAATTCCACTGGGGCGGCGCTTTCGGGCCCTTAAGATCTGGTTTGCCCTGCGCGAACTGGGGGTGGAGGGGTTGCAGGCGCGGCTGCGACGCGACCTAGCCAATGCGAAGTGGCTCGAGGCCCAGGTGAAGGCAACCGCCGGCTGGGAGCTGTTGGCCCCGGTGCCCTTGCAGACGGTGTGTGTGCGTTACAACCCAGGGGGTCTGAGCCCGGAGCAGCTCGACCGGCACACCCAGGACTGGGTCGCCCGCCTCAACCGCACGGGTCGGTCTTTCCTGACCCCCGCCCTGCTCAAAGGGCGCTGGATGGCCCGGGTTTCCATCGGGGCAGAGTTCACCGAACGCCCTCATGTGGAGGCGCTATGGGCCCTGATGCAACAAGAGGCCCAGAGGGTGGAAGTTGGCGCCTGACCGTATCCTTTTCTACCAGCCGCTACGAACTGAGGATGGCTCGCCGACGCTGGTGCACCCGGTATTTGGCGAGGCCTACAGTTCCCGGCACGGGGCCTGGATGCAGGCCAACGAGCTATACCTGAAACTGACCCGAACCCACCAACACCCCGCGCCACGCGTGCTGGAAATCGGCTTTGGGCTGGGGGTTAATTTCCGGGCCACGCTGGAAAATTGTGTACAGCGCGGGGTGCCCCTGGAATATCTGAGTTACGAGTTTTTGCCGGTCTCGAGGGAGGTCTTAGCATCCGTAGAGGTTCCCCTTAGCCCCCATGCCCGGCGTGTGTGGGAAGAGGTGCTCACGAATTGGCCCGCCTATCCACAGACTTTTTTGGCCTTGCAGGGGACTTGGGGCCGTCTCGGAATCCACTTTGAAGATGTAATGACGGCGCAATTTCCGCCCCGGTGGGCCAGCGCGGTCTACCTCGACCCCTTTAGCCCCCAGGTGAACCCCGAACCCTGGCAATTCCCCGTGTTGGAGCGGCTTTTGGCTGCCCTGCAACCCGGAGGCTATCTGGCGACCTATTCGGTGGCGGGGCAGGTTCGACGCAACCTCGAGGCTGCAGGATTTCGGGTGGAAAAAGTGCCTGGGGTGGGGAAAAAAGCCTGGACGCGGGCAAAACGTCCGTGAAGCTACTGGACGGAGCTGGCCACTTTGGACGCTTCGGCCTCTTCGATAAGGTTGATGCCCAGCGCCCGCTCGGCCAGGCGTTCGCCGGCCTCGGCGAACGGGTGGGAGATGAGGGTGGCTCCGGCGGCTTCCAGGATGGGGTCTTCCTCGCGGTGGTAGCTGGTAGCGGCGATGATTCCGCTAAAGCGCCGCTGCTTGAGGCCCTGGATGGCCCGCACCTTGGCCTCGAGGTCGGGCAGCGTCAGCAGCACCCCGCGCAGGCCGCTCAAGTCGAGCCGCTCCCACAGCTCGGGGTCTTCGGCGTCGCCGTAGCGCACCAGGCGTTTTTTGGCCCGGTGGGCGTCCAGCTTGCCCTCGTCGGCATCCAGGCCCAGCACCCGGAACCCCTGGCCCTCGAGCATTTTGTAAGCAGCCCCCCCGGTGCGCCCCATTCCCACCACCAGCCACTCGGCCCCCCCCAGGCTGGTAGGCTCGTCGTCGGCGTGGCGGCCTTTTCGCTCAAAGCGCAGCAGGAAAGCCTCGTAGCGCTGAAACAGGCTGTGCACCGAACGATTGAGGGGGGCCGCCAGGGCCAGCGAGACCGCCACCACCAGGCCCACCAGTTGGCCCCAGGACTCCGGTAACAGCCCTCCCTCTACGGCGGCCACGCTGGTAATTAGGGCGAACTCACTGTAGCTCGTGAGGGAAACGCTGGTTACAAAGGCGGTGCGGGCCCGCAAGCCAAAGGCGATAAACAGCGTAAAGAATAGCACGGCCTTGAGCGGGAGCAGCAGCACAAAGCCCAGGGCCAGCGGCAGGCTCGAGGCCCCCGGGAGGCCCATCAGTCCAATCTGAAGGAAAAAAGCCACCAGGAAAGCCTCTTTCAGGCCCCACAGGGTGCGCGACAGCTCGGAGGTTTGTGGGTGTCCCGCCAGAGCGGCGCCGATCAGCAGCGCTCCCAACTCGGGCGAGACCCCCAGGCTCCTGGCCAGGGTGGCCCCCCCCAGCGCCAAGCCAAGGCCGTACAGCAGCAGGAGTTCATCGTGGCCGCTCTTTTCCAGAATCCGGCCCAAGATGGGGCGCAACAAAGGTAGGGCCAGCAACAACAAGGCCCAGGGGGTGGGGTTTTTCACCCCTGCATAGGCCAGCAGGCCCACCGCAACCAAATCCTGCAAGATCAGTATGCCAACTGCCACCCGCCCGTGAAAGGTAGAGAGCTCCCGGCGGTCGTCCAGCAGCTTGACGGCCAGTACCGTACTCGAGAAAGCCAGGCCAATTCCCACAAAAATGGCCGCATTACTGCCCAGGCTCAGCCACAGGGTAATCAGGCCCAGCAGCGAGGCGAACAGCACCAGGTGGATGCCCCCTACCCCCAGCACCTCCAGTCGCACCAGGCTGGCAAAGCGCAGCTTCAGGCCCACCGTGAACAGGAGCAGCAATACGCCCACGTCGGCAATTTCACCCAGGAGCGTGCTGTCCTGGTAGCCGAAGCCCCACAGGGCAAAGCCGGCTCCCAGATAGCCCACCAACGGGGGCAGGCCCAAACGGCTCGCCAGTAGCCCCAGCGCGTAGGCAGCTCCAACCCAGGCCAGCTCCATACCTCAATCATAGGGGCTAGCGCCCGGATTTCTTAGCGGCAAACACCCCAAACGGGGGCTGGCCCAACCGCCGGGCCAGCCGAGGCATCAAGACAAGTTCTTTGTTTTGTAACCAGAGCGCGTCCAGCAGGGCCTGGGCCAGAGGGCCCGCATTGGCGTACCGGCGCAACGGCACCCGGATGGCCTGGCCCTCGGCAGCCAGCAGCACCAACTGTATACCCCCGCCCAGGATGTCCCGCAGGCCGTCCACCGCCTCGATCCGGGTCAGGGGATATTCCTCCCAACGGCCAAAGCTCTGGATGCGCAGGTGCGAGGGGGTGACCTCGAGGCCACTCAGCCAGCCCTCGTCCACCCCCAGAAAAACCATGTAAACCCCCAGCAACCCAAACAGGATCACCGACCAGAGCGGCTCGACCCCCTGGAACCAGGCCGCCACACAAAGCGCCACCAGCACCAGACCCATGGTCATGAGCCCCACGGCTACGAGGTAGGTCTGCACGCTACGCCTGGAGATTATTTTCTGAACCCCGGACATTGGCGCAAGTGTACGGAGGAAGTAGCCTGCATACAAGAGCCCTGAACCCCTGGTAGTTTGCCCGGTTGCTGGCTATCGGCTATAGACCATTGGCCATCGGCTCCCTTTCATTTGCCCACACAAAAGTTCCGGAACACCCGGTCAATCACCTCTTCGGATACATCCTTACCCAGGATTTCCGCAAGGGCATCCAGGGCCATCTCGATGGAAACCCCGGCCAGGTCTTCGGGGGCATCCAGGGCTTCTAGTAAATGGGTTTCGGCCCGGCGCAGGGCCTCCACATGGCGCTCGTTGCTGATCCAGAGTTCGCCCTCGGGGGCCTCTCCCAGGAGTCGGTGGTGGATATGCTGGCGTAAGGCCTCCAGGCCCAGCCCGGTCTGGCTCGAGACCTGCAGAAACTCCGCGTCCGACCAGGCTGCAGGCAGGTCGGCTTTGGTAGCAACCTTCAGGGTGCGCTCCCAGGGCAGGGCTGGTGGATGGGGTAGAGGCTGGCTCTGGTCGGCCAGGTACAGGATCAGGTCGGCCTCCTGGGCAATTTGCAAAGCCCGCTCCACCCCGCTTTTTTCCACGATATCTTCGGTTTCCCGCACACCCGCAGTGTCTATGGCCACAATGGGCACACCAGCAACTTCCAGGGGCGCCTCGAGGTAGTCGCGGGTGGTGCCGGGAATGGGGGTGACGATGGCCCGCTCGTAGCCTAAAAGCGCGTTGAGCAGGCTGGACTTGCCCGCGTTGGGAGCCCCCACCAGGGCGATGCGGGCCCCTCTCTGGGCGATGCGTCCGGCGGGCGCGGTGGCCAGCAGGTGCTGGACTTCCTGCAAAACGGGCTCCAGAGCTGCTTGAATCTGGACTGGCTCCACGCCTTCCTCGGGGTAGTCCAGCCAGGCCTGGATGTGGGCCAGCAGGGTGATGAGCTGTTCGGAAAGGTTCGCTATCTTTTGCGACAGGCCCGCGCTCAGACCCCGTAGGGCCTGCCGCCGGGCTGCGTCCGATTCGGCCTCCACCAGACTCAGCACCGCCTCGGCCTGGGCCAGATCCATCTTGCCGTTCAGGTAGGCCCGCAGGGTGAACTCGCCGGGCTGGGCTGGACGGGCCCCCAGTTCGAACAGGGTCTGCAAAACCCGGCGCAGCACAGCCGGGGAGCCGTGGGTGTGCAGCTCGGCGCTGTCCTGGCCGGTGTAGGAATGGGGTTGGCGAAAAACCAGCAAAAGCGCCTCGTCCAGGATTTCCTGTGTGCTGGGGTCGCGGATTTTTCCATGAGTGAAGCGCCCGCCCCTAAGCTTGCAGGGGTTTTTGCCTTGCCAGAGCCTCGAGACCAGCTCCAGGCTGCCGTTGCCCGAGACTCGCACGATGCCCACCGCACCCTTGCCGGGGGGGGTGGCGATGGCGGCAATCACGTCGTTCAGTGAAGGCAGGCCCACAAGGTTCTAGTGTATTCGCGGCAGAATCCAGTCAATGAGGGTCAGGGCAGTTTTGCTGCGGGTCAGGGGGTCGGCCCCAAAGAGGCCGTTCATCAGCTCGAAGTGGGGGAGGGGGGCCTCGAGCCGGGTGATGTGGGCAAACACGGCTCCGGCAGGGGGCATGGGCTTCTGGTTGGCGGCCCACAGGCCCTCCAGAATCTTCCAGCTCTGGGTGCTGGCCAGGTAGCCCATCTTGAGCTGGGCCTGTTCGTCTAGCGCCGTCTGGAGCTTGCGCCGGGCACTTTCCAGCCAGTAAGCCAGGGCTTTGCGTTCGGCTTCGGGCATCTGGTAGGCGTCGAAAAGCTGCTGGGCCTCGAGCCGCAACTCGGCCAGCTTGCCCTCGGGGTCATGGAGGATTTTGCCGTCCAGATGGCTATAGAGTTCCATTGGGTTGCGACGCAGCTTGTCGCGGGCCTGCACCAGGTTGCGAAAGTGCAGTTCAATCAAATACCCCTGCTGCGCCTCGCTGCGGAATTTGCGTTCGTTGACCCCGCTCAAAAGCACCCAGAAGTCCACGTCGGAGCCGGCGGTGGCATCGCCCCGGGCGCGGGAGCCGGTGAGCAGAACCCCCATCACCTTGGGGTCGGTCTTGAGTTGCTCTACAACCTGGGCAATCACGTGTTCCATCAGTTGGGCTTTCCGGAGCTGTAGCGGCTGCTAAGTGCTTCGGCCAGCATCCTTGCGGTGGGCTTGTCGAGATACTGGTTGCCGTTGCCGCACTTGGGCGACAGGATGCAGCGTGGACAACCTTCCTCGCAAGGGCAGCCCTGTAGCAGATCGCGGGCAGCGGCCACCCAACGGGGGAACTGCCGCGCCGCCGCTCGAGCATACCCTACCCCGCCCGGGTAGCCATCGTAAATGAAGATAGTCGGGCCACTGCCGGAAGGGAGGGGCCTGGGGTAGAAGGGATACGAGACCCCTCCAATATCCTGCCGCTCGGCCAGCACAAACAGGGGGAGCAAGCCAATCAGGGTGTGCTCGAGGGCGTGGATGGCCGAGGGCACCTGGGCTTCGGTGAGGAAGGTGGGGTCGGGCCAGCGGGGTTCCACGTGACCATCGGTTTCCAGGGTGGGGAGTACCGCAAGACCCTCGCAGGGGTGGAACCAGACCGCCTCGGTCTGGAAGCTGAGTTCGGGCATCAGGAGGGCCACCTCGTCCAGCACCGTCTCGCTCACGAAGCGCTTTTTCACATAGCCCGTGACCCGCTCCCGCAGCACCACCGGCCCCACCCAGATCCCGCTCAGGATTTCCTCTCCCTGCAACACCTCAACCTCGGTCTCGGCCCTGGGCTGGGTGTAGTAGTCCTCGAGGCCCGGCAGCAGCACAATCTCCCGCTTCTCGGGGTCGAGGTTGCGCACCAGATAACTCTCGCCCTGGTGCAGGTACACCGCCCCTGGGTGGGCCTCCCAGTAGGCCTGTCGCTCGTCCAGGGTGCCCAGCAGCTTGCCGGTGTTGTCGCGCAGGCTGAAGCTTCGGCCCAGCCCGCGCAGAACCAAGTCCTGGTGCGGGGAGCGCTTGGGCGTGTAAAGCCGCCCGTATTTCTCCACCAGTGGGGGCTGGATGTTGAGCCAGGGTTTGTACATGGGGTCAAGCCTTACAGGCTCCGAACCCTCGGCCCCAGACCCTGGACTGGCTGCCCCAGGGAGCGGTATGGGCAATTCCCGCGCCGCACAGTGGGCATGCAGAGGATACAGAACCGGGTTATCTGGGTCGGCAATGGCCGATTCGGGGGGGCTTTTGAGCAGCAGGTCGGGGTGCTGCTCGAAGTAGGCATCCAGGGGGTCTTCGCGGGGTATCCACAGCACCAGCGCCCGCCGCCCGGAGCGCCCGGCCCGCCCGGCGCGTTGCCAGAAGGAGCTCACCGAGCCTGGATAGCCCAGCAAAATCACTGCGTCCAGGCCGCCAATATCCACCCCCAGCTCGAGGGCACTCGTACTGACCAGCACCCGCACCGTACCCTCCTGCAAGGCCTGCTCCAGCTTTCTTCGCTCCGCCGCCGTGTAGCCCGCCCGGTAGGGCCGCACCTGCTCGTTGGCGGCGTAGCGGGCTACCAGCTCGGCGGTGCGGCGGGCGTTGGTAAAGATCAGGGTGCGCAGGCCCTGTTCGGCCGCATGACGGGCCAGCAGGGCGGCCTCGAGGTTCGGGCTGCGGCGGTGTTTGCCCTCCTTATCGAGGGCCTTGGGAATCCAGACGCCAAACTCCCGCTCGGCCCTCGAGGGGTTGGCGTTGATTGCATGGAAGTTTAGCCCCGTCAGGCTGTGGGCGTGTTCGGCAGGGTTGGCAATGGTGGCGCTCGCCGCAATCACCTGGGGGGTGGCTCCATAGTGCCAGGCCAGCCGAATGAGCCGCTGCAAAATTAGCGCCGCATGGGTGCCAAACACGCCGCGATAGGCATGGAGTTCGTCCACCACAATGTAATGCAGTTGCGACAAAAACCCGGCCCAGTCGCTGTGGCGGGGCAGCAGACCGAAGTGCAGCATGTCGGGGTTGGTGAGCAGGGCCCGGCCTTTTTCCCTGGCTGTTTTGCGCTCACTATCGGAGGTATCGCCGTCGTAGGTGTAAATGCGATCCTTCACCCCCAGGGGTTCGGCCATCTGCCGCAGTCGCCCCAGTTGGTCGTGAGCCAGGGCCTTGGTGGGGTAGAGCAGCAGGGCAGTTTTGCCCTCGAGCGCCGCCTTGAGCACGGGCACCTGGAAGACCAGGCTCTTGCCCGAAGCCGTGGAGGTAGCCAGCACCACATGCTGACCACTCTGCAAATGCTCGAGCGCTTCGGCCTGGTAGCTGTAGGGCTGTATTCCCAGGGCCATCAGCACGCCGGAGAAGATACCGCTGTAATCTGCGCTCCCAGGCGGCCTTGCCGGCAGCACCCGCACGAAACCAAGCTGGCCCGCATAGCCTTCGGTGTCGCGCAGCCAATCGGCGTAGGAGTTGTAGGGCAACAGTTCTTTGGGTAACATTGGTTCTCAGCGCCGCACCGTGGCGGTTGGATCCTGCCGTTCAAAGCATAGATTTTCCGGGCAGGCAGGTTTCTGGATGGCTCTGATGGGGATTGCACCTCGCACCCACATTGTTCGGAAGTATAGCCGAACAACCCTATGAGTTTGGCGTTGAAATTTGCGGGTCACCTATAGCTTCCGGGCCTCTGCTCCCGCACCTGAATCATCGTATAAATGGGAATTAGCACCAGCAACGCGCCAAAAAACCCCAGCATCCGCAGGTCAAACCCCTCTACGATGAGCCCTCCAAGGAGGGGCAGGGTCATGCCCGCCGCATTCGACCACAGCTCGAGCACCCCAATAGCCTGCCCCCGCCGGGTGGGTGGGGTGACATCCGTCAACACCGTATTGGAACCCAGAAAAGCCCCCGACCAGCCCAGGCCCACCAGAAAGGTTCCGCTGGTAATGACCCAGTACCCCTCGCCCAGCCCCACCAGCAGCGCCCCCAGACCCGCCACCACCAGCCCTGCCAGGATCACCGGCTTGCGCCCAATCCGGTCGGTCAGCCGGCCAATGGGCCAGGAAAAGGCAAACATCCCCATCACATGCAGCGCCACTGAAAAGGAAATCTGCGAGAGGCTACAGTCCAGCGCCTTGAGGGCCAGGGCGGTCATGGCCATCATCATGACCATCTGCCCCTGCACCGCTACCGCAGACAGAATGGCCGCCACCCGCACACGGGAGAGGTCGCTTGGCTCGAGCAGGTTGGGGTTGGAACCGGCTCTCTCAAGGGCCCAGGCGGGGTAATACTTTTCCAGCTCGAGGGCCATCTGCTTCGGGTCGGGGCGGATGCTCCAAACCAGCCAGAAGCAGGGCAGTATGAGCAGCGGAACCAGCAACCAGGCCAGGGCAATTTCATTCATGCCCAGGATTTTCCCCAACCGTTCTGCCAGCGCGACCAGGAGCGGGGAAATACCCGAGCCAAACAGCGAGCCCATCGCCACCAGACTGATGCCTTCACCGCGCCGGCTGGGTGGGTACATATCAGCCGCCGCCACGCGCATCTGCTGTACGGCCCCCACCCCACTGCCAAAGGTGAGCGCCCCAACACAAAATAGGGCAAACGAACCCAGGAGGGTGGCCATGCCGATAATCAGAGCCCCCACCAGCGCCAGCCACAGCCCCAGATACATCCCTGCCTTGCGCCCCCGCTGGTCGGTGAGCCGACCCACAAAATAGGCTGTCATCATGCGTGACAACCCCATAATGCTGGTTGCCACCCCGGCAAAGGCCGCATTGCCCAGCAACATGACCACCTGAATTGCGCCAAAGGTGGGTACTAGCTGCATCCCTGCGCCATTGATGGCCTGGGCCATGGCCAACAGCCAGGTGTTTTTCCTGACCAGGGGTGGAATCGGCACTTCGGAATGAGCTTGACTGCTGGGCTGCGCGGACACAAGCGCAGTATACGCTTGGTTTTCTGGCTGCACATTCTAAGTACATCGTCGTAGAGATGTCCGTACACCTCCGGGTTTCCGGGAGGGATTGACATAGAGCCCCCTCCCTACCACGTAGGGAGGGTGGGGGAGGGTATTGGGTAAGGCCCCCAACCAACCAGGTTACGCAAAGTCGCTGCTCAGCAACCCCACCTAACCTCCCCTACACGGTAGGGGAGGAACGAAAAGGTTTCTGCTACGGCTTTTGCAAGAGCGTACTGCATAGTTCGTGCTGCAATGGACACTTTGTACGGGTATTTATACGACTGTGCATTAAGTACCTCTCGCCCATGTTTTGGATAATGGCATGATCGAAAATCATTCGGGTATTGCGCCCGGTGAATGATTTTCTAGTGGTCTGGTAAGTAAATTTCTGTGTCATTCCGAACGTAGCGAAGCGAAGTGAGGAATCTGATGCACCTCAATCCACAGTTTTCACAATACCCGTGCAGCACGAGATTCCTCGTTGCACTGTGTGCGCCTCGGAATGACAACATGCAGTCAAGTGCAGAAGTTGGGTTCATTGAAGGCATCCCAAATTCTTTGTTACCAGACCACTAGCGTGGCCTGGATTCATCTCTAAACCTTATACAGGCGCAACTTAACTTCGGAGATTGCGAACATTTGGGGTGGGTGAACCCTGCTAAACTTGACGGGATGGAAGCTACACCCAAGAAACTATCCCCCACATTGCAACTGGGTTTTGTGGGGCTTATTGTGATCGGCCTGATTGTGCTTGCTTTGCTCTCGTCGCCGCCCCAGCGAGCGGGAGACTTGCCACAGGCCCGGTTGGTTCGGTTGGACGGTAGCAGCGTGTTGTTGCAAAGTGGCAAGCCCACCGTGCTGACCGTATGGGCCACCTGGTGCAGCTACTGCCAGCGTCAGCTGCCAGAGTTCGAGGCGATAGCTCGCCAGCGCACCGATGTGCAATTCGCTTTTGTAAACGATGGGGAGCCCGCCCAGTTGGTGCGACAGTTTCACGATACCCGGGGCTTCTCCAGTGCCGTGGTGTACCAGGACGCCCTTCGTACGGTTTCCAGTTCGCTACGGGTGAACGGCTACCCCTCTAACTTTTTCTATAACTCCAGGGGCAAGCTGGTGGGCGAAGTGCGAGGTTACATGAGCCCGGAGCAACTCCAGGCGGCTCTGGCGCAACTCAACTAGACGATTAGAGGCCAGAATGGAGCTTCGTGCTGCGAACTCCCAAATCTGCAGCTTCTAACAATTTTGCATCGAGCCGGGCGGTAGTGTTGGCTGATGTCTTGTGTGCTATCTAACAAACAGACTTACTTTACGCCGGAACTTTTTCAATTCCTGATAGAGTTACGCTTCAACAACCACCGTGCCTGGTTTCAGGCCAACAAACACCGCTACGATGCCCTGGTTCGCCAGCCATTTTTACGCTTTATCGAAGATTTCGCCCCCCGCCTGGGGCGTATCAGCCCCGATTATGTGGCCAGCCCCCGCAGCCTTTTCCGCATCCACCGCGATACCCGCTACAGCGCCAACAAAGCGCCCTACAAGACCCATGCTGCCGCACAGTTTCGTCACCAGTTGGGCCAGGACGTCCACATGCCAGGATTTTACATTCACCTCGAGCCCGACAACTGCTTCCTGGGGGCCGGGATGTGGATGCCCGAACCGGAAAACCTCCGGCGCATCCGGGCCGCCATTGCCCGACAAGACCCGCGTTGGCTAAGGCTACGCAAGAAATTCGAACTGGATGGGGAGGGTAAACTTGTCCGCCCACCCAGGGGGTATAGCCCAGACCACCCCCTGATTGAAGACCTCAAACAGCGCAGTTTTACGGTTTCATACGGCCTCTCAGAGGAAGAGGTGGTTTCAGCGCATTTGCCCGATACGGTGGAGAAGGTATTTCGCAAGCTGCTGCCGCTCAACCAGTTCTTGAGCGAGGTGTTGTTGCTGGAGATAGGGGAGTAAGCATGCTGCGGGTTCCACTGGACTGCCTCGAGCAAACCCTGCGCCACCTCCGGGCCGTGTTGCCCTACGAAGGGGTGGGGCTCTGGGTAGGCAAGCAGGGCCTGGTAAGGCAGGTCTGGCCGCTGGAAAATGTTCATGCTAATCCCCAAAAACGCTACGAGGCCGATCCACAGGCCCTAATTGAGTTGCTGCGGCGGATCGAGAGTGAGGGCCTCGAGCTTCTGGCCATTTACCATTCACACCCCACCGGCCCAGCCCGGCCCAGCGAAACTGACTGCTCGCAAGCCTTTTGGCGGGTTTCCTACGTAATCTTCGACATGCAGACCGGTGAAGCACGGGCCTACCGCTTGCCCGAAGGTGACGAGGTTGCCATGCAACTCGAGGGGGCTATGGGATATAAGTATTGAGCTTCAGGGTTCAGGCTTTCCCAGGATGCTTATGTGGACGAAAGAGGAACTGGATCGCTATGCCCGGCACATTGTGCTGCCTGGAGTGGGAGGGGCGGGTCAGGCCAGGCTGAAACAAAGTTCTGTGCTGGTGGTGGGGGCCGGTGGCTTGGGTTCGCCGGTTCTGATGTACCTGGCGGCTGCCGGGGTGGGCCGCATCGGCATTGTGGAAATGGACGTCGTAGACCTCTCCAACCTCCAGCGGCAGGTGTTGTTCGATACCCAAACCCTGGGGCAACCCAAAGCCGATGTGGCCAAAGTTCGTTTGAACAGCCTCAACCCGCACGTCCAGGTGGAGACCTACCCCCTCAAACTGGATTCGCACAACGCTCTTTCGGTTCTGGAGCCCTACGACCTGGTAATTGATTGCACCGACAACCTTCCGACCCGCTACCTGGTAAACGATGCGTGTGTATTGCTCGATAAACCATTGGTGTACGGTGCTATACATCAGTTTGAAGGCCAGCTTTCGGTTTTTCACTACCGGGGCGGGCCTTGTTATCGCTGTTTGTATCCGGAGCCGCCCAAACCCGGAACCGTTCCGAGCTGCGCTGAGGCAGGGGTTTTTGGCGTTTTGCCGGGGGTTATCGGCAGCCTGATGGCTGCTGAAGCGCTCAAGACTCTGCTGGGACAGGGCGAAACCCTTGCAGGCCTGCTGCTGATTTACGATGGCCTGCAGGCGCACTTCCGAAGTATCCGCTTTCCCCGGCGCGCCGACTGCCCCGTTTGTGGTGACCAGCCCAGTGTAACTACACTGCAAGATTATGAGCTCTTCTGCGGTATTTCGGTGTAGGAACACGATAGAATACACAGGCTGAAGCCGACATCGGTCGGAAGAGTTAGAGGAGAAACCATGAGCGCAACTGTAACCATTGCCAGAGGCCTGGAAGATGTAATTTTCACCGAAAGCAGCCTGTGCTTCATAGATGGAGACCAGGGCCGTCTGTACTATGCCGGATACAAAATTCAGGACCTCGCCGAGCACGCTACCTTCGAGGAAGTGACCTACCTATTGCTGCACGGCCACCTGCCCAACAGGGCTGAGCTAAAAGCGTTCAGCGCCAAGCTGGCCTCCCTGCGGGCGCTGCCCCCCTCGATCATCAAACAGATCAAGCAGTTCCCCCGCAACGCCCACCCCATGTCCATGCTCCGTACGGCGGTCAGTGAGCTGGGCATGGTGGACGAGACCGAGGGGGATGTCTCTCCCGAGGCGCTCTACCAGAAATCGCTCTCGCTGATTGCCAAGTTTGCCACCATTGTGGCCGCTACCAAGCGCCACCGCGAGGGGCAGAAGATTCTTTCTCCCCGCAAGGGTTTATCCCATGCAGCCAATTTCCTCTACATGTCGAACGGCAAGGTGCCCAGTAAAGAGGAAACCAAGCTGATGGATGTGGCCCTGATTTTGCAGGCTGAGCACGGCTTCAATGCTTCCACCTTTACCGCCATTGCTGCCTATTCCACCCAGGCCGACATCTACAGTGCTATTGTGGCCGCCATCGGCGCACTCAAAGGCCCCCGTCACGGAGGGGCCAACGAGGCGGTGATGAAAATGATCGCCGAGGTGGGTTCGCCCGAGAACGTGACTTCATGGTTGGCCGATCTGCAAGCCAAAAAAGGCCGGGTGATGGGCATGGGCCACCGCGTCTACAAATCCTACGACCCCAGGGCCGGTGTGCTTGACAAGTACGCGGGTGAAGTAGCCGCCAAGCAAGGTCACAGTAAGGAATATGCCATCCTGAAAGAAATTGAGCGGCAGGCTGGAGCCATCTACAACCCTAAGGGTATCTACCCCAATGTGGACTTCTACTCCGGGGTGGTCTACTCCGACCTAGGCTATCCCCTCGAGTTCTTCACGCCAATCTTTGCGGTGGCCCGCATCTCGGGCTGGTGTGCGCACATCCTCGAGTACACCAAGGTTGACAACCGCCTGCTGCGCCCCGACTCGCACTACACGGGAAAAATAGATTTGCCCTATGTGCCGTTGTCCAAGCGCTAGAGCGCTCTTCACAGATTTAGAGCCATCCGGGTATCGGAAAGCATTATCCTGAACAGAACAGTGGCCGCCTGGAAACTCGAAACCCAAGCACCCGTGGACCGAGCTCGGCCCACGCTTGGGCGCGTAACCTGCGTCTGGATCCAGCCGCATTCTGGTTTTCGTGGGCGGCCACGTTTGTGTAGGGCCCGATAACCTTCAGCCAACCCTTTGGGAAGCTTGTGTGAGGCCAATGGCTTCAAAGTCGCGCAGGGCTTCTATAGCGTTGGCATAGCGCCTGGTCACGTCTTTAGCAATAAGCCGGTCTACGTATGCCTGTAGCTCTGCCGTGACGATCAAGCCGGTATCGGGAGCGGCTACCAGAGGTGGAGGGGGCAGGTTGAGGTGGGCATTCATAACCTCCACTGGCTCGCCTGCAAACGGCAATTCGCCCGCAATGGCCCAGTAGAGCAAAATACCCGCCGAATACACGTCCGAGGCGGTGGTGGGGGACTGCCCTCGGATTTGCTCGGGGGCAATATAGGCAATGGTTCCCAGGCGAACCTTCTGGCTAAAACGCTCGCTCTGTGGCCCGGAAAGGTCGAAATCCACCAAACGCGCTTCGCCGGTGCCGTCCACAACCAGATTGTCCGGCTTTACGTCGCGGTGCACCAGGTTCTGGCTGTGCATGTGCGCGAGGGCCTCGAGGAGGTGTCTAAACACCCCCAGTACCTTATCAGGGTGGTCTTTGCGCCACTCAGAAAGCCGGCTGCCTGGGGCGTAAGCCAGCAAAACGGCGGGATTCTCGATGCCATCGTGGGGTACGCTCAGGCGTGCAAGCACGGGGTTGATGTGGGGGTGTTTGAGCTGTCCACCCACCTTCCATTCACGATCGGCCCGTCCCTCAAAACCTTGGGGAAACACCTTCAATGCATAGGGGGTACCGTGTACATCAAAAGCCAAATACACCGTCGCCAAAGCCCCGCGGGCAATCGGTCGGATGACCTTATATCGGCCCTCCAGGGTGATTCCGGCTAACCCCACATGCATCACTATACCGATTTTTTCGCCACCCCTCGGGGCAATTCAGCAATTCCATGAGATACCGGCCTTACAGCCTATTGCGCTCTTCGTAGAGCACTGCCCAACCAGGCGGCCAATGTTCTGTCCAGCGCAAAGGATTCTTAATCTCGGATGGCTCGACTTTTGTGAAGGGCGCTCTATTGCTGGCGACTTGGGTACGGAGGGTTTGGCTCGGTTTAGAATTGTGTTGGCTTAGCAACTTATGCCATGGAGGTTGCTACGTGCGCGGTCTAGTGTTGTCGGGTGGAGGGGCCAGGGGGTTAGCCCACATTGGGGTGCTGGAGGTGCTCGAGGCCCAGGGGTTCGAGGCCGAGGTGGTAGCCGGAACCAGTATGGGTGGGGTGGTAGGGGCTTTGTATGCCTCGGGCAAGAAGCCTGCTGAAATCCTCGAGATTTCCCGCTCAACCCCCTGGTTGCGCTTGCTGGACTTGGTGCCCAGGCCTGGACTCATCTCCCAGCGCGGGTTGCGCGACTTTCTGGCGAAACACCTGCCCCCTCGCTTCGAACAACTTTCCAAAAAACTGGTGGTAACGGCGGTGGACCTCGAGGCTGGCAAGCTGGCCTATTTTTCGGAGGGCGATCTGCCGGGAGCGGTGCTGGCCTCTGCGGCCTACCCAGGGCTGGTAGCGCCCGTACTTTATGAAGGCCGAACCTATGTGGATGGAGGTGTGCTCGACAACCTGCCGGTCGACGCCGCTCGTTTCATGCGGGCCAAGTATGTCCTGGCAGTGGACGTAACCCCCGAGATGCGACTGCCAGGGGTTCCCCGTTCCTCCATTGGACAGGTGCGCCGGGCCATAGACATCATGCAAAACCACCTGACCGCCGCAAGGCGTTCGCTTTACCCCCCCGAACTCTACATACGCCCCGAACTTCCAGGGGTTGGAATCGAGCAATTCGGTCGTCTGGAAGAAATTGTCGAGGCAGGGCGCAAGGCCGCATCGCAGGCCCAGCTAAGATTTTAGCCAGGTTTTCCAGTGCCAATATTCACGCGTGGAGGGCGGAATAATCAGATGGACTGCTAGGCAGAATGCCGGTGTGCGTTATGCTATGGGCCGGGCTTTAGGCCAAGACGAAGGGGACTCTGTACGATGCGCAACTTTCTGGACTATCTCTTCAAGGAATGGTTTCGCCAGGTGGGCGAGGCGCTTTTGCTGGCCTTCCTGGTTACCACGTTTGTCTTTACTACCGTGGGCGTGGTGGGCAGCTCCATGAACCCCACCCTGCTCAACGGTGAGCGGGTGTTTGTGCCCAAATATGAAACCTGGTTGGTGCGCTTTGGCCTCATGCAGTGGCAACGGGGCGAGGTTGCCATCGTCAAGCCACCAGAAGGGACGCCCAACGCGGTAGCCCAGTTCCCGGTGCTGGGCTTTCAATTCCGCGCTTTTTTTATCAAACGCATAATTGGTCTGCCCGGTGACGAGGTAAGCCTGCGTGAAGGCGTGGTTTATGTCAATGGAAAACCCCTGAACGAGGTACACATCACGGCTGAACTGACCCCTTACACCGATAGCTACCCGGTGGTCTGCTACGAGAACGAAAAACTAACCGCCCTGATCACCCAGCAACAGGTGCGCTTTGCCCCCGATCAACTGCCCGAGTATCTCAAACCCACCTTGGAAATGCTGACACCCCCCAGCGCCGAGGATTTACAGCGGAGCCGAAGCGGGGAGCACTGCTATACCAGCGCACTGAAGCTCAAACCCGGCTATTACTTTGTCATGGGCGATAACCGAACCTTTGGCGGCTCGGAGGATTCGCGCACCTTTGGGCCGGTTCCCACCGCTTCGATTGCGGGCCGGGCCAATGCGGTCTGGTGGCCCCTGAACCGCATCCGGGGTTTGCCGGTTCCCGAAGGCTTCAAGGGGCTTTAGACAATCTGCGAATCTGTTTAGAGCGCTCTTCACAAAAATCGAGCCATACGGGGTTCAGAACCCTTTGTCCTGGACAGAACACTGGCTGCCGGTAAACACCAAACCCAAGTGGCCCGGGCCTGCCCCGCGCCTGGGTGCGCAACCTGCTTCTAAGCCCAGACGCAACGCAGACAAGCGCGCCTCACCCCGGTGAGGCACGTCTGCTTGTCCCTTCTCGTTTTCGCAGGCGGCCACGTTTGTGAAGAGCGCTGTATCTGGCTGTTCCAGACACACGCCGCCGGGGGACTGGTCGCAATGGTGGCTTACGGGTCGCAATTCCCGAAAGGTCGATGGTGGGTTCATCGTCCGGGCGATATGCTGTAACCACCCGACCACGCCTGGTGGCAAATGCTTGCGTTACATACGGCGCTTCTCATATCAGATTCACCGTGCGGCGCTAGATTCCGAAGGTAATGGAGGCAATGCACGGCACCACCATCGTGGCAGTACGTCGGGATGGCATTACTTCAATTGCAGGCGATGGGCAGGTTACCCTGGGACAGACCATCATGAAAACCGGAGCGGTCAAGGTGCGCCGTCTGGAACAGGGGGGCGGCATCCTTGTGGGTTTTGCGGGTGCGGTGGCCGATGCCCTGACCCTTCTGGAGAAGTTCGAGGGGGCGTTGTCGGGGGCTAAAGGCAACCTGCAGCGGGCGGCTATCGAAACTGCCAAGCTCTGGCGTACCGACCGGGTGCTGCGGAACCTCGAGGCCATGCTGGTGCTGGCCGACCGCGACACCCTGCTCCTGCTTTCTGGCAACGGCGAGGTGCTCAGCCCGGATGAACCCGTTATTGCGGTGGGTTCAGGCGGCCCTTATGCCCTTACCGCGGCCAAAGCGCTGCTGCGATACTCCAGCCTCTCGGCCCCCGAGATTGCCGAACAGGCCATCCGGCTTGCGGGTGAGATAGACCTCTACACCAGTGGGCAGCCCACGCAGGTTCTGAGCGTAGGGGGTGCTCCATGAACCTGACCCCTGCCGAGATCGTGCGTGAACTGGACAAACACATCGTGGGTCAGGCCGCAGCCAAGCGGGCCGTGGCCGTTGCGCTGCGTAACCGAATACGGCGTAAAAAGCTGCCGCCTGAGCTGGCCCGCGAGGTCATGCCCAAGAACATTCTTATGATTGGCCCTACCGGGGTGGGCAAGACCGAGATTGCCCGGCGGCTGGCCCGGCTGGCGGGGGCTCCATTCCTGAAAGTTGAGGCCACCAAGTTTACCGAGGTGGGCTATGTGGGGCGGGATGTGGACTCCATTGTGCGAGATCTGGCCGAGGCTTCGTACCAACTGGTCATGCAGGAGATGAAGGCCAAGGTTGAGGGGCGGGCCCAGAGCATGGCCGAGGAAGAGGTGGCCTCGCTGCTGCGGGTGCAGCCTTTTGAACTGCGCTCAGGCCGCTATAACGACCAACTGGTGGAGATCGAGGTGGCCGAGGAAGCCAGGCTCCCGATGGTAGGTATGTTCGGCGGTGAGCAGATGCAGGGGCTGCAAGACATGCTCAAGGGACTGATGCCCCAGCGCCGGGTACGGCGCAAGGTGCGGGTCAAGGAGGCGCTGGAAATCCTCAAAAACCAGGAAGCCGAGCGCCTGGTGGATAAAGAAGAAGCCAATCAGGAGGCGCTTCGCCGGGCCCAGGAAGAGGGCATTGTGTTCATTGACGAGATGGACAAAATTGCCAGGGGGAAGGGGGCCATGAGCGGCCCGGATGTCTCCGGCGAGGGGGTGCAACGGGATCTGCTCCCCATCGTGGAGGGCACGGTGGTCTCGACCCGCCTGGGGCCCGTCTCGACCGACCATGTGCTGTTTATCGCCGCCGGGGCTTTCCACGTATCCAAGCCGTCCGACCTGATCCCCGAATTGCAGGGCCGATTCCCCATCCGGGTGGAACTCGAGCCCCTGGGCCCAGAGGAGTTCGAGCGAATCCTGCGTGAGCCCGAAAACTCCCTGATCAAGCAGTACTGCGCTTTGCTCGCTGCCGACGACACCGAGGTTCACTTCACCCCCGAGGCCATCCAGGCCGTGGCCCGGTTTGCTCACCAAGCTAACCAAGAGTTAGAGGATATTGGCGCCAGGCGGCTTTCCACGGTGCTGGAACGGCTGCTCGAGGAAGTCTCGTTTCAGACCAATCTGGGGCGGGTAGAAGTCACCAAAGAATATGTGGAAGCAAGGCTCGAGAATGTCCTGGCATCCCCCGACCTTTCGCGCTACATTCTCTGACTTTGGATGGTGTCCATGGAACTAAAGCCCACAACCTGCACCCAATCTCCTGCATGTGCAAACTGGCGGCAACCCGCCAACGGTTGTTGCCAGAACAGGTTGGGATATTCTGGAGGAAGATGATGCGTATCTGGTTTTTTGTGATGGTGCTGGTGGTGGGGGGCGTACTGGCGCAGCAAAACCCTGCCCAGCCTGCGCAGCCCTCGTCGCGACCGCAAACCCAGGCCAGCTTGTGCGCCCTGCTTTACGATGCCGGACGTCCCGAAGCAGCGCTCACGGCCTGTGAACGGGCGGTCAAGGATGCCCCCAGCGCCGAAAACCTGTACCTGCTGGCACGGGTGCAGTCCGAACTCAATCGCTTCACGGCGGCCATCGAGAACCTGCGCCGCTCGATTACCCTCAACAGCAGCTTCATTCAGTCGTATGTGGCGCTGGCTCAGGTGTATGTGCGGCAGTACCTGCTGGCCGAAAACCGCGAAGCCTCCAAGAACCTGCTGGATCAGGCCCTCAGTATTTTGCGTGAAGCCGAGCGGGTCAACCCCAGGTATGCGCCTATTTACGCCACCCGCGGCACGGTACTGGCCTACCAGAACCGCCTCGATCAGGCGGTTGAATCCATTAGCCGTTCGCTCGCCATCAAAGACGAGCCCGTTGTCCGGGCCTTGCTGGCCGACATTTATATCCGTCAGGGCAAATGGGATGAGGCCCTCAAGAACTACGACGATGCGGTGAAAGCGGCTCCGAAGAACGCCGCTCTGCGGGTCAAGTACGGGAGCCTGCTGCTTCTTCGCGGCAACGTGGATCTGGCGGTTGAGCATCTGGATCAGGCCGTGATCCTGTCCCCCGGCAACGCCGAGGCCTGGCTGCGTCGGGGCGATGCCTACTACGAGAAAAAGGACTGGCAGCAGGCGGGTGTTTCCTACCAGCAGACCGTAGCCCTCTCGCCGGTGCGCTTTCCCGATGCCTACATTGGTTTGGGCCAGGTTCTGATTGAACTCAAGGATTTCCAGAAAGCCCGCTTCAACTTTACCAAAGCCGTGGCCCTGGAAAGGGATAACCCTGTATACCGCTTCTGGCTGTGCCGGGCCAACGAGCTTTTGGGTGACAAGGAAGGAGCAAAAGCCCAGTGTGAGCAGGCTCTCAAGCTGCGGCCCGATTTCAAAGAAGCCCAGGAGATTCTCACCCGGTTGAAATGAGTCTGTTTTGCTCGTAAAACTGGTCAATAGTTCTCAAAAAACATAAGCAGTGGTATACTGTTTTCATGCCCTGGAAACTTGAAGCATGGAACCCCGAGTATGCCCTGCCTGAGCGGGTTGGGGGAGAAGACGAAGGGAGCGGCCTCGAGGAGATCAAAACCCACTACGAAGGTCACTGGACAGCCCGTACCCCGGCCTGGGTGGTGCCCGATGACTGGCCGATTGTGTATCTGGTGGATGGTCGGCAACGGATAGATGCCCAGATTGCCGATGCCAGGGGACGCCGTGCGCTGCTGGCAACCGTGATTGCGGGGGCGGTGCTGCGTGATGGGGCCGGAATCCGTCCGATAGGGGAGCCCCTGAAGGAGCATATTCTCTTGCACAGCGCCGACCTCGAGGAGCCCCTACCCCCTGGCCTCAGCCACTACCGCCCCATCCAGACCCCCCGGTCCGACCCTGCCAGCCTGCGTGCCAGGGTAACCGAGCAGATGCGCCGCCTGGAGGCCCGCCTGGTGAACGAGCTCACGGACGATCCCCTATCGGGACAGAGCCCTGACGGGCCTGTTCAACGAGCGGGGGGGCTGGTAATTGTGGACGGGCAGATATTTCCTGGGGAAGTGCCCTACAAAGCCCCCGGGCAGATCCTGGGCTATACCAAGACCCAGGCCGCGACCTACCTGGGGCCGGAGGAGCAGGCCTTACTGTACACACTTGAACCCTATCAGCGCACCCCGATTTTTTCGATTCCGGGGTATGCCCTGCACCGCCGGGTGGATGTTTTTTCCTGGTATGTGCGCCTGCCCCTGGAGCCCAGCGCGCCTTTTTATGGCGGAGCGGCGCTTTTGCGGGTGGAAACCCCTACCCTCGAGCCTGCCGAGGCCAGCAAGCTGGCCGACCTATCGGTGAGCCTCTTTTGCGCCCTGGCCTCCTCACCCGCCCGTGACCCCCGCGCTCCCCAGAACCTGATTCCCATTGGGGGCCTCGAGCAGTGGCTGGGCCGGCATATGGGCCAGGGTGAGGTGATCCGGCGTAGAATCGTGCAAGCGTTATTTGCTTAGGCAGGAGGTTGCGTGAGACAGGTCGGAATGGTACTGGGCAGCCGCGAAGCCGGTGCGCTGGATTTCTGGGTAGCCGTGGAGGAAGGGCAGTATTTGCGTCTCGACGACCTGGTGTATGTTGAGTTTCGCCACCCCGATCCACAAAAAGGTGACGAGAACGGCAACGTGCGCTACTACGGCATGGTAGACCAGGTCATCAAGCTCTACGAGGGGGCACAGTTCGACACCGACGTCTTCCTGGCCCGGCGCGATTTGTTGCCTGTTAGCCTGTCCTACGCCGCCCATGTGCAGGTCACCCGACTCTTCCCCGAGGAGTACCTGCCCCCCGACCCTGGCTCACCGGTGTTTCTGGCCCAGCAGGAGGCCCTGGGCATGGCCCTGTATTACGATCGCATGCAAGACCAGCGACTCCCGGTGGGCATTCTCAAGAATGGCGAGGTAGCCTACATCAACTTCGAGTTCCTCAATGGTTTCAAAGGGGGGCACGTCAACATCTCGGGCGTTTCCGGGGTGGCGGCCAAGACCAGCTACGCGACTTTTTTGCTGCACAGCCTGTTCCAATCGCCCGCCAACCGGCAAAAGGCCAACACCAAGGCCCTGATTTTCAACGTGAAGGGCGAAGACCTGTTCTACCTGGACAAAGACAACAACGGCCTCAACGACGAGGCCAGAGCCGCCTACCAAAAGCTGGGGCTGCCTGCCAGCGCCTTCCAGAGCGTGGCCTTCCTGGCCCCGCCGCGCAAAACGCCGGGGGACATCCTGCCCGATGTAAGCCGCCCCGACGCTGGCGCCTACTACTGGGACCTGGTGCAGTTTTGCCGGGAGGGGCTGCTGCCCTTTTTGTTCACCGACCGGGGGGCCATGAGCAACCTGGGTTTTCTGATTGACCAGGTGACCGAGCGCCTGCGCCGCCTGGTGGGCGAGGAGAAGGGCGGGCAGAAAGGCCCAGCGCTGCTGGTAGAGGACTGGTCGGACGAGCTTTCGGCCCTCGAGGCCGACGTCAGCTTCAACGACCTGGGCAAGCTGAAACTCACGACCTTCGCCCAGCTGGTGCGCTATATCGAGTTCAAGCTGCTGGGCCCTGAATCCGCCGAGGAGGACGAGAAGCCAAAAGGCGACCCGCGCTGGACGGCCCGCCAAGCCAGGGGCACCCTCGAGGCCTTTGTACGCCGCCTGCGAGCTTCCATCGGGAATGTGGAGCACCTGATCCGGGGTGACAGACCCGGACACCGCCCCAACCCCCTGGGTGGCTCGGCCCAGGTCAGCGTGGTGGATATTCACCAGTTGACCGCCCAGGGGCAGATGTTTGTGGTGGGCTCCATTTTGCGCGAGGTGTTTGGCCGCAAGGAGCGGGGCGAATACCAGGGTCAGGTGTTCGTGGTGCTCGACGAGCTCAACAAATACGCCCCCCGCGATGGCGATAGCCCCATCAAGGACATCCTACTCGACATTGCCGAGCGCGGGCGCAGCCTGGGGGTCATCCTGATTGGGGCCCAGCAGACCGCCTCCGAGGTGGAAAGCCGGGTGGTGGGCAACGCGGCCATCCGGGTGGTGGGCCGCCTCGACGCCGCCGAGGCCGAGCGCCCCGAGTACCGCTACCTGCCTGCTTCCTTCCGCCAGCGGGCCGTCATCCTGCCGCAGGGAACCATGATTCTGCACCAGCCCGAGGTGCCGGTTCCGCTGGCCCTCACCTTCCCGCTGCCCGCCTGGGCCATGAAAAAAGACGAGGTCAAAGAAGATATCTCGGCAAAAACCATATCGAAGCTGATAGATTAGGCTCTAGGTAGCTCAGGTAAGCAAAAAGCCAATAGCGCATAGCTCCTAGCAATAGAAAACGCGCAACCCTTGACCCCGATTGTTTTTTGTGGACAGGAAGAATTTACAGGCCGTGCTTCGAATGTATGCCCAGGGGTATTTTCCCCTGGGGATGGAGCAGGGGATTGGCTGGTTCGACCAGCGGGCCTATGGTACGCCCTACCGGGCCGTGATGCCCCTGGATGAGCGTTTTCATGTGCCGCGCAGCCTGCGGCGGGTGCTGAACGCCGGGCACTTTGAGGTTCGCATCAACGCCGATTTTGCCGGGGTACTCGAGGGTTGTGCGACCCGGGGCTGGTCGTACAGGAGCGAAACCTGGATTACCCCCGAGGTGGCCCAGCTTTACCTGGGCCTGCACCGCTACGGCTTTGCTCACAGTTTTGAAACCTGGCAGGGGGACGAGCTGGCCGGGGGCATCCTGGGTGTGGCGCTGGGGGCGGCTTTTATCGGCGACAGTATGTTTTACCGCGTACCCCATGCCTCCAAGGTTGCGCTGGTGCGGCTGGTGGAGTACCTGCGGGCCAGGGGCTTTGAGCTATTCGATGTGCAGGTGCAAAACCCCCACCTGGCCCGCTTTGGGGCCGTGGAGGTGGATCCGCTCGAGTTCCGCCGAAGCCTTCTGGAAGCCATCGGGAAGCCAATCCGGTTTGTGGACTGATGCCTATTTTGCAGGGGGACTTTGCATACCGTTTAGGAGGTGGGAGGTAAGGGTAGGTGTCATAGAGCCGATATGGCGTGCCATTCGGGAATCGTCTGATTCACTTATCAGGGCGTAGGATAAGGCCCATGAGCGCGACCTTGCCAGTTCACACCTT
Source organism: Meiothermus sp. CFH 77666 (assembly GCF_017497985.1). Lineage (NCBI taxonomy): Bacteria > Thermotogati > Deinococcota > Deinococci > Thermales > Thermaceae > Meiothermus > Meiothermus sp. CFH 77666. The sequence goes on from NZ_JAGDFV010000001.1 coordinate 74,509, forward strand.
TTCGCTGGTAGCCCGCGACGAAAGCACCGGCGACCTGGGTATCGCGGTGGCCAGTAAGTTTCTGGCAGTCGGTTTTCTGGTGCCCTGGGCCAAAGCCGGGGTGGGCGCGGTGGCCACGCAGTCTTATGTCAACCCGCGTTTTGGCCCCACCGGTCTGGCCCTGATGGAAGCGGGGGCCGGGCCCGAGGACATCCTGGCGGTGTTCGCTCGCAACGACCCCGACCTGGCCAAGCGGCAGTTCGGCTATGTGCTGGCAAGTGGCGAGAGCCTCTCCTACACTGGGCAGGAGTGTCACGGCTGGGCCGGGGGGCGGTGGGGGCCGAACTATGCCGCCCAGGGCAACCTGCTGGCCGGCCCCGAGGTGGTGGAGGCCCTCGAGCGCACATTTCTGAACCGAACCGACCTGCCTTTCCCCGAGCGGCTGCTGGAGGCCCTGCTGCAAGCCGACCGGGCGGGGGGCGACCGGCGCGGGCGACAGTCGGCAGCGTTGCTGGTGGTGGGCGAGGGCAAGGGCTATGGCGGCATGGAGCGCTGGATTGACCTGCGGGTAGACGACCACCCCGACCCGGTGCTGGAGTTGCAGCGCCTGCTGGGCATCCACCGGCTGCTGTTTGGGGCCGGGGAGCCACCCCGCCCGCTAAGCGCCGAGGAAATCGCCTGGTTTCAGGAGCTGCTGAGGCGCCAGGGCCACTACGCCGGCCCGGTAAGCGGCGTGTGGGACGAGGCCACCGAGCAGGCCTTTACTGCGCTTATCGGCATGGAAAACCTGGAAGAGCGCTACCAGGGCGGCCCTGCGCTGGACGAGGTCGCGCTGAACTACTTGAAGGAGAAGTTCGCATGAAGACGCCGGTACAAGGGGCGGGTGGGGTGCTGTTCAACCTCGAGGGAAAGGTCTTGCTCATCCGGGATCGGCAGGGTTACTGGTGTTTTCCCAAAGGGCACCTGGACGAGGGGGAGAGCCTCGAGCAAGCGGCCTTGCGCGAGGTCGAAGAAGAGACCGGCATCCAGGCCACGGTCAGGGCACCGCTCTCGGTGACCCGGTACCGCAACAACAAGGGCATTGAACGAGAAATCCACTGGTTCTTGATGGAAGGGCAGGGCAAGATACGCCTGGAAAAAGGGCTGCATGGGGCTGGGTTTTTTGACCTGACCGAGGCTCGGCGGCTGCTTGCTTTTCCCGAGGACGTAGGCTTGTTGGAAGAAGCCTCGAGGCATGTTCAAGCGCCCAATTTCGGCATAGACTGAAGCCCAGCTTAGGAGCGAGTATGGCTGTTTACCGGCTTGGCGATCACGCACCCCAGATTCACCCCACCGCTTTCATTGCGCCTAATGCGCTCATTGTGGGGCAGGCGGAGATTGGCGAGAACGCCTCGGTCTGGTTTGGCGCGGTGGTGCGCTCGGACACCGAGAAAGTGATAATCGGTGCGGGCAGTAACGTGCAGGATGGTGCAATTCTGCACGCCGACCCCGGCGACCCCTGCATTCTGGGCCAGAACGTGACGGTGGGCCACCGGGCGGTGGTGCATGGGGCTGTAGTGGAGGACGGTGCGCTTATTGGTATCGGCGCGGTGGTGCTCAACCGAGCCCGCGTAGGCAGGGGAGCCATGGTGGGGGCGGGCGCGGTGGTGCCGCCGGGCATGGAAATTCCAGAAGGGATGCTGGCCATTGGCATCCCGGCCAAGGTGCGAGGCCCGGTGGAACCCACCCAGAACGCCGAGCGCTACGTGGAGCTCTCCCGCCATTACCTGGCCCACCTGGCCCCCATTACCCCGATTGGGCGCTACCAGATTACCCTGCGCGGGCAGGATGCCCTGAACCCCTTTAGCGACCTGCACCTGCAGCTCAAGCGAGGCGAGCCGGAGGCGCTTTCGGCCCTCAAAGCTATTGTGGAAGGGCGTACCGGTGATGCCAAACCCGAGGTGTTGCATGAGCTGGTGCGAGAGGGTCTGATTCGGCAGATTTGACGACTGCTAACTTTATGTTTATGATCCCCCAGCTCAATCAACTCTTCGGAGTACATTGATTTTTGGGTGAATGCGTGTACTGACAGGCCAGTAACCACCCCACGCACCACGGTGATTGGGTTGGTGGCGGTGGTTTTGCTGGCCTCGCTCTTATTTGGTCTGCGCGGGATGGTGATGTTTCCAGCAGAGCCCGTCCCGGTCGAGCATCACCCGCCGGTTCATGGCGACTCGAGCCCGGGCCACGACCACCTGAGTCACTGCCCGCTGTGCTTTTTGTTGATGCTTCTGCCCTCCCTGGCGCCCGAGCCTGGGGTAGCGCACGTTTTGAGCTTCGCACTGCAAATCTGGCTTGGGGAGCGCCGGGCCCGGGATGCCTTTCTGAAGGGTATGGCCGCTCGAGGGCCCCCACTGCAAATGGCTGTGATGACGGTGTGGGAAGGCAGTTTATCTTGAGCCTGTCTGACGACTTCCAGGGCCAGGGTTTTTGCCCGCTGGCAGACACTGGAAACATTTGCGGGCAGGTTCCTGCAGCCAGAATGAATCTTTGAAGCATCGGACTTCCTGATTGAGCAACAGGCTGTGGCCTACGCTCGAGTTTCTGTAGGGAGGCGAAGTGAGAAAGGTACTCTTTGCCGGTCTGGTTTTCTTTGCGGTGGCGCTGGCGCATGCCGAATACCGCAGCTCCACCCCGGCAGCCAGTACAACGGTCAGGGTGGCCCCCAAAACGGTGGTCATCAACTTTAGCGAGGCGGTGGAGGTTCGGCTCTCCACCTTCAAGGTTTATCCCCTGGGCGCGCCCCCCGAGGCCTGGGGCAGCTCGACCCGGCTTCGTCGGCTGGCCGCGCCGCTGGTGCGCCAGGTGCTTCCGCTGCGGAACGACGGGGCTCGTCGGGTTGATGCGGGCGTGACCACCACCGCCCGCACCAGCAAGAGCGTGGCCCTTGCGCTCAAGCCAGGGCTGGCGCCGGGAGCTTATGTGGTGATGTGGAAGAACCTGGGTGTGGACGGCCACACCGAGAGTGATTTTTTTGTGTTTGTGTACAAGCCTTGAGGTCGGGGTAAAGCACGAGCCTTCGCCCGCAAGGGGAGAAGGAAAGGGGTTCAGGTGGATTTGGTCTTATGCCTGTATGTAAAGAGCCGGTAGCCTCTAATCTGACCAGCCTGTACCCTACGGCTATGCCCCACGAACACGACAACACCCAATCTGTTTTGCGGGCCGCCCTTTACCTGGGGGTTTTCCTGCTTCTAGGCGCCGGGGTATTTGCCCGCTATGTAGGGCCCGAGGCCGCCAGAGCCCAGCGCTGGCGGCTGTGGTACCTGCTGTCGGGGGGGTTCCTGTTGGCGATGGGGGCCACGCTCTACGGGGTGTACCACGTGACCTGGATGCTGGGCGACACCACGCTGATGGGTAGCTACCTGCTCGAGACCCGGCAGGGAAACCTCCTGCTGGTTCGGCTGGGGTTGCTGGTAGGGCTGCTGGGGCTTTCGATGGGCTGGTTCCGGCTGGATCGGTGGCTCTATCCGTCGCTGGCCCTGGGCCTGCTGCTCACCCTGACCTTCACCTCCCATGCCGGAGCCGCCGGGGGTCTGCAACCCTGGGCCGATCTGCTGCACCTGGGTTTGGGGGTGGTCTGGGCGGGGGCGCTGCTGGCCCTGGCGGTGGTCTGGCCCGGTACGCGGCTCGAGGCGGTGTTGCGGGCTACCCGCCGGCTTTCGGCCCTGGGCCTGGTCTCGGTGGTGGGGATGGCCCTTCTTGGGGTGTATCTTGCCTGGGCGCGGTTGGGCGAGCTTTCCCAATTGTGGAGCACCGCTTACGGCCAGCGTCTGCTGCTCAAGCTGGGGTTGGTCGCCCTGGTGGTGGGGGTGGCAGCGGTGAACCGCCTCTGGCTTTTGCCCCGTTTACAGGCCAAGCGGGTCAGGGGGTTGTCCCCGGTGGGCCTCGAGGCCGCCCTGATAGCGGGGGTGCTGGCGGTTAGCGGCCTGCTTGCCACTACCGAACCGCCCCCAGCCCCCGGTCTGGCCGCGCCCCGCATGGTGAACATTTCCGAATCGGTGGGCAACCAGCGCTATGTGGGCCAGTTGTTCAGCCAGGGGGGTCTTATCCACCTGTACCTCGATTTGCGCGATGCCGAGGGGAATCTGCTCGAGGGGGGCCCTGCCCTGAAAGTCCGGGCCCAGCGAGGTGCCGAGCTGCTCGAGGAGGTCGCGGGGCCCTTCTACCGCTCGCAGTACCACCTGGCCCTGATCGCCGAAGCCCAGGGGGTGTGGGAGGTGCAGGTGGAGCTGCCGGAAAAGACCCTCGAGTTCACCCTGGACGTGCGGCCGTGACGGCTCTTTCACATGAATCTGAGCTCCGTTTTGCTAACCTCAGGAAAGGAGTCGAAAGCATGAAAGGCTGGCTTACCCTACTACCGTTGTTCCTGGCCGGGGCCCTGGCGGCGCCGGTGGAACTCAAAATCAACCTGCGAATCGGCGACCAGCCGCTTCGCTTCGGCCAGACCTACCAGACCCCCCAGGGCCAGCGCTACCAGATCGAGATGCTCAAGTTCTACCTCTCGGAGGTGGCTCTGGTGCGGCCCGATGGCCGCGAGGTTCGCATAGATGGCCTGGTGCTGGCCGACTTCAGGCGCGATGGCCCCACCCAGGGCGTCAGCGTGATGAAAATGGACGTGCCTGCCGGGCAGTACCGGGGTATCCGCTTCAATGTGGGGGTGCCGCGAGAACTCAACCACCTCGATGCCGGCACCCAGCAGATGCCTTTGGGGGTGAACTCCGGCATGTACTGGGCCTGGAACCCCGGTTATATTTTCTATCGCCTCGAGGGCCTCGCTTTGCTGCCGGAGGGCAACCAGAAGTGGGTCATCCACATGGGCACCGATGCCTTCCGTATACCGGTGCGTCTGCAAGACCTCCAGACCCGCCGGGTGCAGATCAATATACCGCCCGCTGGTGGCGCCATCACCCTGAACCTGGATGTGGCCAGAGCCTTCCAGCCGGGGCCGGGAGGGGCTTATGTGGACTGGCGTCAGCAGTCGCTAAGGCAGTTGCACGGCCTGAGCCCTGAGACTAGCCTCCTGATGTCGGTGGTGTACTACCACATGCAGTCGGCTTTCTCACTGGCACAATAGAAGTCATATGCGGCGTGGGCTACTGGGCTGGGTGGGCCTGCTCCTCCTGGGTGCAGGGCTCCTGGCCTTTTATCTCTGGCCACGCCCAAAGCCAGCAGTCCAGGCCGAACCCCCACCTGCCGCCCACCAGGCCAGCCCCCGCATTCTTTTTGCCGAGCGAACCGTGCCGGTGCCCGACGACAACCCCCAGACCCCCGCCAAGGTCGAACTGGGGCGGCGGCTCTTCTACGACCCCCGGCTTTCCAAGGACGGCCAGGTAGCCTGCGCAAGCTGCCACAAGCCCGAGTTTGCCTTTAGCGACGGGGGTAAGCCCGTCAGCGCGGGCATCTTTGGCCGCAAGGGCAGCCGCAACGCCCCTTCCCTGACCAACGTGGGCTTTCGCCGTCACCTGTTCTGGGAGGGTCGTTCGCCCCGGCTCGAGCTCCAGGCGGTAGGCCCCCTCACCGCCCACGACGAGATGGGCATGGAGCCCGAGGAACTTGCCCAAAGGCTAGGGGCCATTCCCGAGTATGCCAGAGCCTTCCAGGAGGTCTTTGGCGACGCGCCCACCCTCAAAACGGTGACCTACGCTATTGCTGCTTTCGAGCGCACCCTGCTCTCCTACAACAGCCCCTTCGACCGCTACCAGGCCGGCGACGACAAGGCCATGTCCCAAGCCGCCCTGCGCGGCTTGGAGCTTTTCTTCAGCGAGAAGGGTGACTGTTTCCACTGTCATGTGGGCCCCGACTTCACCGACGACGAGCCCCGCAACACCGCGCTCTACACCGTGTACAAGGACATCGGGCTGGCCCGCGCAACCGGCAAGGACGAAGACGTGGGCAAGTTCAAAACCCCCACCCTGCGCAACGTGGCCCTCACCGCCCCCTACATGCACGATGGCTCCATCAAAACCCTGCGCGACGTGGTGCAGCACTATAACCAGGGCGGTCAGCCCAACCTCAACGCCGACGCCCTCATCAGACCCCTGGGCCTGACCGATGCCGAAGTGGACGACCTGGTGGCTTTTTTGCAGTCGCTCACCGACCAAAGCTTCACCAGCAACCCAGCGCTTTTACCGCCCCGATAGGAAGTGAGTCTGCCGATGAAGCGATGGACACTGCGATTGCTGGCCCTGCTAGTTCTGGCGAGCCTGGCGCTGGCACACCCTTTTGAAGGCAGCGGGGGCTACGTGCGGGGCGAGGTGGACTTTGAGCCCAACGACGCCACGCCGGTTGCAGGCCGGCCCACCGTGGCCTGGATTGAGTATGTCTGGGTCGGCGGTCTGCCCATCAACCCCCAGGACTGCTTCTGCACGCTTCTCTTCTACCAGGGCAGGGTTAGTGCCACAGCCCAGCCCGACGCCCAGGTGCGGATGCAGTTCAACCCGCGCACCAAGCGAATGGAAGGGGTGGTGACCTTCCCCAAGCCGGGCCCCTACTTCCTGATTTTGCTGGGCCGCTCCATGCCCGGCAAACAGATACCCCCTTTCATCATGCAGACCATCATCCAGGTACTGCCCCGGTAAGGTGCTCGAGTGCAAAAGTACCCTGGAACCGTGCTTGGCTTTGGGTTACAGGTCGCAGGTCGCAGGCCAGGGGAGAGCACCACGCCGAGCCTAGGTCAGGGTTCTGACGAGTTTGGTACATCTGCTCAGTCGAGTTATACCAACTCTGCGCGTGAGCGGCGTAAACGCACCCCTCACTTACCGCGCCGGGGGGCGCGTCCGAGGGACTTGTATGTCGCTTTTGGGTCACTTCTGAGCAGATTTGGTATGCCAGCCGAACTGCCTGAGCGGCACCGTGCTGTAACCTGGTGTGGCCGAGATTCAGACTGTAGAACTCCCTTCAGTCTGACCTGCCTATTTGGGGCGTAATGGAACCATGCAAAAGTGGTAGAAGGGAGGACGCGGTGAGACTGAAGGTTTTGTGGTTGGTTCTTTTACTCCTGTTGCCAGGAGCGCTGGCCCAGCAGCTCCGCGAGCAAATACGAAAGTACACCCTCGACAACGGTTTACGTGTGCTGATGGTGCCGGACAAGACGGCCCCGGTCATTCACTTCAATCTGATGTTCGATGTGGGCGGGGTGGACGAGGCACCGGGGCTGGGGGGCATTGCCCACATGGTGGAGCACATGGCCTTCAAGGGCACACCCAGCATCGGTAGCCTGGACTGGGCCAGGGAAAAAGCCGCCCTCGAGGCCATTGACAAAGCCCGGGCCGACCTCGACCGGGCCCTTGCCAGCCGCGCTTCGCAGGAGGAGGTGCAGCGCCTCACGGCTGCTTTCAACCAGGCCCGCGAAGAGGCCAAAAAACTGGCCCTGCCCAACGCCATTGACCAGCTTTTTACCAACAACGGCGAACAGGGGCTCAATGCCTCTACCGGCTACGACCGTACCGACTACCGGGTTTCGCTGCCCTCTAACCGGCTCGAGCTGTACCTGCGGGTTTATGCCGACGTGATGATGAACGCGGTGTTTCGCAGCTTTTACGAAGAAGCCGATGTGGTGCTGGAGGAACGCCGCCAGCGCAGCGAGAACGACCCCAACGGGGCACTGAGCGAGGTTTTTTTGCGGACGGCCTTCCAGGTGCACCCCTATGGCCGTCCCCTGATCGGCAGCCGCGAAGAGATCCAGGGCTACCGGGTAGACAAGGCCATGGAGTTCTGGAAGACCCACTACCACCCCAACCGGGCGGTATTGGTCATGGTGGGGGATGTGGAGCCTGAACGCGATATCCAGCTGGTGCGCCGCTATATGGGCGTGATTCCCAGGGGCCCTGCACGCCCCAGCCTGAACATCCCCGCCGAGCCGCCCCAGACCGACGAGCGGCGGGTGACGCTCGAGTACAACGCCCAGCCCAGCCTGCTCATAGGCTTCCACAAACCCACCTACCCCAACCGAGAGGCCTACGTGATGGACATGATTGACTCCATCCTGACCGAGGGGCGCACCAGCCGCCTGTTCCGCCGTCTGGTGATCCAGGAACAGGCCGCGCTGAACGTCAGTGCCAGCTCGGCCTCGCCGGGCTTCCGCTATCCCAACATGTTCACCATCTCGGCCCAGCCCCGCGCCCCCCGCACCACCGCGGATCTGGAGCGCCTCATCTACGAGGAGCTGGAGCGCCTCAAAAATGAGCCCGTAACCCCGCAGGAGCTGCAAAAGGTGCGCAACCAGACCCGCGCCGCCTACCTGCGGGTACTCCAGGGTGGGCCTGGCCTGGCCCAGACGCTGGCCTTCTACGAGCTCTTCTTTGGCGGCTACCAGCGCATTTTTGAAGAAGAAGCCATTTACAACGCCATCACCGCCGAGGAAATTCAGCAAGCCGCCCGCAAATACTTCACACCCCAGAACCGTACTGTTGCCACCCTGGTCACTCGAGGAGGTAGCCGATGAGAGCCCTGTGGATCTTCTTTGTGGCCCTGCTGGCCTCGCTGGCCCTGGGCCAGGGCGTCCCTGCCGACTGGCCCGACCCTTTCAAGCTCCAGTTCCAGCGCTTGCAGCCTGCCGTCATGCAGCCCACCCGCGTGCAGCTTTCCAACGGCCTGACGGTACTGCTCATCGAAGACCGTAGCCTGCCCTTTGTGACCGGGCGGGTTTACCTGCGGGCCGGCGCCATTTACGAGCCCGCCGACAAGGTGGGCATGAGCGGCATCTTCGCCAGTGTGATGCGAACCGGCGGCGCGGGCAATCGCAGCGCCGACCAGATTGACGAAACCCTGGAAACCCTGGCCGCCTCGGTGAGCGTCAGCACCGACAACCTTTTTACCTCGGTGGCCTTCAATACCCTGACCGAAAACCTGGATGCGGTGCTGGAAATTTGGGCCGATGTGCTGATCCGGCCCCGCTTCGCCCAGGAGCGGCTCGAGCTGGAAAAAGGCCGGGCCCTGGAGGCCATCCGCCGCCGCAACGACCAGCCCACCCAGATTGCCGTGCGTGAGTTTGTGCGGCGCATCAACGAAGGCCACCCTGCCGGTAACGTCAGCAGCGCAGCCTCGATTCAGTCCATCACTCAGGCCGACCTGCTGGCCTTCCACCAGCGCTTTTTCAAGCCCAATGTGGCGGTGCTGGCCATTACCGGCGACTTCAATACCCAGGAGATGGTGGCCCGCCTCGAGCGCGTGCTGGGTGGCTGGCCGCGCGGGGAAGTTACCCTCCCCACCTTTGCCCCACCCAGCCCCAAGCCGGGCATCTACTTCGTGCAGAAGGAGACCAACCAGAGCGTCATCTACATGGGCAACCCCACCGTGACCGCCTATGCACCGGGCTACAGTGAGCTTGACCTGGTTAGCCGGGTGCTGGGCGATGGCTTCAACAGCCGCTTGTTTGTGGAGGTACGCACCAAACGGGGCTTGGCCTACGCCACAGGTGGGGCCCAGTCGCAGGGGTTTGGCTGGCCGGGCTTTTTCTATGGGGCTTCTATCTCCAGGGTCGAAAAAACCGCCGAGGTTATCGAGCTGATGCTCGCACAGTTCCGCGACCTGCGCGAGCGCCCGGTTTCGCAGGAGGAGCTCGAGCTCTTCCGCAACAACATCCTCAACGCCGAGGTCTTCCGCTTTACCTCGCGTCAGGCCGTGGCCGAGCGCATCGCCCGCACCCAGATGCTGGGGCTGCCCGCCGACTACTACGAACAGTACGTGCGCCAGATTCAGGCCGCCACCCCCGCCGATTTGCAGCGGGTTATGCAGCAGTACGTGCGCCCGGAGCAGTTTGTGATTGTGGTGGTGGGCGACCGGCGCCAGTTCGACAAGCCGCTCTCGAGCCTCGGCAACGTGATTGAGGTGCCGCTCGAGTAGCCCTGAGCACTTGTCTGGGTGCTCGAGCCAGAAATGGCTTGAATCAAAGCCGAAAGCCCAAGGCTAAAAGCCGAAAGCCTATTGACACGCGACCTGTGACTTGCGACACCGCCGCTGAATTTTCCCGTCCAGTCTCATCTCCTCTGTCCAACCAGCTATTGATAGCGTATTATCAGAAAGTATGACCGCAGCAGCGGTGGAGATGCAACAGTATTCGGTGCGTTTTGGGGAGTTCCAGGCGCTGCAAGAGGTAAACCTGAGCGTGCCTGAGGGGGCTTTCGTGGCCATTGTGGGGCCCAACGGGGCCGGCAAGAGCACCCTGCTGAAGGCTTTGCTGGGCCTCGAGCGGGATTCGTTGCGGGATGGGCCAACCCAGGTTTCGGGCACGGTGCGGGTGATGGGTCTGCCGCCCCGGCAGGTACCCCCCGGCTGGGTGGGGTATGTGCCGCAGGTCAAGGGCTTCGACCGCAGTTTTCCTGCCCTGGCCCTGGAAGTGGTGGTGTCGGGTTTGCGCCGCCGCTGGCCCTTTATCATCAGCGCCCAGGAACGCAAAAAGGCCGAGGCCATGCTGGATAAGGTGGGGGCACTGGCCCTGGCCAGCCGTCGGCTGGGCCGCCTCTCGGGCGGGGAGCTTCAGCGGGTCTATTTGGCCCGGAGCCTGATACGAGAGCCCCGGCTGCTTTTACTGGACGAGCCCGCTACGGGTGTGGACGTGGTGGGGGAGGCCGACCTGTACCGGCACCTCGAGGCCTACCAGGCCGAGCGCGGGGCCACCGTGCTCATGATTACCCACGACTGGGAAGCCGCCCAGCACCATGCCTCGGCGGTGCTGGTGCTGAACCGGCGGGTGGTGGGCTATGGCCCCCCCGAGCAGGTGCTCTGCCACGAGTGCCTGAGCCAGGCTTTCGGGCATGTGGGCCACGGACACAACCTGGTAATGGGGGGTCGCCCATGATGGAGGCGCTGCAGCTGCCGTTCTTGCAGCGGGCCCTGCTGGCGGGCCTGCTGGTAGGGGGGCTGGCCAGCTACCTGGGCGTGATGGTGGTACAGCGCCGACTTTCGTTCCTGGGCGATGGGCTGGCCCATGCGGCCTTTGCGGGGGTAGCCCTGGGGCTGCTTCTGCGCGAGGAGCCGCTCTGGGTGGCCATTCCCTTTGCGGTGGGGGTTTCGCTGGCCATCACCTGGGTACGCGAACGCAGCAGCCTGGGCGACGATACCGCCATCGGGATCTTCTTTGCGGTCTCGGTCGCGCTGGGGGTGCTGTTCATGTCGCTGCGCCAGGGCTTCGCGCCCGACGCCGTGGCCTACCTGTTTGGCTCCATTCTGACCGTGACCCAGACCGATTTGTGGGTGATGGGCCTGATTGCCCTGGGGGTTGCCCTCCTGGCCCCGGTCTGGAGCCACTGGGCCTATGCCACCTTCGACCGCGAACTGGCCCTGGCCGACCGACAGCCGGTGCTGCTCTACGACTACCTGCTCGCAGGGCTCATTGCCCTGGTGGTGGTGGTCTCGGTCAAGGTGGTGGGTATTGTCCTGATTGCTGCATTCATCGTAATTCCCGCCGCTACCGCCCGCCTGCTCAGCCGAACTTTTTCGGCCATGACGGTTATATCGGTTGTGATTGGGGTTTTTTCGGTCATTCCGGGGTTGGCGGCTGCTTATCTGTTCGATGTCCCGGCCGGTAGTGCGATTGTGCTGGTGCAGGCTTTGTTGTTTGCGTTGGCGCTGACCTTGCGCCGATGACTGACAGACTTGCGGTGAAGCTCAAAGGTGTAAATTCTACTTTTTCTTACGGGATTTAGGAGTTTATACTGGGGTTATGTGGGTCTCAACCAAAGCACAGTACGGGTTAAGGGCCCTGGTAGAGATCGGCCTGCGTCAGCCAGAGGCAGTGCCCCTCAAGGACGTCGCGGATGTGCAGGGGATTAGCCAGCACTACCTGGAGCAAATAGCCGCCCAACTGCGGCGCTCCGGCTTCATCCGCAGCGTGCGGGGGGCCAAGGGGGGCTACAAGCTGGGCCGTCCGGTGGAGCGCATCACCGCTTTGGAGGTGGTGGAGGCTTTGGAAGGCAGCCTGGCACCCGTGACCTGCCTCGAGGATCCCCAGTCCTGCTGGCAGACCGGCCACTGCTCCACCGAAATTTTGTGGAAAAAGGTGGACGATGCCATGCGGGGGGTGTTGCAACAGACCACCCTGAAGGATTTGATCGAGGAACGCAAGCAGATAGAGGCCCGCAAGCTGGTGCAGCTCGAGCCTGCGCCGCCAGTAGCCTATAGCCAATAGCTGATAGCTGATTGCCGATAGTGTGCCGTTGGTTGGCATTTCTATAAACGGCCTTTTCGAATCGCTCAATGGGGTATCGCACCCACCACGTTTTCTCCCATGGTTTACCTGGACTACGCCGCCACCACCCCGCTCGACCCCGAGGTGAAGGCCGCCGTGCAGGAGGTGCTGGCGGTTTACGGCAACCCCAGCTCGGTGCATCAGGCAGGCCGCCGGGCGCGGCAACTGCTGGAGGAGGGCCGGGAGCGCGTGGCCCGGGCGCTGGGGTGCAAGCCCCGCGAGCTGATTTTGACCAGCGGTGGCACCGAGGCCGATGCGCTGGCAGTTTATGGGGTGGCACTGGCTCGAGGTCGGGGTCACCTGGTGAGCACGCAGCTCGAGCACTCTGCTGTCCTGAGCGCTTTGAAGAACCTCGAGCGCCTGGGTTTCGAAACCACCCTGCTAAAGCCCGACCACACCGGCCTGATTCACCCCGAGCAGGTGGCCGAAGCGCTGCGCCCCGATACCCTGCTGGTCTCGCTCATGACCGTCAACAACGAAATCGGCACCGTGTATCCGGTCAGGGCGGTGGCCGAGCTCTGCCAGGCCAGGGGCGTGCTGTTTCATACCGACGCCGTACAGGCCTTTGGTACGGTGCCCAGCCGGGTGGAAGACCTGGGGGCCGACCTGATTTCCATTGCCGCCCACAAGTTCTACGGCCCCAAAGGGGTGGGGGCGCTCTACGTGCGGAAGGGCCTTGAACTGTTCCCCCTGATGCCCGGCAAACAGGAGCAGGGCTACCGGGGAGGCACCGAGAACCTGCCGGCGGTGTACGGGATGGGGCTGGCCGCCGAGAAGGCGGTGGCCCTATTGAGCCAGGAGACGCAGAAGCTGCTGCGCCTTCGGGAGCGCCTGGAATCGCAGCTACTAGCCATCCCAGGGGTCGAGCTCAACGGCCATCCCACGCTGCGCAGCCCCAAGCACGTCAACGTGACGGCCAGAGGGGCCGATGGCGAAGGGCTCTTGCTGAACCTGGATCTGCTGGGCGTGGCGGCTTCATCGGGCTCGGCCTGCGCTAGCGGGAGCCTCGAGCCCTCGCACGTACTCCTGGCCATCGGGCGGAGCAAGGAGGAGGCCAGGGCATCGGTGCGGTTCAGCCTGGGGCGCTTCACCACCGAAGAGGAAGTGGACACAGCCGCCGCCGCTTTTGCCGAGGCCGTGGGGCGCTCGAGGGTGGCCTAGCTCCCCACCTTTTGCCGCTCCTTGAGCACCGCCTCCCGCAACTCTCGCCTGAGCACCTTGCCCACTGCGCTCTTGGGCAGCTCGGTGCGGAACTCGTAGATGCGCGGCACCTTATAGGCGGCCAGGTTGTCGCGGCAATGTTTGTCCAGCTCTTCTTTGGTTAGGGTTACGCCGGGTTTGGGCACCACAAAGGCCGCCACCGTCTCGCCCCGGTACTCGTCGGGCAGGCCCACCACCGCCGCCTCGGCCACGCCAGGGTGGGCAAAGAGCACTTCCTCCACCTCGCGGGGGTAGATGTTGTAACCGCCTGCAATGATCATGTCCTTTTTGCGATCCACAATGTAGAAGTAGCCGTCCTCATCCATACGGGCCATATCGCCGGTGAGGAGCCAGTCAATCTTGATGGTTTTGTTGGTTTCCTCGGGGCGCTGCCAGTAGCCCAGCATTACGTTGGGGCCGCGAACGGCCAGCTCCCCCACCTCGCCTACCGGCACCTCGCGCAGGTTTTCGTCCAGCACCTTGGCATCAATACCGGGCATGGGCAGCCCAATGCTGCCAATCTTGCGCTCACCGGTGAGGGGGTTGCAGTGGGTGCAGGGAGCGGCTTCAGTCAGGCCATAGCCTTCGACCAGCTTGCCGCCGGTGAGTTGCTCGAATTTTTTGGTGACTTCAACGGGCAGCGCCGCCGAGCCGGAGATACAAACCTTAACCGTTCCAACCTTGCGTTTTTCGATGCCGGGGAAATTGTTGAAACCGATGTAAAGGGTGGGCACTCCAGGGAAGTGGGTCACGCCGTGCTTTTCGATGGCCTCGATGCAGGGTTTGACCTCGGGGCGGGGCAGCAGCACAATCTTGTACCCTGCAGCAATGCCATAGTTCATGGCCACGGTCATGCCGTAGACGTGGAAAAAGGGAATCGCGCCCAGCATGACTCCTTTGCCTTCCATGCTTTTGACCTCTTCGCCGCCCCAGGCCATGCTCTGGTAGGTGTTGGCGACCAGGTTGCGGTGCGAGAGCATGGCCCCCTTAGAAACGCCGGTGGTGCCGCCGGTGTACTGCAGGAGGGCAAGTTCATCGGGCTTGGCGGGGTAGGGCTGGGCAATAGGGGTGGCTGCTTTGAGCGATTTTTTGAAGTCGTGGCGTTTGGGGTGCTGCGGCAGGTTGACCCAGCGCTTTTCCCGGCGGGCTTTGAGGGGGAAGAGCAGGTTTTTGGGGAAGGGCAGATAGTCTTGAATGCCGGTGGTGAACACCCGCTTTACCGGTACATCCTGCTCGATCTCGGCATAGCGGGGCCAGAGCAAGTCCAGGATGACCAGGGTCTCGGCCCCGGCGTCGGAAAGCTGGTGCCTGAGTTCGCGGGGGGTGTACAGGGGGTTCACGTTCACACACACCCCGCCCGCGACCAGGGTTCCGTAAAAGGCGATCACAAACTGCGGGCAATTGGGCAGCATGATGGCCACGCGGTCGCCCGGCTGCACCCCCTGGGCCTGGAGGGCCCCCGCAAACTTGAGCACCGACTCCCAAAGGGTGCGGTAGCCCATCACGCTCCCCATGAACTCGAGGGCCACATGATCGGGGTATTTTTGGGCGGTGTCGGCCAGCAGTTTCCACAGGGGCACCTCGGGGAACTGAATATCCGCCGGGATGCCTTTGTCGTAGTGGTTGAGCCAGGGTCTGGTCATGGTGTTGCTCCTTACAGGTTAGGTTTTTCAGGTTCAGCCTTGCGAGTTTGCCCCAAGTCTAGCAAATCCTGTACCGAGTTCAAGATATTTAGCGTATGCCCAGCTTAGCCCAAGAAGAGCTGAATTTCAGTTCAACCCGCAATTACGGAAAAACCACGACCACAGCCAGCTCACAATTGACGGTTGTTGGTGGTTGATGTTTGACTAGGGTCTATGAACATTAAGGAAGCCATCGCCGAGTTGACGCCCAGCCTGATCGAGATGCGCCGCGACTTTCACCGACACCCCGAACTGGGGTTCCAGGAGGTACGCACCAGCGCCAAACTGGCCGAGTTTTTGGAAGGGCTGGGCCTCGAGGTTACTCGAGGAATAGCCCAGACCGGGGTGGTGGCTCGCCTGAAGGGGGCCAAACCGGGCAAAACCGTGCTGGTACGGGCCGACATCGATGCCCTGCCCATCCACGAGGACTCAGGCGTACCCTACAGCTCCCAAACCCCCGGCGTCATGCACGCCTGCGGCCACGACGGCCACGCGGCCATTGCCGCCCATGTGGCCGCAGTGTTGGCCCGCTTCCGCGAACAAATCGAGGGCGAGGTGCGCTTTGCCTTCCAGCCTGCCGAAGAAATTGTCTCGGGGGCCCGCCCGATGGTGGAGGCCGGGGTGCTCGAAGGGGTGGACAGGGTGGTGGGGCTGCACCTCTACAGCCTGATGCCCACCGGAAAAGTGGGGGTACGGCCCGGCCCCTCGATGGCCGCCGCCGATGCCTTTACCATCCGCCTGCGGGGCAAGGGCGCCCATGCGGCCATGCCCCACGAGGGGGTGGATACCGTCCTGATCGCCGCGCAGATTATCGTGGCCCTGCAAAGCCTGGTCAGCCGCGAGACCGACCCGGTCAACACCTCGGTCATCACCATCGCCACCGTTACTGCAGGCGAAGGGGCGCACAACATCATCCCCGAAACCGCCGAACTCAAGGGCACCCTCCGCACTTTCGATGCCCAACTCCGGGAGAAGCTGATCCGGCGTATTGGGGAACTGAGCCAGGGGATTGCTACCGCCATGGGAGGCAGCGCCGAGGTGAGCTGGCTACCGGGTTCGCCCGCCGTGGTCAACGACCCCGAGATGGTGGAGCGGTTCCGGCAGGTAGCCCGGCAGGTGGTGGGGGAGGAAGCGGTGCTCGAGGTGCCGCCGGTGATGGGTGGCGACGACATGTCGGAGTTCTTGAACCGCCGTCCGGGGGTGTACTTCTGGCTGGGCGCGGGCGACCCCGACCCCAGCAAAAACCGCCCGCACCACCACCCCGGCTTCTGGATTGACGATGAGCGTTCCCTGCCCCTGGGCACCGAGCTGATTACCCGAACTGTGCTTGACTTCCTGCGATAGACACACAATTTTGCGTTTATCAAACCCCAACGTCTTTACTTTTTGAAGCGTTGGTAGGAATTGCTACAAACCGGAAAGCTCCCAGGGGTGCACACTAAGGCATGAAGCCTGTTGTTGTCCTGGTTGTGCTACTGCTCCTGGGTGGGCAGGCCCAGCGCTTGCAGGATGTGCCTCCGCAAGACCGCGCCGCCATTCAGGCCATCATTCTGGCGCAGATCGAGGCTTTCAAAAAAGATGATGCTGTGCGGGCTTTCTCCTTTGCCTCTCCGGGTATCCGCCAGGTTTTCCAGACCCCCGAACGCTTCATCGAGATGGTTCGGTTGGGCTATGCTCAGATTTACCGACCCCTCAAGGTGGAGTTTGGCCCTGCCAGCCGCAGTTTGGGAACGGTGCAGCAGATTCGCCAGGTTGTGAACTTGGTCGGTTTGGACGGCAAGAAGGCGGTGGCGTACTACCTGATGGAGCGCCAGGCGGATGGCAGTTGGAAGATTGGGGGGGTGCAGCTCGAGCTAATTCCCGACGATCAGACCATTTAGAGCTCTCCAACTTTTAGAAAGCTCTGTCCTTGACAGAACATCGGACGCCGGGATGGGTAGTCACGTCCGTGAAGGGCGCGATGATGACAGATGCCAGCTGAAACGTCGATGAGCTGTTTCGCATAAGCAAACGACCCCCAGGCAAACGCATCTTGCTTGGGGGCCGTTCAATCCTCAAGCCTGCCTCATGCCTTCGCCTTCTCCGCCAGCATGTTCTTCAGCACGGTCTGCAAGATGCCGCCGTTCTTGTAGTAGTCCACCTCTACCGGGGTGTCTATGCGGGCTTTGACCTGGAAGCTCACCTGGCTGCCGTCGGCGCGGGTGGCTACTACGGTTAGCTCCTTCCCGGGGGTGATGTCCTCCAGGCCCAGGATGTCGAACACCTCGTAGCCGGTAAGGCCCAGGCTGGCGGCGTTCTGGCCGGGCTGGAACTGCAAGGGTAGTACGCCCATGCCCACCAGGTTGCTGCGGTGGATGCGCTCGAAGCTCTGGGCAATGACGGCCTTGATGCCCAGCAGATAGGTGCCCTTGGCGGCCCAGTCGCGGCTACTACCGTTGCCGTACTCTATGCCGCCCAGTACTACCAGTGGGGTGCCCTCGGCTTTGTACTGCATGGCGGCGTCGTAGACGAACATTTCCTCGCCTGCACCGGGTTCGGAGCCGCGCTCGGACTTGGGCAGTTTTTTGGTGTAGGGGCCTTCCTTGCCGTCCAGCATCAGGTTGCGAATGCGGATGTTGGCGAAGGTGCCGCGCATCATTACTTCGTGGTTGCCGCGCCGGGAACCGTAGCTGTTGAAGTCGGCGGGCTCTACCCCGTGGCCCATCAGGTAGCGGGCGGCGGGCGAGTTCTTGGCAATGTTACCGGCGGGCGAGATGTGGTCGGTGGTGATGGAGTCGCCCAGCACCAGCAGGGCCCGTGCCCCTTTGATGTCGCCAATCTCGCGGGTGCCCATTAGGTCGTCGAAGAAGGGGGGGTTCTGGATGTAGGTGGAGGCGGGGTCGAACTGGTAGAGCTGACCCGAGGGGGCCGGGAGGGCCTTCCAGCGCTCGTCGCCTTCGAACACGGTGGCGTACTGGCGGCGGAACATCTCGGCATCCAGGGTCTGGTGCACGGCCTGTTTGATTTCTTCCTGGCTGGGCCAGATGTCCTTGAGGAAGATGGCCTTGCCGTTGGGGTCGTAGCCGATAGGTTCGGTGGTGAAGTCAATATCCATCCGGCCCGCCAGGGCGTAGGCCACCACCAGCATGGGGCTGGCCAGGTAGTTGGCCTTTACGTCCGGGTTGACCCGGCCCTCGAAGTTGCGGTTGCCCGAAAGAACTGCAGCCACCACCAGATCGCCCTCCTTAACTGCCCTGGAGATTTCTTCGGGTAGGGGGCCCGAGTTGCCGATGCAGGTGGTGCAGCCGTAGCCCACGGTGTGGAAGCGGAGCGCTTCCAGGAAGGGCGTGAGGCCGGCGGCGTCGAGGTACTCGGTGACCACTTTGGAGCCGGGGGCCAGGCTGCTCTTAACCCAGGGCTGGGTATCCAGGCCCGCCTCCACGGCTTTCTTGGCCAGCAGGCCCGCGCCCAGCATCACCGAAGGGTTGGAGGTGTTGGTGCAACTGGTAATGGCGGCAATTACCACCGAGCCGTGCTGGAGTTCGAACTCGTCGCGGCCCCGCTTGACTTTAACTTTGGTGTTCAGCTTGTCGGGGCTCAGGCCAAAGCCGCGCTCTTTGACGTCTTTGGTTAGGTGCTCGAGAAAGCTCTGCTTCACGTCCGAGAGGTTGACGCGGTCCTGGGGTCGCTTGGGGCCGGCCAGGGCGGGCACCACGGTGGAGAGGTCGAGCTCGAGGTGCTCGCTGTACACCGGGGCGGCCTCGTCGGTGCGCCAGAGGCCGGTGGCCCTGGCGTACTTTTCCACCAGGTCTATCAGCTCATCGGGGCGGCCCGTCAGGCGCAGGTAGGCCAGGGTCTCTTCGTCAATGGGGAAGAAGCCCATGGTGGCGCCGTACTCAGGGCTCATGTTAGCGATGGTGGCGCGGTCGGCGAGCGGCAGCTTGGAGACCCCAGGGCCGTAGAACTCCACAAACTTGCCCACCGCCCCGTGCTTGCGGATCATCTCGGTCACACGTAGCACCAAATCGGTGGCGGTGGCCCCTTCGGGTAGCTCACCCGACAGCTTGAAGCCGATCACCTTGGGGGCCAGCATGTAGTAGGGCTGGCCCAGCATCACGGCCTCGGCCTCGATGCCGCCCACGCCCCAGCCCAGCACGCCCAGGCCGTTGATCATGGTGGTGTGGGAGTCGGTGCCTACCAGCGAGTCGGGGAAGGCGTAGAGTTTGCCGTCCTCACCTTTTTGGGTCATGACCACGCTGGCCAGATACTCGAGGTTCACCTGGTGCACGATGCCGGTACCGGGCGGCACCGCCCGGAAGTTCTTGAGGGCGTTCTGGCCCCACTTGATCAGGCGGTAGCGCTCCTCGTTGCGCTTGTACTCGAGCTCCACATTCTGCGCGAAGGCATAGGCGGTGCCGAAGTAGTCCACCTGCACCGAGTGGTCGATCACCAGGTCTACCGGCACGCCGGGGTTGATCTGCTCGGGGTCGCCGCCCAGCTTGGCAATGGCGTCGCGCATGGCGGCCAGATCCACCACCGCCGGCACGCCGGTGAAGTCTTGCAGAATCACCCGGGCCAGCATCAGGGGTACGTTCACCTCGCCGGGGTCGGGCTGCCAGTTGGCCAGGTTTATGACATCCTCGCGCGACACCTTGTACTCGTCGTGGTTGCGCAAGAGGCTCTCGAGCATCACCCGGATGCTAAAAGGCAGTTTGGACACGGGCGCGATGCCTTGTTTTTCCAGCTCCATGATGTCGTAGTAGTAGACCTCGCCCATCTTGGTAGACAGGCTCTTGCGGGCTTTGAAGTCGTCTCGGTAGGCCATAGGTTCTCCTTTTCTGCGCTCGGCTTTTGCTTGCAGGCATGAAACCAGTGCTGGGTTTTGCGGGTGCCGCAGAGTGTGGTCAGGCGTGTGCGCCTAAATCGTGTTGTTCCAAAGCACTAGTAGTTTACTCGAGATGCGCTCGAGCAAATAGCTTGTGGACAACGGACGTATCCGCTCTGGGTTGTGGGGCTGGTTTGCATGCCTGGGCGGGTGCGCCCTGCCTCAGATAAGGAGTAGTTTACACGATGTGGGCTCGTGGGTGCAGGGGGTGGCTTCCTTCAGAGATTTTCTAACATGCACCATACACGCCAACCCTATCAACGACCTACATACTCCTCTCATACTGAATTTGCCTGGATAGTTATTTTTGAGTGGCATTCCAATACGCCTCATCCGGCGACATCCCAGACGCAATTAATGATGTCTCCGACGCTTATCTCCTATACTGCCGACGAAGTGTCGCCACCTTCTCCCGCCCAGGGGAGAAGGCAAGGATTTCATGTGGATTTGGTATTAGAGGCAACAGAAAAATGACCCGCGACTTGCAACGTGGGACATGTGACCGTTTCACAGCATCCCGGCCAGAAAACCTTGTTCGCGCACGACCCGGATTAGATCCGTAACGGTGAGCTGGTGGGGGTCGTATTCGACCTCGAGCTGCCCCGTATCGGCGGGCTGGACGCTCTGTACGCCCTCGAGTTTTCTGATGGCGCTGGAAACTTTTTCAATCTGTTCGGGACGCTCCATGCCCCTTACGCCTAACAACACCCGGTTCATAGCCATTCAATTGTAGAGGATGTCTGGTACCTGGGCTCAAGCTGTGGGAGCAGGCCGGGATTCCAGCCGTTCGCTTGTGGTTCGGTACTGGAAGAAGTAAAACTCCGCCGCCAGCACGAGCGCTGCGAGCAAGGCCAGCCAGGGGGCGAGTGGCACGGTGAGGCTGGGGGGGAGGGGCTGGTCGGGGCTGGGGCGGGGCAGCAGGGTTTCGGCGGGGGTCAGGAGGCCGCTGCGGAGTTCGCCCCTGGGCGCAATCAGGTTGTAGAGCAGCACCGGGAAGGCCGGCAGGTTTTGCAGGCTTTCGGCGGGGGGCAGGTACAGCCCGTTCGGGTGATACCAGGCCAGCGCCTGGCCGGTTTCGCTAACGGCCAGGGGCTGCCAGCCGGGGGCTTGCGGACGCGGAGGAACCCGCAGGCTGTAGCCCACCAGTTCGGCACCGCGCAGGTAGGGGAGGGTGCGCTCCACGTCGAAGACCGAAGCCTGTCCGCTGGCCTGGTCGGCCAAAAACACCGTGAAGCGGGTGGGCTCGCGGCGGGGAGTGCCAATCTCGAAGGCTATCTCGCTGGGGCTGCCCCGGCTGGTGCCCAGGAGGGCCAGCAGACGCTCGAGGGCCGGCGAACGGCCCGATACCTCCACCCGCACCAGCCGCCTGGAAAAACGGGCCTCGTTGTCCAGGGCCAGGGCGTCGCTGCCTACAATCCGGGCGGTGGGTGTGGCCGAGGGCACCTCCAGGCTGCTAAAGCCCCTGGCGGGCACCTCGAGCGGATAGCGCCGGCCATCCACCAGAACCTCGCCCCGCCACAACCCCGGCCCCGCGTTGGCTACCGCCACAAAACCAGGGCCAATGGCAGTAATGCCCACGTTGGGGCCGTTGCCCGCCACGTTCAGGTAGCCATCGGTGCCAGGGGGAGCAGGCTGGTCGGAAAGGGTCAGGACGCGGGCCCCGGGCAACAGGGATTTGCCCCTGGCAATGGCAGCCTCGAGGTCGGCGTCGATAGCAGTGGCCCGGAGCCCCTCGAGGTTGCCCACCAGGCTGCGCCCCGGGGCCGGGCCAAAGGTTCGAATCTGGCTCCCGGCCACCACCAAAACCGCCCTGGGCGAGGCCCCCAGGTGCTCACGGGCCAGTTCCTTGGCCCGCTCCAGGCGGCTGGGGCTCACATCGGTAGCGGCCATCGAGGCCGAGACATCCAGCACCACCACCAGCTCGCCAGGGCGGTTTAGCGAAACCTGGGGCGCGGATAGCGCCAGCACCGCCAGCAAAGCCGAAAGCAACAGTAAGAACAGCCGTGCATCGAAGCGCCGGCGGGCCCGCCCCTTGCGAAGCGCTTTTTGCCAGAGCCAGAGCCCGGCCACCTTGCGCTCGGGAGGCCGCCGACGCCGGTACCACCACCATACCAGCCCAAGTACGGGGGGCAGTAGCAGCAACAGCCAGGGCAATCCAAACGCTACCTGCACCCCTTCAGCATAGGGTATGGCGCTACGGGCAATGCGGGTTGGCCAACCAAGGGAGTGGGGGAGAGCAGGGGAAGGAATGTTGGCCAGAGAAAAGCAATCACGGCATTCCAGCAGCGAAGCCAGAAGGGAGCAATCCAGAACTCCAGCTCGGCAAGCTACAGTGCTCTTCAAAAGCGTGGCCGCCTACGAAAACGAGAATTCGCCCAGACGCAAGTTACGCACCTAAGCGTGAGCCGGGCCCGCCCCACAGGTGCTTGGGTTTCGAGTTTCCAGGCGGCCACTGTTTTGTTCAGCAGGAAGGATTCAGGTACCTACAACACTTTGCGTCCCATAGGTGGTAGGCGTCAGAAACCCACCACCCACTTCCCACCCCACCTCATGTGCTGCTGAAAGCTGGCCATATGCCTGAGGCTGGTAGTACTGGTTAGCTCGAGTTTTGTGAAAAGCGTTCTGGCCACAGGTAGCTTTCGGATTACCAGCGCACCTCATAGAACCCCCGGCTAATCAGGCTGTTGCCTTCTACCACGGCATACGAAAGCCCCGAACCAAAGCGCTTGGCCAGCCGCTTCATGAAGTCGGTCAGGGCCCTGGCCAGCTCGCGAGAGGTTTGCTGATCCAGCTCGCTGCCAATGGTTTGCGGGAGGGTGTCGCCGAGTTGCCCGAGCTGCTCTTGCAAGGCCGAGCCCTGGTTGCCAAAGCTGTAGCCGATGGCATTGGCCGGAATTCGGGCGCGGAAGCGCCGGAAGTTGGGATCCTGGCTCCAGGGGGGGTTACCCACTGCCTGGAGGGCACTTTTGCTGGTGGCAATCACCAGCCGGGTGGGCTCGAGCTTGTAGTAGAGGGTTCCACCCAGACCTACCTCCACCGCTTTGAAGTCGCCCTCGTGGCCCAACACTTTGAAGCCGCCCTGTCCATCGGGCGTCGAGAAGGCGGCCAGGCTTTGCAAGAGTGCCAACAAGTTGGCCTCGGCAGTGGCGGGGTCGCGCACCTCCCAGTAGATCAGGTTGTGGCCCAGAATGGCCTCGCTGCGGCCATCGGGGGCGGGGGGTGGCCCCTGCACCGTCACGGTGGCAAAGCGTGCCCCAAAGGCCCGCAGATCCAGGTTGAGCCGCAGGTCAAACTCGCGCAGCAAACCTGAGAGATAGGGTCCGACCCGGCTCAGATCCAGCACCCCCGTCGAAACCGCGTAGCCCTGGGGGAGGTCGGCGGCGTTGTAGGGGCGCTCCCTGGGCAGTAGCAGGCTGGCCAGGGCCGGGTCGGGGGCGGGGTTCACGTCCAGGCGGGTCTCTTCGGTGTAGCCTCCAGCGGTGAGCTGAATGGCATAGCTGAAGCGACGGATGGTGCGGGCAGCCCCGTTGGCCCGGGGGGGCAGGTTCAGGCTTCGGATCAGATCTTGTGGAGGTGAACCCCACAGCACGATGTCGCCACGCACCGGGGCTTGCAGGCCGCGGCGGTTTTGCAAAAACAAGCGGGCATACTTGGGAGTGGCAAAAAACACCAACTCGCGGCTGAAACCCGTCTGGACATCCTTGTCACCCCCCACCAGCCAGCCACCCTGGGGGCGCATCCCCCGGGTATCTTTGCGAAGAGCCTTCATGGCTGCTGCGCTGGGCCGGGTTATGGCAAAAAATCCATCGTTGTACAGGGCAACGGCCACGCCACCCGCAGCGATACCCAGCAAGTCGGCGTCGTTGCCCGCCTGCTTGCGTAGTTCGCGGCCCAGGAAAGCCTCCATGCCGCTCTGTTTCCAGTCGGCAGCCAGACCGCTCAGGTAGCGGCTACCGCGCAGGTCGTTCATGTAAAAGCCCGCCACGGCCCCCTGGGGGGCCAGGGCAAGCAGGTTCTGGGCCAGGGCCGGGCCAAGCAACAGCAGTGCAAAAAACAACAGGCGAGCCATACCCTGTATGGTACTCGCCTTTGTCAAAAGAAGTGCCAATTTTGGCCCCTACAACTGCGCGAAAACTATAGGGTCTCCCCATTGTACGTCACGGTTACGTTGTCGCAGGCGTTGTAAACGACCTGGAGGGTGTTGCCTCGAGTGTCTTCCAGCCGCCAGCTTCCGCTAACAAAGGTTTCTTTGCAGGTACTGCTGTACTTGAGGTTGGTGGCCTTGCCACTCAGCCGGTACCATTTGGTGGCGGTGCGGAAATCCAGGGTACCCTCGTAGTTGAAGGTGCCTCCTGCAAAGGGCGTTTGGGCATTGTCCGGGGCATAGGTAGCGGTATAGGCGTAGGTGGTGCCAAACCGCCCGTCGCTGCCGTAGATTTCAAAGTTGAAGTTGTAGCGCACTGCGTAATTGGGGTTGCTCCAGGTGACGTCTACATCCAGATCAAGTTTGAGACCGGACTCGTTGGACTTTCCGGTGTTGAAGGTGAGCTCGTACTGGTTGGTATCCAGGGTGTAGCCGCTTTTGGGGTCGTTATCGTTTTTATCTCTCAGCACGATGCCCCCCTTGAGCCGGGTATCGCCTACCCTGCAATCCACCTGGTAACTGGCCTGAAGTGGAATCTTGTCGTTGTCCAGGTCTTGTTGCTGGGCCTTGGGGGGGGTCTCGCTGGCGGTACAGTTGATGGATTGGGGTTCCAGTCCGGAAGCCAGGATTACATTTGCAACCGGCGAGGGCAGGTTCAGGCCCCCCACGCGGCTGGTAGTGACCACCCCCGATGGGCTGGCGATAGCTGCGACCAGGTATTTGTTGCTTTGCACCAGGGACTCTTTGAGTTTTTGAGCATCGGACTTGGTGAGGGGGTCGGTGGTGGGCTGCTGGCCGCAGGCTGCAAGTAAGCCTACCAGCCCCAAAGCGAGTACACTGGAAAGTGAACGTAGTTTATCCATGGTTTCTCCTTGGGACACTGCCCATTAGAATGATAGAGCTATCATTATAAGTACTCAATACTTATTGGCGTTAACTAAAGACTGTATTAAATCTTGGTCAAGAAACTATGAATGTCCACCCCAAGCCCCCACGAAAGCGCCGCGACGGCCAGGCTACCCGCGAGCGGCTCATCCAGGCCACAGTCGAAATTCTGAGCCGGGAGGGCCTGGGGGCGGTTTCGACGGCTCGAGTAGCCCGCGATGCGGGAATCGTGCAGTCGGGGTTTTATGCCCACTTCGCCAGCCTCGAGGACTGCGTGGTGGTGGCTGCCGAACACATTGGCCAGCGCATCCGGGACTCCATCCGCGAGGGGTTGTCCCTTTTGCGAGAGCAAGGCGTGGACGACTTCGAGCTGGTTTTGACCCAGTACCGCCGGATTATCGGCCAGCTCGAGGCCCAGTGGCAGTTTGTGGAGCTTCTGCTGCGCTACTTCCGCGAACCCACCCCCTTGGGACGCACCCTGGCGGCCATCCAGCAGAGCATCCGCGACGAACTAACCCAGCACCTGATGGCCTTGCTAAAGCCCCTCGGAATTCCCAACGGAGGCCGCCCCGAGGCAGCCTTTCTGGCCGATCTGATGGTGAACATGCTGCTCAGCGCGGTGCAGAGCCTGCGCTGGGAGCCTTCTTTGAACAAGGAGCTGGTGGCCTACCTGCTTACCGTCGAGACCATCAGCATGGTCGCCCGCGCCTATAACTGGATGACCGAGAAGGGTTACTGGCCCGATCCCACACAGGAGCGCCTATAGCCGAAAGCTGAACACCCAGGGCATTTAGCCAAGAACAAAGCGTATCTATGGCAGCCTCAGGCTTCGGCCTTCTGCCGCTCGGCAATCACCTTCTGGGCCAGGTTGGGGGGCACCTCGGCGTAGTGGGAGAACTCGAGGCTGTAAGCGCCGGTGCCCTGGGTCAGGCCCGAAAGGGTACGGCTATACTCCAGGATTTCGGCCAGCGGGGCCTCGGCACTCACCACGGCCAGTGCGCCTTCCTGATCCATGCCCAAAATTCGCCCGCGTCGCGACTGCATGTCCGACAGAATATCGCCCACCCGCTCCTGGGGCACGAAAATTTTGAGGGCATAGATGGGCTCCAGAAGCGTTGGGCTGGCCTGGGCAACCACGTTTCTGAAGGCCAGCTGGGCGGCCAGCTGGAAGGCCATGTCGGAGCTGTCTACGTCGTGGTAGGAGCCGTGGTAGACGGCAGCCCTGAATCCTATCACCGGATAGCCGGCCAGGGGCCCGGTCTTGGCGGCCTCCCTGATGCCCATTTCCACCGACTCCATGTACTTGGTGGGGATCACCCCGCCGGTAATTTCCCACACGAACTCGTAGTTTTCGTGAGGTTCCAGTCGAAGCCAGACATCGCCGTACTGGCCGTGACCGCCGGTTTGCTTTTTGTGTTTGCCCTGACCTTCGGCCTTCTTGCGTATGGTCTCGCGGTAGGGGATTTTGGGGGGGCGGCTGATGATTTTGACCCCGTAGTCGGCTAAGCGTTCCCTGGCGGTTTCCAGGTGAAGGTCGCCCATACCCCACAGGATCTGCTCCCCCGTCTCCGGGTTCCGCTCAAACTTAAGGCTGGGGTCTTCTTCCAGCAGCTTACGCAGGGCATCGCCAAGCTTGGCCTCGTCGCTGCGGGTTTCCGGTGCAATGGCTTGCATCACCACCGGGTCGGGAAGGCGGGCGGAAGGGAACTCCAGGCGCTCCCCCTGCCATAGCTCCATGTCCTTGTGCAGATTGTCGGCTTTGGGCAGGGCCAGAATGGTGCCCGCCTCGGCCTCCTCGAGCTCCACCAGATCCTTGCCTTTGGCGGTGTAGAGGTGGGCCAGCCGCACCGTGCCGTTGTCGGATTGCAGGATGTCTCCCACCTTCAACCTGCCCCGGTACAGCCGGGCAAACGCCACCTGTCCCATGAAGGGGTCTACCTGCACCTTGAACACCTTAGCGGCCGCGCTGCCCTCGCCCCAGCGCTCGGTGGGGGATGGAAGGGCCTCGAGGAACAGATCAAGCAGCATGTCCAGGCCGATCAGCGCCCCTGAGGAGCCTATGGCCACCGGATAGACCTGGCCCTTGCGTACCGCTTCGTGGAAGGCCCTCGAGAGGGCCACTTCTTCCACCTCGCCCCCTTCCAGGTATTTTTCCAGCAGACTCTCGTCGGTTTCGATGATGGCTTCGCGGGCCTCGTTGCGGTACTTTTCGACCTGGGCTCGCTGATCCTCGGGAATGCTGGCCACCACCGGGCGGCCTTTCTCGTAGCGGAAGGCACGGTCGTGTAGCACGTCAATCAGGCCGACCCACTGGCCGTTTTCATACAGCGGCAGATGGGCCGGGATGATATGGCCCAGGGTGGAACGCAGGTCTTCGAGCAGGGCAAAAAAATCGCCCCCTTTTTCCAGTTTGGTCACCACCACCATGCGCGGCTGCTCCAAGCGCTCGGCCACCGTCCAGGCCCGCTCGGTGCCAATCTGCACGCCGGTTTCGGCAGAAACCACCACCACCGCCGCATCGGCGGCCTCCATGGCCCCGCGAATTTCCCCCACAAAATCGGCATAGCCGGGCGCATCGAGCAGGTAAATACGGTGCCCTTGATAGGTCAGGGGCAACACCGCCGTGCGAACCGATACCCGGTGGGCCTTTTCCTCCGGGGTGTAGTCCGAGGTGGTGTTGCCCTCTTCGACCTTGCCCATGCGATCCTTGCCCCCGGTGAAGTAGAGGAGCGCTTCGCCAAGGGTGGTTTTGCCGCTGCCGCTGTGCCCTACCAGGGCGACAGTGCGAATCATGATTAACCTCCTTAGTGGCAACAGTATAAAGCCTGGGGGGAGACAAAAATACTTTTATGCTGATGAACCATAGCTCATAGCGGATAGCCGAGTTCAAGCGGTCTTTGGTGGGTTCGCCAACAGGGTCTTTTTATGGTCGTTCAGCTTCTGACAGGTCGCGTGTCTCAGGTCTCAAGTCGCAGGTCGAGATAGTTACTACTTTCAGCCTTTGGCTTTAGACTTTTGCCAAAAAATAGTTGTCGCTGAGGTAAGAGGGCGTTCGCTCGAGTATTCTGTTGCTAACAAAACGAATGTGATACCCTGATTTTGGGTATGTTGGAACGCCTCGAGGTGCAAAACCTGGCGGTGCTGGAGCGGGTGGCGCTCGAGTTTGGCCCTGGCCTGACGGTGCTTACGGGTGAAACCGGCGCGGGCAAGAGTGTTTTGGTAGATGCTTTATCGCTGCTCCTGGGCGAAAAAGCCGAGGGCCTGATGCGCCCTGGGGCGGATACCCTGCTGGTAACGGCTTTCTTCGATGGCAAGAGCCTTTCGCGCAAGGTATCCCAAGGGCGCAGCACCCCGCGCATTGAGGGCGAGGTGGTAAGCCTCAAAGAACTCAGCGAGGAGGCTGCTAAGCACCTGGCGATACATGCCCAGCACGCAGTCCTGGCACTGTTTAGCCGCAAAGCCCAGCGCAGGCTGCTCGATTCGCAAGTTGAGGCGGGTCTGCTCGAGCAGTACCAGCAGGCCTACGCGCATTTTCAGGCCATTCTGAGCGAGACCGAACGCCTCGAGGCAGCCGCCCGTGAACGCGAGCGCAAGCTGGATATTCTGCGCTTTCAGACCAGCGAAATAGACCAGGCCAGGTTGGTGATAGGGGAAGATGAGCAGCTCTTGCAGGAGGCGGAACGGCTGCGCCACCTCGAGACCCTGCGCGAGCGAGTGTCGGCGGCCATTGCAGCGCTCAGCGGGGATGGCGATGCCCTGGGTCTGGTTACGCTGGCCTCACGAGAAGTGAAGGCGGCGGGGCGTTTCGATGTACAACTAGAGCAACTGGGCCGCGACCTCGAGAGCGCCCTGGACGGCCTGCGGGCGGTGAGCCGCGAACTCGAGGACTATCTGGAGGGCCTCGAGGCCGACCCAGAGCGCCTCGAGGAAGTGGAAGCCCGGCTCGCCCTGATCGAAAAACTCGGACGCAAGTACGGCGAGGGCATCCCGGCCATCCTGGCCTTTGCCGAGGCTGCCCGGCGTGAGCTGACCGAACTCGAGGGTGCCGAGGATCGCCTGGCCCAGCTTTACGCCCAGAAAGAGAGTGCCTGGAGTGCGCTCATGTTGGCGGGCGAGCGGCTCTCCCTGGCCCGTGCCCAGGCTGCCGACCGGCTATCCAGACAGGTGAGCGAAGAGATTCGTGCCCTGGGGATGCCCGCGGCCCGCTTCCAGGTGGGGCTTTTGCCCCTGGATCACCCCGGCCCCGATGGGCTGGAAGAGGTGCAGTTGTTGTTTTCGGCCAACCCCGGCCTGGGCGAAGCCCCCCTGGAAAAAGCCGCCTCGGGCGGAGAGCTATCGCGGGTGATGCTGGCGCTGGCCCTGCTGACCGGTTCGGAAGCCGATACAGTGGTGTTTGACGAGGTGGACACCGGGGTAGGCGGCGAAGCGGCCTGGCAGGTGGCCGAACGCCTGGCAAGGCTGGCCCAGCAGCGCCAGGTGCTGGTGGTGACCCACCTTCCACAAATCGCAGCCCGGGCCCAAACCCACTACCGGGTGGTCAAGAATGGCCAGTCGGTGCAGGTGCAGCGGGTAGAGGACGAAGAGCGGGTGCGCGAGCTGGCCCGCATGCTTTCGGGCAGCTATTCTGAAGCAGCCCTCGAGCATGCCCGTGAACTGCTCCTGGGCTCGGTCACGTAACAGTTAATTACTGTTGCGTAATGCTTGGGGTCGCTCCTAGACTTAAACCTTATAGGTAACCCCCTTATATCTGCCACCCTATATCCATACCTATGAGCACCCCTGCCCCTCCCCTCGAGCCAGAAACCCTAAACTGGCTGAACCAGCTTCCAGAGGCCGTGGTGTGGCTGGACGAAAAAGGGCAGGTTGGTTGGTGCAACCCCGTGGCCACCACCCTCATCCCAGACCCCAATCCCTTGGATAAGCGGCTGGAAAACTGGTTTCAACCTGTAGCACGTGAATCGCGAATGCACGAGCCGATGAATGCCGGTTGGTGGCAGAACAACCCTCAAAGAGGATTAGTGGGCATGGCCGGCAAGCGGTGGCGTTGGTTCCAGGTCAGCCTGGCCCCTTACAAAAACGGCCAACTGTGCATCCTGAGCGAGGTGACCCGCGAGTACAACCAGGCCCTGGCCTATCACTCCTCCCTCGAGGTGCTTGCCAGCCTGCTCACCCAGGAAGAAAAACTCGAGGAGCTCCTCATGCGGGTGCTGCAAACAGCCGTCGAGGTGGTTCCGGGGGCCGAGGCCGGAAGCCTGACCCTGCTGGAAAACGGCGAGTTCCGATTTGTAGCCCAGATTGGCTTTGCCGAGGAGTTGACCCAGCATGCCCTGTCTTACAACCACGAACTGGCCTGGTACGGGCTGGGAGAGGAAGCCTGGTTGCTGGGCAAACCCCGCTTGCTGGTATCGCCTCACATTCAAGAACGAACCCGAAAGCACATCTCCCACGAGCTCGATATGTTCAATCAGGTGGGCAAGCTCGAGGAGCTAAAGGCCACCGTGACCGTTCCGATTGTGCTGCAAGGCCGGGTGATGGGCACCCTCAACCTCGATTCGCTCACCTCGACCGAGGCCTTTCCTCCCGAGAGCCTGACCATTGCCCAGACCTTTGCCCTACAGGCCGCTACGGTGCTGTACGGCCTGCTTACCCGCCGGAATCTGTCCGAGCTGGCCCTGAGCGATGCCCTTACGGGGCTGGGTAACCGGCACGCCCTGGAAGAGAATTTCCCCAAAGTTCGAGCCCAGGCCGAACGTCTGGACATGCCCCTGACGCTCATTTACTGGGACATGGATGGCCTCAAACGGATCAACGACCAGTACGGTCATGCCGCAGGCGATCAGGCGCTCAAAATTCTGGCAACCGCCCTCAAGAGCGTCTTCCGCCAGGAGGATCAGGTCTTTCGCATCGGGGGTGACGAGTTTGTAAGCCTGCACCTGGGGTTGCCGCTTTCCGAAGTGCCCGAGATGGTGCGCCGGGTGCGCTCGGCCATCCACGTCGAGGTGAGCGCAGGAGCCGTGGACATCCCTCCCCTCCAGGATTTACAGGCCGCTCTTGCGCAGGCCGATCAGGCCATGTACAAAGACAAGCGCCGGGTTCGCAGCTCACTCGAGCTTTAGCAAAACCCGCACCCCATCGGCCACGTACTGTACCGCCAGGGCTGCCAGCAGTATGCCCAGCACCCGGGTAATCACATTGATGCCGGTGCGACCCAGCGAACTCGAGAACTTCAGGGCGGCCCTGAGCGACCAGTAGGTCAGGAACAAAACCGCTGCCGCCATCGCCAGAACCAGCGCGAAACCCACAATCCCCTGGGGGGCCGACCCGGCCAGAATCAGCACCCCCGCCAGGGTGCCCGGCCCGGCAATCAGCGGAATAGCCAGGGGAAATACCGAGATATCGGCCCGGGCCTGCGACTCGGCATGTTCCTCGTCGGTCTCGCGCTCGAGCTGGGCGTTGATCATATCCAGCGCAATCTTAAACAAAAGCAAACCCCCCGCCACCTTCAGCGCCTCCAGGCTGATGCCCAGATAACGCAAAATCACCCCCCCCAGCAAGGCAAAGGCCAGAACCAGCAGGCCCGCCACCAGGGTTGACCTGAGCGCAATGCGCTTTTGCTCCTGATAGCTGCGGGTGCCCACCAGGGCCAGGAATAGCGGAATCAGGCCGATGGGGTCAATCAGCACAAACAGGGTCAGAAAGGCCTTGAGAGCAAACTCGACCATCGTGATTCCATCCTCGAGGGCAGAAAAGCACCAGGCAGGGGGTTTATTACCGCCAAACTGCTTCGCCAGGCCCCCTGGCTGCCCTGGTGTTCAGGTTAGCAACCCTTCGAACTCCTCTTGCAGAGCCTCTGCATCCTGAACCGTGCGGCCCACCACCAGAATTGAATCCTCTCCTGCAATTGTGCCCACAATATCGTCCCGGCGCAGCCGGTCAATCAGCAGCGCGATGCCGGAAGCATGCCCTTCAGACACTTTGAGCACCAGCACATTCTCGCCCCGGTCTACATCCCGCACAAAGGTTGGAAAAATGCGTCGGAGTTCTTCCATTACATCTTCCGCCAGGTCGAGCTGGGCCAGGGCGTATTTGTGCTTTCCCCGCCCCAGCGGAACCCGTACCAGGCGCATTTCGTTGATGTCGCGGCTCACCGTAGCCTGGGTTACGTCATAGTTTAGCTTACGCAGCCGATCCACCAACTCGGCCTGGGTCGATATGCTCTCTCGGGAGATAATTTCTTGAATAGCCCGGTGACGCTGTTCCTTGCTTGCCATAGCGATTGCTCCCCGAATCTCGATTTGTGATTATACAGGTCGCATGCGGTTTGGGATGCTTGCCACCTTCTCAGACGTGGCCGCCCAGTCGGGCGCTACTGCCCTACAACAAAGGATTCTTATTCTCGGACAGCTCGATTTTTGTGTAGGGCGCTCTATACAGACTGCCTGCCCAATGCTCGAGGCAGGATATACGATGCAGAGGGGTCACTTTTCATCTGCACAGGCCGCCCGGCCCGTGCATGAAGATGCGGACTGACCAAAGTTGGCTCGCTAGCAATAGAGCTCCGCGCCCATCAATCAGCAGGCTCGATGACTTCGCGGGGGTACATCTGATCGAGGAATTTGGTCAGGCGATCCTCGGTAATCAAGCCTTCGCCAATCTGAAGGCGCCGGGTCTGGAGTTCTTGCATGGCCCAGGTGACTGCATTGGGGTCGGGTTTTTCACCCTCCAGCGTGCGCATGCGGGGTATCTCGTCGCTGTTCAGCACGGTGTTTTTGAAGTCGTAGCGCAGCAACTGTTGGGCGCGCTTTGCCGTCACCACGGTCAGGCGGTATTTGGAGTCGGTCAGGGCCAGAAGGGTATCAATGCCGGGTTCTGCCATAGCTCTACCTCTACAACTAAGCTCCGATTGTACAGCACAAGGTGAGAAATGTTTACTTGCCCTGCTCGCCCGCCTCGAGCCGCTTGCGCTCGAGTTCATCGAGTTCGCGTTCCAGAACCGGGTCTACCGAGAGGGCGCGGGCCAGTGCTTCGCCCATGCGCGGTTGTAGCAGCCGCTCGGCCTGAATGATGGCGGCAAAGTCGGAGACGGCTTTGTCGAGCTGGTCGTTGACCAGTACATACTTGAACTGGTCGGCCATACGAATCTCTTCTTCGGCCCGCTTGAGCCGCTTGTGAATCTTGGCCAGACTGTCGGTTCCACGCACCAGGAGCCTTCGGCGCAACTCCGACAGCGAGGGGGGAATGATGAAGACCAGAATCGCTTCCGGCATGGCCTGTTTGACCTGTAAAGCGCCCTGTACCTCTATCTCGAGGATCACATCCTGTCCTTTGCTTAGGGCTTCTTCCACCGGCTCCCGGGGGGTGCCGTAGTAGTCGTCTACGTATTGCGCCCATTCCAGGAAACCGTTTTGCGCAATTTTGCTTTCGAACTCGGCTTTGCTGACAAAGTAGTAGTCCACCCCATTGCGTTCTCCCACCCTGGGGGGCCGGGTGGTCATCGAGATCGAGTAGTACATACGGTGGTATTCCAGGAGCCTTCCCCGGATGGTGCCTTTGCCCACCCCCGAAGCCCCGGTCATGACAAACAGATTCCCACGCGGCATAACTCGGGCATGGTATCAGAACCGATGACCCAGCGCTACCCGCCCTTCACACAACGACAGGCTTTTATC
The DNA here is from genome assembly GCF_017497985.1 of Meiothermus sp. CFH 77666. Classification (NCBI taxonomy): domain Bacteria; kingdom Thermotogati; phylum Deinococcota; class Deinococci; order Thermales; family Thermaceae; genus Meiothermus; species Meiothermus sp. CFH 77666. Next base: position 108,158 of record NZ_JAGDFV010000001.1, read on the forward strand.
GTTTTCTCTTTTCCCTCCCCCCTTGCGGGAGAGGGTGGCGACAGCGCCGGCCAGTAAGGTGCTCTTTTGGCCAAATTGAACAATTCTGCCGGTAACCGCTGTCGCCGGGTGAGGGGTTGAAACGACGATGCCCAGGCAAATGCCTTCGTGTGCTACTTGATCTGAACCCCAAGATGTGAAACAAGAGGGGGTGCTATGCACTCAGATCGCGAGCACCCCCTTTACTATCTTGACGCAGAAACCCTCCTGATCGCTACCTATGTCTGGGTAGATGACCAGCTCAAAGCCCTGCAGGCCCAAGGCTTCCGCTTCCCCAAGAAACAAAAGCACCAGAAGGCCACCCTGGCTGAACTCCTGGCCCTCGCCATCTTTCTCCTGCTACAAGGCCAGGATCTCGCCAAAGGCTTCCTCTCCGCTAAAGCCACCCTCAAGGCCTACTTCCCCTCCCTCCCCCACCTCTCCCGCTTCTACCGCGTACTGCAGAAGGCCCAGGGGCTGCTGGCCCACCTCGCAGTGCGTCTTTCCGGGGGAGAAGGCCTTCTCCAGGTGGTGGATCTGAAGCCCCTCCCCCTGGCCCAGGGTCACCACATCCATAGCCTGGATCTCCCTGAAGCCGCCGTGGGGGTGGGCCCTTTGGGAGCCTTCGGCGGGTACGTACTGATGCCGGTGATGAACGAGCGGGGTCTCTTCTTCCGCTATGCCCTCCTTCCTGGGAACGCCCGGGAGACCTGGGGGAGGGAGCTGGTAGCCGACCTGCCCGCGGTCTTGGGGGACCGGGGCTTCCGGTGGGTTCAGGGGGTTCAGACGCCTCCCTACCGGCTTAGGGGAGGGAAGGTGGTGGAGACGGGGTGGCAGGATTGGATGGGGAGGGTGCGCAACTGGATCGAGACCCGGTTCAGTGTAATGGTGCGGTCATTAGGGTTGCACAGGGTAGAAGCCCGCTCCTACTGGGGGCTGGTGGCTCGGGTCAACCTCATCCTTCTGGTGCACAACCTCATTCGCAGCCGGGTTCTCCTGAAGATGGCTGGGGTGGAGTTATGAGGTAGCACACGAAGGAATGATAAGAGCCTTCACATAACGAAATCCTGGTTGCCTACACTTGAGATTTCGTCTGTAAGGTTTAGACTAACCCCTGGCAACGTGCAGACGTTTTCGCGTGGGAGTGTGAATGACACCAGAATGGGTCAAGGATGCCGTTTTTTATCAGATTTTTCCAGACCGTTTTCGCATGGGGGCCGGGCCCCCGGCCAGCCCAGCACCGGTACAAAGTGGCTTTGAAGCCTGGGACGCCCCCCCCACCTTGCGCGGCTTCAAGGGCGGCAACCTCTGGGGCGTGATCGAGAAGCTGGACTACATCAAGGAGCAGGGCTTCAACGCACTGTATTTCTGCCCCATTTTTAGCTCTACCGCCAACCACCGCTACCATACCAGCGACTACTTTCAGGTAGACCCCATGCTGGGCGGAAACGAAGCCTTGCGCAAGCTGGTCGAGGAAGCCCACCGGCGCAACATGCGGGTAATTCTGGATGGGGTCTTTAATCATTGCGGGCGGGCCCACTTTGCCTTTCAGCACGTGATGGAAAACGAGGCGGCCTCGCCCTACCGCGAGTGGTTTCACATCTACAAGTTTCCCCTGAACGCCTACGCCAGGCACGCCAACTACGCGGCCTGGTGGAACAACCCCGAGCTGCCCAAATTCAATACCGCTAACCCCGAGTGCCGGGCGTATTTGCTGTCCGTGGCGGAATACTGGTTTCAGTACGGCATTGACGGCTGGCGGCTGGACGTACCCAACGAGATTGACGACGACGAGTTCTGGCGCGAGTTCCGCCGGCGGGTCAAGGCAAAGAACCCTGAGGCCTACATTGTGGGCGAAATCTGGGACGATGCAAGCCGGTGGCTGCAGGGCGATCAGTTCGATGCGGTGATGAACTACCCGCTGGGACGGGCCATTCTGGGCTTTGTGGGGGCAGAGGTGCTGGACAAAGACCTGGCAGCCAAGAGTGGCCTGGGGCGGCTGGAAAGCCTGGGGGCCATGGCCTGCCACCACCGCCTCGAGGAGCTTTTTTGCCGCTACGACTGGGAGATCGTGACCGCCCAAATGAACATCATGACCTCGCACGACACCCCGCGTATTTTTAGCCTCCTGCGGGGGCAGCTCGAGCGGGTACAACTGGCCTTCGCCATGCTTTTTACCCTGCCCGGAGCGCCCACGGTTTACTATGGCGACGAGATCGGCATGGCCGGGGGCCACGACCCCGACAACCGCCGGGGCATGATCTGGGATGAGGCCCGCTGGCAAAAGCCCCTGATGCAAACCATTCAACAGATGGCGGCTCTGCGGCAGTCGCTGCCGGTCTTGCGCCGGGGCCGATACCAGTACCTTTATGCCCAGGATGCCCACCTGGCCTTTGCCCGCACTCAAGGGCAAAGCAGCGTGGTGGTGACCATAAACGCCTCGCCCGAACGCTGGCGAATCAACATTCCGCTGCACGGCCTCTGGCCCAGGGGAGAGCAGGCCATAGACCTGCTGTCGGGTAAGGAGGGTCGGTGTGTGGGAGGCTACCTCGAGGATGGCATTTTGGAGCCCTTTTCCCTGGCTGTCTGGCAGACTCTCGAGCAGGTTTGAAGGTTGAAGTGCGAATAGGGGGGACATCAGGGCCCTCGCTCCCTCTTACTGAGTACGGCTGCGTCAATGGAACAAGACCATCGAATCCAACAACAAATACACCTGTCATCTGGTACGGAATATGGCTAGTGATTGTTGGGGATGGCAGCACTTCGGATTCCTCGGTGCGCCCGGAATGACACTTTTGGCTGGGTTTTTGTGCCGTTCGCGTCACCGCTCTGAGTAGCTAGTCTAAATCGCGAGACTGTTTTTGTTTAGAGCAGAACTGATTTTGGTTCATATACTACTTATAGTAGTAATTCATGAGCATTTCCCCTATATATTTGAACTAAAGGTATTGTTTTTCCCTCGAGACTTAAAGTATTATGTTTGTATCCTAATCACTGGCTTTTTAGAGACCGCTTGTCAAAGCATACAATAGGTAGTAGTATCTAGCGCGGAATCCCCAATATCTTGAGCCACTAGAGTGGCTGGGGAGAACTACTTCAAATTGGAGGACACCATGAATAGCTTCACGCCAGCACTTTTTGATGATCACGCCCAGGCCATCGCCAAGCGCCAGTATATGCAACCTGGCGATGGGGACGTATTTGGAATGTTTCGCCGGGTGGCTACCTGGGTGGCTTCGCCCGAAAAATCTGAACAGGACAAAGCCTACTGGGGTGAGCAGTTTTACCAGTTGATGGCCTCCAAACGCTTCTGCCCTGGCGGGCGGGTGCTGGCCGGAGCGGGCACCCAGCACGGCAACGTACTCAACTGCTTTGTACAGGGAGCCACCGACCACGACCCCAGCAGCTTTGATGGGATTCTGGAAGTAGCGACCAAGCTGGCCCTGGTCACCAAGGTCGGAGGGGGCAACGGGGTCAACCTTGACCCCTATGTCTCGCGCAAGAATGCCGGCCCACGCGGAACCGTGCGCGGTTTCGCCTACATCTCTGCAGAGCACGCCGACGTAGAAGACTTTATCAAGGGCATGATGCGCCCTCCCATCAACCCCGATGGCGACAAGGAAAACATCACCGTGCGCAACTGGACGCGGGTGGTCTACGGCCTTTTGAAGCCCGAACTGGCTGCGCTGGCCCGTCGCAACGGGGTCATGACCGTGCGGGAAAAGCCCGGCGATGTGCTGATGGTACCGGATGATATGCGCGGCATTATCGAAACGGCTAAAGCCGCGCTGAGCCTGGCGATCAAAGGGCAGGAACCCCATGTGGACTTCAGCAGCCTGCGCCCTGAGGGAGCCGAAATCAAGGGCAGCGGGGGTACCAGCAGCGGCCCGGTCAGCTTCCTGGTGGAGATTTACGACAACTTTTTGGAGTGGGCCAACCTGGGGGCCGAGAAAGCGGGCCCCGTGGCCACCCTGCGCTACGTGTATGCGCCGGTGCTGCGGGTGGTAAGGCAGGGTGGCACCCGCCGGGGCGCTGGAATGGCCACGCTTGCTATTGACCACCCCGACCTGCTGGACTTCCTGACCGCCAAAGATCTCGACCGCGAGGCCAGTGAGGGTGATATTTCCACCTTCAACATTTCGATCCTGGTCTCCGAAGCCTTCTGGCAGGTATTGCAGACCGACGGACTGTGGGCGGTTGAACCCTCCGAGGTGCCGGGCAAATACTACCCCTACCCGGTGCAAGGCCCCTACAACGGGGTGTTGCCTTACTTACCCGAACGCGCCCAGGACGGCGCCCGCCCCATTCCGGTGTATGGCGGCAAGGTGCCGGCCAAGTGGCTCTGGCACGAAATTGCCTGGCACGCCTGGGCTACCGGCGAACCCGGTCTGATTTTCGTGGATCGCGTCAATGAGCTTTCGGCCCTCAAGAACCTGGGGCCCCGCTATCAGATTCGCTCTACCAACCCCTGCGGGGAAATCCCCCTCACGGTGGGCGAGCCCTGCGACCTGGGGGCGATTAACCTGGCGGCTTATGTAGAAAATGGCGAGTTCAACTATGCCGCTTTCCGCCAGGATGTTCACACCGCTATCCGCTTCCTGGACAACGTGCTGGACGTGAATGTGTTTGCCCTGGAAGACAACCGTGTTGCCAGCCAGAGTTTGCGCCGTCTGGGGCTTGGGGTAATGGGCCTGGCCGATATGCTCATCAAGATGGGCCTGCCCTATTCTTCGGAGGCGGGCCGCCGGGTGGTGGCCCAGGTGATGAACGTCATGCGCGAGGAAGCCATTGCCGAGTCGGAGCGGCTGGGTCAGGAGCGGGGCGTGTTTCCGCTCTACGAGCAGCACCGGGCGGCCTTCGAGGCGCTGGGCATCCGCCCCCGCCGCAACGTGGCGGTGCTGACAGTGGCCCCCACTGGCACCACCAGCATGTTGATGGGGGTTTCCAGCGGCATCGAGCCGATGTTCTCTCCCTTCATGTGGCGGCGTATTGGCGGGCAGTACAAGGCATTGCTACACCCCTTGTTTGTGGAGATGATGGAACAGTTCCCAGCCGAGGGGCGGTTTGCCACTGCCCCCAAAGGAGAGAGAGGGAGCGAGGAAGGTCGGCTGGTCTGGGATTGGGATGCCATTATCGAAGCTATTCAAGCCAACCACGGCAGCGTGAAGGGTTTGGAGGGCATTCCCAGCGCTATTAGCAATGTGTTTGAAGGGGCCCACGACGTGCCGCCGCTGGATCATGTGCGGATGCAAGGGGTAGTACAGACCGCCTTCGACGCCGAGGGCTACGCGGCCAACTCGCTTTCCAAAACCATCAACCTGCCCAACCAGGCCACCGTGGAGGATGTGGAGGCGGCCTACACCGAGGCGTACATGACCGGTTGCAAGGGCATTACAGTCTACCGCGATGGCAGCCGCGAATACCAGGTGCTCTCGGTGAGCAAGGAAGAAAAGAAAACCCAGAATCACAGCGATGAGACGGTGGCTGTACAGCCTGCCCTGTTAGACGTTCCTGTCAGCCCTGCGGTAGAGCAGGTAGGCCAGCCAACGGTTCGCCCCATCTTTGAGCGCACGGGCCGCCTGGTGGGATACACCGATATGGTCAAACTCACCGCTGCCGACGGCACCCGCCGTGGCTTCCTGGTGACGGTGAACATGCAAGGTGAACACCCGGTGGAGGTCATCCTGACCTCGGGCAAAGCAGGCGATGAGGCCAACGCCGACAGCGAGGCCCTGGGCCGCATCATCTCCAAGGCCCTGCAATACGGTGTACCGGTGGCCGAGCTGGTCAAGACCCTGCGGGGCATCAATGGCGGCCTGTACGGCAGCTACCAGGGCCGTTTTGTGACCAGCAAGGCCGACCTGATTGCAGTAGCCCTGGAAACCACCAGCAAAATCCAGATTGCCGAAGGCGAGCGCAAAGCCGCCCAGATGCCCCTGGACGATAACATGGTGCCCCAGGCCATGCAGCGGGCCATGACCGCGCCCATCCAGGCCAGCAAGCAGCACCTGAACGCACCCCTACAGAACATCCAACCTGCCAAAACCCATACCGGACTGGGCAGGTGCCCCGAGTGTGGGGACGAGAACCTGGTGCGTGAGGAAGGGTGCATGAAGTGCTACAGCTGTGGGTATAGCAAGTGCGGTTAGGCCGGAAGTAGGCTCTTATCATTTACCTGGGTATGGTTGTTTCAACCCCTCATCCGGCGACAGCGGTTACCGCGAGAATAGTTTTATTTGGCAAAAGGAGCACCAAACTTGCCGGCGCTGTCGCCACCCTCTCCCGCAAGGGGAGAGGGAAAGGGGAAAACGATAAAAGCCTGGGTCGGAAACAGAAACTGGGCTGCGGAATGATGTCAACTTTATTTGAACACGCACCATACCGGTCAACCATATCAACATACTCCTCGTAGAGTCTCTGGCTGTGAGCTTTCGGCCTAGGTGTTAAGTGTGGGGATTCATCAACTTGAGTGATAAGTTGAAGTTGTCAGGGGCTTCCAGCCAAACAAGAAAGCCCCTCCCTGACTTGCGGGAGGGGCTATTTTCCGGACTCTAGGCGCCTGCGCCGGGCTGCTGGCGGTTGTCGGTGGGTTGCACCACAGGGGGCATGGCGGGCTCGGGTAGCAGCAGGTACTCCAGCACCTGGCCCACGTCCTCCACCAGTTTGATGTCCAGCCCTTCCAGCACTTCCTTGGGCAGATCCTCGAGCTGCGGCTCATTATCCTTCGGCAGCACGATTTTGTGGATGCCCGCCTGGTGGGCTGCCAGCAGTTTTTCTTTCACTCCACCAATAGGCATCACCTTGCCGCGCAGGCTGACCTCGCCGGTCATGGCGATGTCCATGCGGGCCGGACGACGGCTGAGGGCGCTGGCGATGGCGGTGGCCATGGTGATGCCGGCGCTGGGACCGTCCTTGGGGGTGGCGCCATCGGGGACGTGTACGTGCAGGTCTACCTTGTTGTAGAAGTCCTCGGGCAGGCCGTAAGTCTGGGTGTGCGCCCGCAGGTAGGTGAGGGCGGCCTGGGCCGACTCCTTCATGACCTCACCAAGTTGGCCGGTGAGCGAGAGTTTGCCGCTGCCGGGAACTGCAGCTACCTCAATGGTGAGCAGGGTACCACCTACCGGCGTCCAGGCCAGGCCCTGGGCGGTGCCCACCTGGGGCTCGGTTTCGGCTTTGTCGGGGCGGAAACGGGGGATGCCCAGGTAGGTGGGCAGGTCAGATGCGTCCACCGTGCGCAAGCCTTCCCAGCTTCCCTCGAGCCAGAACTTGGCCCCCTTGCGGGCAATCTTGCCCATCTCGCGCTCGAGGCCCCGCACCCCGGCCTCGCGGGTGTATTCGTTAATCACCCGCATAATGGCGGCATCGGTCACTTCAATCTTGCCCTCCATGCCAGCTTCCTTGACCTGTTTGGGCCAGAGGTACTGGCGGGCGATGGCGGCTTTCTCGAGGTTGGTGTAACCCGGAATCTCGATGACCTCCATCCTGTCCAGCAAGGGCCGGGGGATGGTTTGCAGGGTGTTGGCGGTGGTGATGAAAAAGACCTTGGAAAGGTCGTAGGGCACGTCCAGGTAGTGATCGGTGAAGGTGTTGTTCTGCTCGGGGTCAAGCACTTCCAGCATGGCGCTCGCAGGGTCGCCGCGCCAGTCTGAGCTCATCTTGTCAATTTCGTCCAGCAGGATAACCGGGTTGACCACCCCCACCTGCTTCATGGCGTGGATCAGCTTGCCCGGCATGGCCCCAATGTAAGTGCGGCGGTGCCCCCGGATTTCCGCTTCGTCGCGCACCCCACCCAGCGAGATGCGGTGGAACTTGCGGTTCATGCTCCGGGCGATGCTGCGCCCCAGCGAGGTCTTGCCCACCCCCGGCGGCCCTACCAGTACCAGGATGGGGGCCTTGTTGCGCACCTCCAGGTGGGCGGTCAACTGACGCACCGCCAGGTATTCCAGGATGCGCTCCTTGACATCCTTGAGGCCGAAGTGATCCTCGTCCAGAATCTGGCGGGTGTGGGCAATATCCAGCACCTCGGGGTCGGCTTTGGTCCAGGGAACCTCGGTCAGCCAGTCCAGGTAGGTGCGGGCCACGGTGGCCTCGGGGCTGCCCTGCTGCATGCGCTCGAGGCGATCGAGCTCCTTGAGGGCCTTGGTCTTGACGGCCTCAGGCATCCCGATTTCTTCGATCTTTTTACGCAGCGCGTCCAGGTCGCTCAGGCCGTCTTCGCCACCGAGCTCTTTCTGGATGGCTTTCATCTGCTCGCGCAGATAGTACTCACGCTGGTTGGTGTCCATCTGTTCCTTGACCCGCTGAGCCACCCGCTTGTCCAGTTCGAAGCGCTCCAGATCCCGGCTGAGCAGTTCCAGCACCTTCTTGAGCCGGGCCTCTATATCGGTCAGCTCGAGGATTTCCTGCTTTTCGGCTACCGTCCAGGTCGCGTGATAGGCGATGGTGTCGGCCAGCATGGCCGGGTCGGTGGTGCCCTTCACGGCCTCGAGCTGGTACCGATCCAGCCGCAGCGACTTGTGGCTGGTCACGTATTTGTCGAAAGCGTCCTTGAGTTCTTCCACCAGCACACGGGTCACCGCCTCGTCGGCGGGGAATACCTCGGAGTACACCTCACCTCGAGCCCGCAGGTACGGCCCCGCAATGTAATCCTTGACCTCGGCCCTGGCGCGGGCCTCGACCATCACCTGCAAGGTGCCATCGGGCAGACGCATGGCCTGCTTCACCACGGCCTGCACCCCCCATGTGTACAGGTCGTCCTGGGTGGGATCGTCCACTTCCGGGTCGCGCTGAGCTACCAGGAAGATGAGCCGGTCGGCACCCATTGCTTCCTCGACCGCACGTTTGCTTTTGGCGCGGCCCACGTCTACCGGGGTCGTGGTATGCGGCAGGATAACCGTATTTCGCAGTGGAATGACCGGCAGTTCTAAGCGCATAAGGTATCTATCTCCTGAGTTCCGCCTGGGGTTCATCGCTCTCTCGGCGGGATGGGAGCGATATATATTCTGATTTTATAGGGTGACGGGGCATGGATAGGGTCAAATCTTACACTTAGGCTACTTGAGCCTACCTTACTCAAGGATTGTTTAGCGAATTCTCGAAGTTGTAGCATCTATCGTCCCAAAAGGCCGTTATGGAGCGGGGATGCGCTGGACATCACTGACGTTCCCCAAAATAAGTTCAACCTTCAGGTATTCGCCTGGCTTGGGGGCTGGGTTCAAAAAGGTATCCTGAAATCGCACGCGAATGGCGCTGCTGTCCGTTTGTAAGACCACATCATAGAAAACCACTCCATGAATGCTTGCGGTCTGGACTTGCAAAACGGAGCCTACCAGGGTCTCATACACAAGCTAATTTTACGACCAGATGACCTTGTTATGGAGTTTTGCCCCCAGCTACTTCTGAAGGGTGCATCTGGTGCTGCTTCAGATGCTGGGCACCATCAAGGCAAAAACCACCAGGAGAGTGGCTGCAATCGTGCCGGTAAGAATGTCCAGTAGCAAGTCGCGGGCAACATTTTTATCGGGAGTTGTTCGTTTAAGCGCCATGAAATATGTATATGACAGAATGCCATTTAAGTCAAGACATAACAGAGGAGCTGGGTTTCATTTTTGACACAATTTTCGCACCTCAAAAAAGAGCTGTTTGGGAATTCATTCACGGCTTTGCATAAAGCAATGCCTTCTGGCTGGAAAACACGTGCTTGACAACGTTGTAAACTGGCCCGTATATTCCTGTTAGCAAAAACCAACTGGGTTAAATCGGCTCCCGTGAGGGCACGAACCGTCTTAGTGATCAATCACCGAGAGGGTTTTTGCCCTTTATTTTTGGCGAAAAGCCTCATCCCGATAAAGGAGGAAGCGTGCAGATCATCAAGCCAGAAGAAGTCCTATCCGAATACTACCCCCCCCTGACCGACCACGAGGCGCTGGTCGAAGCCAACCGCTGCCTCTACTGCTACGACGCCCCCTGCACCCACGCCTGTCCCACCCACATCGACATTCCCAAGTTCATCAAAAAGATTGCCAGTGGGAACGTGGTGGGCTCAGCCCGCACGATTCTGGAGTCCAACCTGATGGGGGCCACCTGCGCGCGGGTCTGCCCCGTGCAGGAGTTGTGTGAGGGGGCCTGTGTGCTGGGGGCGGAGCACAAACCCATTGCCATTGGGCGCTTGCAGCGCTATGCAACCGATTACGTGTACGAGCGCGGGATTGACGTGTTCAAGCCAGGCCCCCCTACGGGCAAGAAGGTCGCGGTGATTGGGGCGGGGCCCGCGGGCCTGACCTGCGCCGGTGAGCTGGCCAAGCTGGGGCACAGCGTCACGGTGTTCGAGAAGCGTGAGCTCCCCAACGGGCTCTCGACCTATGGCATCATCGTGCTGCGTGAGCCGGTGGAGGTGGCCCAGGCCGAGGCCGATATGGTTCGGCGGCTGGGTGTGGAGATCAAAACCCAGATGGAGCTGGGCCGAAACCTTTCCTGGGACGAGGTTAAGCAGGCTTTTGATGCGGTGTTCCTGAGCGTGGGTTTGGGGGCTGTGCCCAGGATGGGAATTCCGGGAGAGGAGTACATCCTGGACGGCCTGCAGTACATCGAGACCTCCAAGATGAACCCTGGAAGCTTGAAGGTGGGGCAGCAGGTGGTGGTGATTGGGGCGGGTAACACCGCGGTGGACTGCGCTACCATTGCCAAGCGCCTGGGGGCCGAGCGGGTCACGATGGTCTACCGCCGTACCGAACGCGAGATGACCGCCTACGATTTCGAGTACAGCTTTGTAAAAAACGAAGGGGTGGAGTTCCGCTTCCTGACTCAGCCCGTAGAGGTGCTGGTGGAGAACGGCCAGGTGGTGGGCCTGAAGTGCGTGCGGATGGCCCTGGGGGCCCCCGACGCCTCGGGCCGGCCCGCCCCCCTGCCTGTGCCTGGGTCAGAGTTTGTGTTGCCCTGTGATCAGGTGGTGAAGGCCATCGGCCAGGAGAAACCAGCGGTGGCCAGGCTGCTGGGCCTCGAGACCGAGAAGGGCTTCATCAAGGTCAACCAGAACTACGAGACCAGCCTGCCCGGCGTTTTCGCCGGGGGCGACTGCATCCGGGCCAAAGGCGCAGCCTCTACCGTGATGGCAGTGCAGGACGGCAAACTGGCGGCGTTTGCGATTCACCGCAACTTAGTGGCTGGCGTGGGAGCAGCCGCCGATGATTGATTTGGCGAAACAGAGGTCGCTTTTTTTGGCTATGAGCCTTTAGCTTTCAGCGCGACCGAAAGGAGCACATAATGGCAGACCTTAGCATCAACTTTGCCGGCATCAAGTCCCCCAACCCCTTCTGGTTGGCTTCCGCGCCCCCCACCAACTCGGGCGCACAGGTGCACCGGGCCTTTGAGCACGGCTGGGGTGGGGCGGTCTGGAAGACCATTGGGGCGCCGGTGCTGAATGTCTCGAACCGCTATGGGGCCTGGCACTACGGGGGCCAGAAAATGCTGGCCATCAACAACGTGGAGCTGATCTCCGACCGGCCCCTCGAGGTCAACCTAAGAGAAATCCGCGATGTGAAGCGCCACTGGCCCGACCGTGCAGTCATTGTCTCCGCCATGGTCGAGTCCAAGCCCGAAGCCTGGCGCGATATCGTGATGCGTATTGAAGATACCGGAGCCGACGGCATCGAGCTCAACTACGGCTGCCCCCACGGCATGAGCGAGCGGGGTATGGGCAGCGCGGTCGGTCAGGTGCCCTCGTACTGCCAGATGATTACCTCCTGGGTCACCGAAGTGGCCAAAATTCCGGTCATTGTGAAACTGACCCCCAATGTGGCCTCGGTGGTGCCGCCCGCTCGAGCGGCCCTGGCGGCGGGCGCCAATGGGCTCTCCCTGATCAATACCATCAACTCCATCGTGGGGGTGAACCTCGATACCCTGGAAATCACCCCCAATATCGGAGGGAAGGGCGGCCACGGAGGGTACGCAGGCCCGGCTGTTAAGCCGATAGCGTTGAATTTGTTGTCCTCGCTAGGGGTAGACGACGAGGTTCGCCGCTACGGGGTGCCCATCTCGGGCATGGGGGGCATCTCGACCTGGAAAGACGCCGCCGAGTTTCTGCTACTGGGCGCAACCAGCCTGCAGGTCTGCACGGCGGTCATGCACTATGGCTTCCGCATCATCGAAGACCTGGTGGACGGCCTCAACGCCTGGATGGATGCCAAGGGCTTCAAAACCATCTCCGACGTGGTGGGCAAGAGCCTGCACAGAATCTCCGACTTCAACGACTTCGACCTCTCTTTCCGGGCGGTGGCGCGCATTGACCCCGACAAGTGCATCCGATGCAACCTGTGCTACGTGGCCTGCAACGATACCGCCCACCAGTGCATTGACCTGGTTGATGCCAGCGGCAGCGTGGTGCCGCCCTTCCGCTACGACGTCCACTCCAACGGCAAGCTCGAGGCCGTGAGTACCCGCCCCCAGCCGGTGGTGCGCGAAGAAGACTGCGTGGGCTGCCGCCTGTGCCACAACGTCTGTCCGGTGGAGGGTTGCATCGAGATGGTAGAGGTGCCCTCGGGCCGTGCAAGCGTCACCTGGCGTGAGCTTACCGAGAAGCGCCCCGAGGTGACCGAGGACTGGGAGGCCATGCTGCGGTACCGGGAGGAGGTAGGCATCGAGATTCATTGAGGCATCCGCAACGGAGCGGCAAGTGTACTTTTCATCTGCAACCCGGCGTAGGATTTAGATATGGTCAGGCCAGCTCTAAAGCCCTTGAGCGTAGCGGAATACCTGGAAACCGAGCAAGCTTCCACGGTGCGGCGCGAGTATGTTGGGGGACAGGTTTATGCGATGGCTGGGGCCAGCCAGCGTCACAGCCGCATTTCCGGAAACATTTTTGCTCTGTGCTGGCAGATGGCTCGAGGCAAGAACTGCCGTGTTCACCAGGAGGGCATGCGGCTCTTGATTGGCGAAAATGAAAGAAGCGATACCGAAAAAGCCATCTATTACCCAGATGTAATGGTGGTGTGCAGTAAGCCCATAACTAACGATTACTACGAGACGGAGCCCTGCATCCTGGTTGAAGTGCTTTCGCCAACGACCCTGGCCATAGACCTCAGGGAGAAGAAGCTCGAGTACACCCGGCTGCCCTCGCTGCAAACCTACCTGATGGTTGACCAGGATTCCCTCCTGGTGCGCCATGCCTGGCGGGATGCCGAAGGTTGCTGGCAGGAGCAGGATCTGGCCGGGGATGGGGTTATACCCCTACCCTGCCTGGAGAGTCAGATTACCCTGCCGCAGATTTACCAGGATGTTTTCGCGTAAAAGCGCCTGCAGACGCGACCGAAGCCCTTTTGGCAGTGAATAAACGGAAAGGAGTCAAAAATGGGACTGCTCATCAAAAACGGCGAAATCATCACCGCAGACAGCCGCTACAAAGCCGACATCTACGCTGAAGGCGAGACCATCACGCGCATTGGGCAGAACCTGGACGCCCCGCCCGGTACGGAGGTGATAGACGCCTCGGGCAAGTATGTGTTTCCGGGCTTCATAGACCCGCACGTCCACATTTACCTGCCCTTCATGGCGACCTTCGCCAAGGACACCCACGAAACCGGCTCCAAGGCAGCCCTGATGGGGGGCACCACCACCTACATCGAGATGTGCTGCCCCAGCCGCAACGACGATGCCCTGGAAGGTTATCAGCTCTGGAAGAGCAAGGCCGAGGGGAACAGCTACTGCGACTACACCTTCCACATGGCGGTGTCCAAGTTCGACCAAAAGACCGAGGCCCAGCTCCGCGAGATTGTGGCCGACGGTATCAGCAGCTTCAAGATTTTCCTCTCCTACAAGAACTTCTTTGGGGTGGAAGACGGGGAGATGTACCAGACCCTGCGGCTGGCCAAAGAGCTGGGGGTAATTGTGACTGCCCACTGCGAGAATGCTGAGCTGGTGGGCCAGTTGCAACAAAAACTCCTGTCCGAAGGCAAGACCGGCCCCGAGTGGCACGAGCCCAGCCGCCCCGAGTCGGTCGAGGCCGAGGGCACCAACCGCTTTGCCACCTTCCTCGAGAACACCGGAGCCACCGGCTACGTGGTGCACCTCTCCTGTAAGCCTGCCCTCGATGCGGCTTTGGCCGCCAAGGCCCGTGGCGTACCCCTGTACATTGAGTCGGTCATCCCCCACTTTTTGCTGGACAAGACCTACGCCGAGCAGGGCGGGGTGGAGGCCATGAAATACATCATGTCGCCTCCGCTGCGCGAGAAGCGCAATCAAAGAGCCCTGTGGGATGCGCTGGCCCAGGGCTTTATTGACACTGTGGGTACCGACCACTGCCCCTTCGACACTTCGCAGAAGCTACTGGGTAAAGATGCTTTTACTGCAATCCCTAACGGCATCCCGGCCATCGAGGATCGGGTGAACCTGCTCTACACCTATGGGGTGAGCCGGGGCCAGCTCGACATCCACCGCTTTGTGGATGCGGCCAGCACCCGGGCGGCCAAGCTCTTTGGCCTGTTCCCGCGCAAAGGCACCATTGCCGTAGGATCCGACGCCGACCTGGTTGTATACGACCCCCACCACCGGGGCAAGATTTCGGTTGCTACCCAGAGCGTGAACAACGATTACAACGGCTTTGAGGGTTTCGAGATAGACGGCAAGCCCAGTGTGGTCACGGTGCGGGGCAAGGTGGCGGTGCGCGATGGGCAGTTTGTGGGCGAGAAAGGGCGGGGTAAGCTCCTGCGGCGCGAGCCCATGTATTTCTGATGAAGCCGAAGCAGGTGCTCAGCTTCCTGGGGGGCATATGCCTTTCGATTGGGGTGCTTCTGGCCCTGGGAGGTAGCTCGGCCTGGGCGCTGTTTGTGGTTGCTGGCGGTTTGCTAATCGTGATCGCACAGCGTAGACCCAGGAAGTGGTGAGCAGGTTGGATATTTATGCGTGGCGCGGTAGAATCCCCAGCGAAGACGAGGTCTAGATGCTAATTCCCCCCGATCAACTACTTGTGTTCGCCCTGGCCAGCCTGGCGCTGCTTCTGATTCCCGGCCCTGCAGTGCTGTACATCGTCACGCGCAGCGCCTCGCAGGGCCGTGCGGCGGGGGTGGCCAGCGTGCTGGGCATCCAGTGCGGCGGGATGGTACACGTGCTGATGGCCACGCTGGGCCTTTCGGCCATTTTGCTTTCCAGCGCCCTAGCCTTCAACCTGGTTAAGTATACAGGTGCGGCTTATCTGGTGTACCTGGGCCTGCGTACCTGGCTCTCGAGGGAGCCTGTGGAGCTTGGCGCTCTGGACCGGCAGCCCCTGGGGCGCATTTTTCTGCAAGGCTTTGTAGTCAATGCCCTGAACCCCAAAACCGCCCTCTTCTTCTTTGCCTTTCTGCCGCAGTTTGTAGACCCGGCCAGGGGAGCGGCCTCGTTGCAGTTCTTGCTGCTGGGACTGGTTTTCATTACCCTGGCTACCTTCAGCGATGGAGCCTATGCGCTCCTCTCGAGCACGCTGGGGGGCTGGCTCCGGCGCAAAACCAAGGAGCCCCGCTTTGCCCAGAGGCAGCGGCTGGTAACTGGAGGTATCTATATCGGACTGGGCGTGACCGCTGCCCTGACCGGCCAGAGACACCAATAGGGAAGACCATGATGCAGTCCAACACCCCGAACACCCACCCATCCAGCACTGGCCTCGAGGCCCCTCCCATCGTTTTGGTGAGGCAGGTCTCGATGGTCTTTCAGACCGGCACGGTTGCCCTCAAAGATGCCAACCTCGAGATTGCCCAGGGTGAGTTTATCAGCCTGATTGGGCCCTCGGGCTGTGGCAAGACCACCCTGCTGCGCCTGCTGGCCGACCTCATCAAGCCCACCTCGGGAAGCATCCAGATCAGTGGGAAAAACCCGGAGGAGGCCCGCAAGAGCCGGGCCTACGGCTATGTTTTTCAAGCACCCACCCTGATGGAGTGGCGCACGGTGCTGTCCAACGTGATGCTGCCCCTGGAGGTGATGAACTTCCCGGCTTCTGAGCGCAAAGCCAGAGCCGAGAAGATGCTCGCGCTGGTGGGGCTGGAAAAGTTTGCCAGACACTACCCCTGGCAACTCTCCGGTGGGATGCAGCAGCGCGTCTCCATCGCCCGGGCTTTGGCCTTCGACCCCCAGCTCCTGTTTATGGACGAGCCCTTTGGTGCGCTGGACGAGATTACCCGCGAGAACCTGAACCTGGAGCTGTTGCGCTTGTGGCGCGAGACCGGCAAGACCATCATCTTCGTGACCCACTCCATCCCCGAGGCGGTCTTCCTCTCAACGCGCATCGTGGTGATGACCCCCCGCCCCGGCAAAATCGAGACGGTGATTCCGGTGGATCTGCCCCAGCCCCGTACCTTCGAGACCCGCGAACTGCCGGAGTTCTTCCAGATTGCTACAGAGGTACGCGAAGCCCTGCGCAAGGGACACGGATACGAGGTGACCGAATGACCCGTATCTCGCCCAACCTGGTTCCCATGCTGGTGGTGGCCCTGGTGGTGCTGGCGTTGTACTGGCCCATTATGTATCTGGCCAACATCCCGGCGGCCCAGCGGGCGCTGGACACCGGAGCGGCGCTACCCTGTAAGTCAGCCTTCGAGTGTGCTACCCAGCTCAGAAGCCCGGTGCTGCCCTCCCCGCAACAGCTCTGGAATGGTTTTCGAAACCTGATGTTTCCCCTCAACTCCCCCAATGCCATTCCTCTCAATGCTGCCGTGACGGCGCTCGAGACCCTGGTGGGCCTGCTGCTGGCTGCCCTGGTGGGCTTCTTTTTCGCCATCGGGATGGTGGCCTCGAGGGCCTTCGAGCGCTCCTTGCTGCCCTGGATTGTGGCCTCGCAGACGGTGCCCATCATCGCCATCGCGCCCATGCTGGTGGTGGTGCTGGGCCAGTATGGAGTACAGGGCTGGCTGCCCAAGGCCATCATCGCTGCTTACATCGCTTTTTTCCCCATCGCCATCGGGGTGGCCAAGGGGCTCAAGAGCCCCGACCCCCTCAGCCTCGACCTGATGAAAACCTATAACGCCAACAACTGGCAGACCTACCTGAAGCTGCGCTTCCCCGCCTCGATTCCCTATCTCTTCACGGCCTTCAAGGTGGCCATGACGGCGGCTTTGATTGGGGCCATTGTGGCCGAAATTTCCACCATCAGTTTTCAGGGTATTGGCAAGATGCTGGCCGAAAACTCCCGTGCTTCGGATGTGGTGGCGATGTGGGTCATCATGCTTTCCTCAGCCGTGCTGGGCATTTTGCTGGTAGCCCTGGTGAACTGGTTGGAGCGCTTGCTAACCCCCTGGCAACGCGCCAGAGCAGCCGCTACGCCCTTACCCAAGCAAGCCAGGGTATCTCGTGAAGGAGCTGGCTGATGGTGGCTCAAGCGACCAAGCCAGTCTGGACCCAGGCACTGCTGGGCTGGGTGTTGTTGGCGATTGGATTTGGCGTGCTGCTCTGGTTCATTGCGAGCTGGTGGAACCAGACCGAGCCTGCTTCGGGTTCTCAAAAACTCCTGATTGGGGGTGGGTTTTTGCTGACGACGCTGGGCATCGCCAGGGTGGCCAACCAGTTTGTGAACACCCCCAACCCGGTCATAGGCTTTACCCCGGCAGCCCTGACCTTGCTGCTGGTGGTGGTAGCGGCGGAAGCCCTGTTACGGGCCTACCAGGTTCCCCCAGGCCTCATCCCGACCCCCAGCCGGGTGCTGGCTACGTTTTTTGCAGTGCGGGACGTGTTGCTACAGGACGCCTTCCAGACGGTGGTGTTGGAAGCACTCGTCGGGTATCTGATTGGCTGTGGACTGGGCGTGTTCACAGCCTTACTGGTGAGCCGGTATGTGTTTTTGGAGCGGGGCCTGTTGCCCTATGCCACGGTTTTTAGCAGCATTCCCATCGTGGCCCTGGCCCCGGTGCTGGTCAAGATGGTGGGCATTGACTGGCAGTCCAAGGCGGTGATTGTGGCCATCACGGTGTTTTTTCCGGTGGTGGTGAATACCTTCCGGGGCCTTACCGAGGTCAGCCCCCTGTCGCTTGATCTGATGCGTTCGTATGCGGCCAGCGAGGTGCAGCAGTATCGCTGGCTGCGGTTGCCCAATGCGCTCCCCTTCATCTTCAATGCCCTCAAGCTCGGGACTACCCTGGCCATGATTGGGGCCATTGTGGGTGAGTTCTTTGGGGCCAACGGGCAGGGCTTGGGGTTTCGGATCCAGATCGAAGCAGGCCGGTTTGGCTTCGATATCGTCTGGTCGGCCATTATTGTGGCCTCGCTGATTGGCATCGCCTGGTACAACCTGGTGGCGTGGCTCGAGCGGAGGTTAACGGGGTGGCACGTATCGTTTCGCTAGCGAGGACTCTGCCAGGCTCGCACCTTCGGTCTCGAGCGGAGGTTAACGGGGTGGCATGTATCCTTCCGCTAAGGTTCTTCATGCAAGGCTCGCACCTTCGGTCTCGAGCGGAGCCTGGCAGGAGAGTTTGTTTCTTTCTGAGGCGGGTACCGATGGCCTTTGGCGAGGCGTTTTCCCTGGCTATGGGTCATCCGGTATGAGTGTTGAGCAATGCGAGGGAGGTGAGTCAGGAAGCTTGACAAGGGGGTTGTAGGTTGCAGTAGGCTACCGTTTGAAGTCGCTCTGGCACAAAAGGAGGCAAGGATGAAGAAATGGTCGGTCGTATGGGTACTGGCAGTCTTCTGGTTGGCGTCGCTGGCGAGCGCACAGCAGAATCTGGTTAAGGTCAACTTGCAGCTCAAGTGGTTCCCACAGGCGCAGTTTGCTGGCTTCTTTGTGGCCAAGGAACGGGGCTTTTTCCGGGCCCAGGGGCTCGATGTGACCCTGCTGCCTGCGGGCGACCAGTCGCCCATCCAGGTGGTGCAGTCCGGTGCTGCGGATTTCGGTACGACCTGGATTGCCGACCTACTGACGGCCCGCGAGCGGGGCATCCCGGTGGTGCATATTGCCCAGATTTTCCAGCGCTCCGGCTTTACGCTGGTCTCGCTAAAGTCCACCGGCATCAAAGACCTCTGTAAGGACATGAAGGGCAAGAGTGTGGGGGTTTGGCCCTCCGGTAACGAGTATCCGGCGGTGGCGCTCTTCCGCAAGTGCGGTCTGACCAGCTCGCTGGATCCCCGGGCTACCAACCCCGATGTCACCGCAGTGAGCTATCCCTTCGACCCGGCTCTGGTCTTCCCGGACAAGGTGCAGCTGGTGTCGGCCATGATCTACAACGAGGTCAACCAGATTGCCGGGCTGGGCTACGACGAAACCAAAGTGGATGTGTTCAAACTGGCCGATGAGGGCATCAACCTGCTGGAAGACCTGATATTTACCACGGAGCGGGTGCTCAACGACCGCAATTTCAAAGGCTCGGGCCTTACGGGACGGCAGGTTGCGGCCAGACTGATTCGCGCCTCTATCCAGGGCTGGAACTGGGCGGTGGCCAACCAGGCCGAGACGGTGGAGAAGTACGTGCTGCCGGTCTGTGGTAACACCTGCAAAGGCTCGGGCACCCGCGCCGATGCCAAAGGCCACCAGACCTGGCAGATGGCCGAAATCGCCAAGCTCTACAATGCGGGCGCCACCACCAAGGGCTGGGCGGGTTTCCTGGTGCCCGCTGATTACCAGGCCTCGGTGCGTTTGCTTCGCGAGCAGGGCATTCTGACCAAAGACCCGCCTGCTGCCACGGTGGACTATGGTCCCTGGGAGGCCGCAACAGGCAAACGTGCAAGGGATTATCGCTAGAGACACAGGTTTGTTGGGGCGGCCTACGGGTCGCCCCTTTTTTGCCCCCCACGAGCTCGGTAGCAAAGGCGTGTGCGTGAAAGTTGCTCTGGAGAGGGGTAAAATTCGCATGATTTCGATACCAGGAGGAAAGATGCTAGATCCCAAACGCACCGTGGCCGAACTTAAGGAACTGCGCGACCTGACCGCCGACGAGAACGGGGCCTGGCGAGTGGCCTGGACCGATACCTGGCTGAAAGCGCGGGAGTGGTTCAACCGGAAGCTGGAGGATCTGCCGGTTGAGCAACACTACGACGCGGCGGGCAACAACTGGGTTACGTTGAAGGGGGAAAGCGAGAAAGCACTCCTGATTGGAGGCCACCTGGACTCGGTGCCGGGCGGGGGCTGGCTGGATGGGTGTTTGAACGTGCTGGCGGGCCTCGAGGTTCTGCGCCGGATTGCCAGGGAGTATAACGGGAAGCCTCCTGTCACGGTGCGACTGGTGGACTGGGCCGACGAGGAGGGGGCCCGCTTTGGGCGCAGCCTGCTGGGCTCCTCTGCCTTTGCAGGAACCCACACCATTGAGGCCGACCGGGGCCGCACCGATAAAGACGGGATACGCCTGGAAGATGCCCTGAAGCGTTGCGGAGTGGACATTAACCGTTTTCCCGAGGCCCGGGCCGAGCAAAAGAATGCAGCAGCTTACCTCGAGCTCCACATCGAGCAGGGCCCGGTGCTGTTGGACAAGGGCCTGCCACTGGGGGTGGTGCTGGGCACCAAGGGGGTGGAGCGCCACGCCATTACCTTTTACGGCCAGGAGGCACACTCCGGCTCCACACCCATGAACCGCCGCAAAGATGCGCTGGCCGCTGCGGCCAAGCTGGCGTTGGAAATCCGCCCCATTGCCATGAAGCACCCCGATGCAGTCTGCACCATGGGCAGTGTCAAGACTTATCCCGGCATCGTGACGGCGGTGGTGGGGCGCTGTGAGTGTACCCTCGATCAGCGCGATCTCGATGCGGCGGTACTGGCCCAGATGTACCGCGAGGCCCGTGAAGCCAGCGAGCGGTTTGCCAAGGAAGAAAATTGCACCGTGGAGTGGAGTCGCATCTGGAACATCGAGCCGATCCCCTTCCACCCCCAGCTCATTGAGTTTTGCGATGAGGCCATCCGCGAGGTGGCGGGGGTCTCGCACCGCCTGCCCTCAGGGCCGCTGCACGATGCCGCCGAGGTGGCCCGCGCGGGCATCCCCACGGTGATGATGTTTGTACAGAGCCTGCACGGCATCAGCCACAACAAAATCGAGGACACCCGGGAAGAGCACCTCGAGATGTCGGTGCAGGCGCTGGATCGGCTGGCCGACAAAACCATGCGCTGGATACTGAGCCAGTAGTGGTAAGTTGAGGTTTCAGCGCAGTAGAGACTTTCGACCCGTGACCGCTAAATGAGTCTTCCTACCCTGCGCCAGATCCTCGAGCTGCCTGCCTTTGCGGGGGCGGAGCTGCTATCGGGGCAAGCCAAGCTCGACAGCTATATCACCTGGGTACACGTGGCCGAGGTACTGGATGTGGCCCGGCTGCTGTCGGGGGGCGAACTGGTACTTTGCACGGGGCTGGAACTGGCGCGGGCCACCCCGGAGGCTCGAGTGGCTTATGTGCGTTCGCTGGCCGAGGCCGGGGTGGGGGGGCTCGGCCTCGAGCTGGTGCAGGGTTTGCGGGAAGTGCCCGCCGAGATGCTTCAGACCGCCCGTATGCTGCAATTCCCCATTCTGGTTTTTCGCAGCGAGGTGCGCTTTGCCGACCTGACCCGCGCCGCCCACGAGCGAATTCTGCGCCCCGGAGCCGATAGGGAAGAGCCGCTGCTGGAGTCGCTTCTGGAGGCCCTGGTCGAGACAGGCCGCGACAAAAGTTTTTTACAACGGCAACTGGGCACCGTTCTGAGCCTCCCAAGCCGGCCCCGCAGTACCTTGCTGGCGACCCTCGAGGCCCTGCTGGCTTCGCAGTTTAACATCGCCGAAACGGCCCGCAAGCTGGGGGTGCGCCGGCAGAGTATCTACTACCGTCTCGAGCAGCTCAAGGGCATGTTGGGCGATCTGGACAGCCCTGAGCGGCGGCTGGGGTTGTGGGTAGCGTTGGAGCTGCTCAAACGCCCGGGATAGGTCAGCCCAGCGCGATTGTCTGCGTAAGCCAACCCACCAGCGCCATGGCCACAAAATAAAAAAGTGAGGAGCCGCCAAAGACCTCCACCGTGCTCCAGTGGGTACGGCCCAGCACCTTCTCGCCAATGTAAAGGGTGGGATAGGCGTATAGCAGCACAAATGAGGCCATCTTGCCACCCCCGGACTGCTGGAACTTGAGGTTGACCGCCTCGTTGATGAAGTAGCGGTCATGGTCGCTTAGTTGCTCGAAATCGCGCCCCCCCAGTTCGGACTCGAGCAGGCGGCGGTGCACCCGGTGCATGGTGCGGTGTGCAAGATAAGCAGCCGCACCCAGTACAAAAGTGAGAAAAAGAGGGACTATCAATGTGCTCATCGCTTCGGAGTATAGGGCGACGCAGGATAGAGCCGGGTGATATTCAACCCGTTTTTCCAGAAGTGCGTAACGTTTGTGGGGCCATGCAACCCCTAACAGTGCACCAAACTTCATTGAGCGTCCTGGTTGGAGAGTCTAGCAATGCGGTCGCTGGTTCGAGTTGCAGATTGCGTTAGTCTGTAGTGCATGGAATCGCTCTCTACCCTGGTCGTGCACGGGGCTACCGCTGAAACACCCGCCAACCAACCGGTATCCTTGCCGATTTACCAGTCAGCTTCCTGGACCTTCGGCGACCTGGACGAAGTAGACGCGGTTTATGCTGGCGACAAACCCGGCTGCATCTATGGCCGCAACGGAACCCCCAACCACCGTGCGCTCGAGAACCTCTTTGCAAAGCTGCACCATACCGAGGCTGCGGTGGCGTGCGCGAGTGGGATGAGCGCCTTAAGCGCAGCGTTCCTGGGCTTGCTGGGCCAGGGAAGCAAGGTCGTGGCCTCGCAGGATCTGTATGGCAGTACGCTCAATGCTTTGCACGATCTGGGGCGGTTTGGAGTCGAGGTCATAACGATTGAAATTACCGATTTAGACCGAATGCAGACAGCGCTTCGGGGAGCCCGGATGCTGGTACTCGAGACCTCCTCCAACCCGCGTCTGCGGATACCGAACCTGCACAGGCTTTGTGCGATGGCCCGGCAGGCCGGAGCGTTGGTGCTGGTGGACAACACCTTTGCTTCGCCCTACCACTGCCGGCCTTTGCAGCATGGTGCAGACATCGTGATGGAAAGCCTGACCAAGTTCGTCAGCGGCCATAGCGACGTGATGATAGGGGCCCTGGCCGGGCGGCGCGACCTGATTGAACCCATTCGCTCGGTAGCGGTTCGCATGGGCTTGGTTTCCAACCCCCACGAATGCTGGCTCAGTGTGCGGGGAGCCGAAACCCTCGAGCTGCGCATGCAACGGGCCTCCAGCAACGCTGCGAGCCTGGCGCAGTTTTTGCAGGCTCACCCCAAGGTACGCAAGGTGCACTACCCCGGCCTGCCTTCCCACCCCGATCACCAAACTGCACAGGGGGTGCTGCAAAATGGTTTCGCGGCGATGCTATCCTTTGAGCTCGAGCCCTCCCGCCAGGCGGTCAACACCCTGCTGCACAACCTTCGCTACATCAAGCTGGCCCTTTCGCTAGGGGGGGTTAGCACCACCCTCTCACACCCGGCCACCAGCTCGCATCGTTTTTTGTCGAGGGCTGAACGCGAACAACTGGGCCTGCACGACGGCTTTTTGCGGATGTCGGTTGGTATCGAGAATCTCGATGACTTAAAAGGCGATTTGGAGCAGGCCCTTAGCTATCTGTAGTATGAGGTTTGTGAGTGCAGGACGGGTATTTTTTACTTCACTACTGTAGTGCAAAACCCGTTTTTTGAATAGTGTTTTGCTCCTGTTCGCAAGTTTGGCTTTCTGGCACGCTGGGGTTGGAGGAAGTTATGCCCCTACTGATTTGCCCTAACTGTGAAACCGGTATGAACGAAATCCAGCGCAACGGTGTGCACATCGACGTTTGCCCCAAATGCCGGGGCGTCTGGCTGGACGGGGGCGAGATGGAAAAACTGCTGGGCCAGGTGCGCCAGTACGAGCAGGAGTACGAAGCCGAGCTCGAAAGCTACCGCCGTCAGCAGTACGCCCCCCCGCAAACCCGCGGATACGCGCCCCCACCCCACCAGCGCAACCCCTACGATACCGACGACGACGAGTACCACAAGCGCCACGGCAAGAAGAAAAGCAAACTGGGCAGACTGTTCGACCTGTTCGATTAAGGGCTACTGTTTGTAAAACGTCGTAGAGTTAGCCGTACAGCCTAAAGGGAAAGTCGGCGAGACGGCTCACCAACCAGCCTCTCGAGCGAAGCGCCGTCTTTGCGAGGAGGCCATAGGCCGACGAAGCAATCCAGAAGAAGTTTGCCAAACTACCGGCTGGATAGAGCCATCTGGATTGCTTCGCATCCTGCGGATGCTCGCAATGACTTCCCGTATTCCAGTGAAAATGTACAGGCATCTATACGACTGTGTACTGGATGCGGGTATTCCCAAATCCGGGACACGGCTAAAAATCCTGTTCCCCAACCCTTGCTTTGGCGCGGACTAACCTTTTGGGTGGGCAGGAGCCCGTATAATCTGCGCGGAAGTGTTGAAATGAGGAGTGAGTGTATGGATCGAGTCCAGCGCCTACGTGAAGTGATTGCAGCAGCCCAAAAACATCCCGTTTATGCCCAAAAGCTAGATGGGGTGGATGTCTCGAGCCTGACCCCCGAAACCATATCCAGGCTGCCCCTTACCACCCGCCAGGAGTGGTTGGCACATATCCAGGCCCATCCAAAGCCCCCCCAGGGGGCGGCCCTGATGCACCTGACCCCCAGCCCGGCGATTGGCTGGATGCCTGAATACCTCTCTGCCGAAGATGTGGAATACCAGGCCGAAGCCCTGGCTTCCCAGATGCGCCGCTTGGGAGTGAGCGGCAAGAAAGCTCTGGTGGCCTTCGGATACCACATTTTTGCGGGTGGATGGCTGTTCCACGAGGCCCTGCAACGGGCCGGTGCAATGGTGCTGCCTCACGGCCCCGGTGAGGCCGAGCGTATTGTCCAACTGCAACAACAGTATGGCTTCGAGATTCTGGTCTGTAACCCCAGCTTTGCCATGAAGATAGCCCAGGCCGGGGGCCGCTTTGAGCTGCTGATGGCGGGCGGAGAACCGTTCACCTCGGTTCCGGGCTACCGTGAAAAGCTCGAGCAAGCCATGGGGGGAATTGCGGTAGATGCCTACGGCACCTCCGAGCTAGGGGTGGTGGCGGGGGAGAGCCTGGACAAAGACGGCCTGTGGGAAATACCCGAAATGGCCATCATTGAAATCCTGGATCCCGAAACCCTGGAACCTACGCCGGACGGCGAGAAGGGCGAGATGGTGATCACCTCGCTCTCGCGTACCCTGATGCCCATGATCCGCTTCCGTACCGGCGACCTTGCGGTGGTAAGTCGCAAAGAGGGCAGGCTCTGCCTGCCCAGAGGGGTCATCGGACGCACCGACCTGATGGTCAAGGTCAAGGGGGTCAAGCTCTACCCCACCGAGCTGGCGCCGCTGCTGATGGCGTTTGGCATAGACCCCAGGGGAGGGGCGCAGTTGGTGGTGGAAAGCAAGGAGGGCGGAACCGACAAGCTCACCCTGCGCATCAAGGCCGAGGCTGTTCCTCCCCAGCTTGGCCCTGCCTTGCAGCAAGCCACCGGGATTCGCCTCGATGACATCCAGGCCGACCCGGCCCTGGAAGGGCCGCCCCTGGTGGACAAGCGCTACTGATCCGAACCCAATCTATCGTCTGGAACAAGACTGAGTCTTGCCAGGGGGCCGGCCTCTGACAGTATGGTTCTGGTAATGGGCAAAACGGCTGCCCGGCCGCCCGCTTGCGCAGCGACACGCTTAGCGATAACCGCCATCCATAGGTTCTGGAACGCTTTATCTATAGGGTGCGCGGGCCTCTAAATTTGTCTATATTCGGTGGGATTATCTACAATGTTGGTAGCCATTCCAAAATAACATTCAGCTTGAACGTTACTTGCGTCGTGAAGGTGGAAGTGTAAGATGTTGGCGACGGGAATGCGGGCAGACCGTGCTAGTCTGACGTACTTCGTGAAGACTGGCACAAGCCAGCCCGCCCAAGAGGAGGCGCATGTCACCTATAAGTGAGTATCAGGCTTTACTGGTGTATCTGGCAGTTGCCGTCGGCATTGCCATTCTGGCAGCGGTGGTGGGAGCCATCCTGGGGCCCAAGAAAGGCGGGCGTTTTAAGCTGATGCCCTACGAGTCGGGCAACGACCCCGCGGGGGAGGTCAAGCGTTTCCCCGTGCACTTCTACGCGGTGGCCATGCTGTTCATCATCTTCGACGTGGAGGTGGCTTTCTTATGGCCCTACGCAGTGAGCGCCGGCACGGTGGGGGTGGTAGGCTTCATTGGCCTGGTGGTGTTTACGGCGCTTTTGTTTGTGGGCTTTTTGTACGAGTGGTACAAGGGTGTGATGAAATGGCACTAGCTACGCTGTCGCAAGTCTCAAGCCGCAAACACTCGAGACCTGCGACCTGTGACCTGCAACGGAGGTCTTGAGAATGGCAACCCTGACGGATTTATTTACCAAAGATGTGCAGGAGCTCGAGAACGAGGGCATCCTGTTCACCACCCTCGAGAAGCTCATCGCCTGGGGGCGCTCGAACAGCCTGTGGCCGGCCACCTTCGGGCTGGCTTGCTGCGCCATCGAAATGATGGCCTCCACCGATGCCCGCAACGACCTCTCCCGCTTTGGCTCAGAGGTCTTCCGGGCCTCTCCCCGGCAGGCCGATGTCATGATTGTGGCTGGGCGGCTCTCCAAAAAAATGGCCCCGGTGATGCGCCGGGTCTACGACCAGATGCCCGACCCTAAGTGGGTTATTTCGATGGGAGCCTGCGCGTCTTCGGGTGGGATGTTCAACAACTATGCCATCGTGCAAAACGTGGACAGCGTGGTGCCAGTGGACGTGTTTGTGCCGGGTTGCCCTCCCCGGCCCGAGGCCCTGATTTACGCGGTCATGCAGCTCCAGAAAAAAATTCAGGGAAAAGCCCGCGATGACGAAGGCCGCAAGCTGCCCAAGATTGAGGCCTGGAAACGCTAACACCCCGAGGTGGATATGCAAAAGCTGACACAGCTACTAGACCAGGCTCGAGCCAAAGGCTGGGAAATAGAGGAGGCCTACGGCAACACCTGGGTGGTGGTGCCCCGAACCGAGTTCAAGGCGCTGTTGGCGGAGCTCAAAGAGCAGGGCTGGAACTACCTGGCCGATATTGTGGGCCTGGATTACCTGGAGTATCCCCAGCCCAAACCCGAGCGTTTTTGTGTGGTGTACGAGCTGGTATCGCTGCCCGGCTACAATGGCGGCGACGGCAGCCGGGTGTTTGTCCGGGTCTACGTGCCCGAGTCCAACCCCAGCCTGCCTACCCTGACCGACCTGTGGATGGGGGCGGATTACCTCGAGCGCGAGGTTTTCGACCTGTTCGGCATCCGCTTTGAAGGGCACCCCGACCTTCGCAAAATCCTCACCCCTGAAGACCTCGAGGGCTATCCCCTCCGCAAGGACTTCCCCTTGGGCGAGACCCCGACCCTGTTCAAAGAGGGCCGCTTCATTGACCCCGACGCTTTTCGGGCGGGCCTTTCGGGCAACAAGGGCGGTATGACCGGCTGGCGTGGGGGCTCGCGCAAAGGCTACCAGGATGTGGCTGCCGAGGTGCAGAAAGTGGTCAAAGGAGGCAACTGATGGTGCGCGACCCGCAGAAACTTCACAGCCCCTCTGTAGAGGCTTACGACATCGCCGACGCACCTGAGCTCAAGTCCGAAGTCATGACCCTGAACGTAGGGCCCCAGCACCCCTCGACCCACGGGGTGCTGCGGGTGGTGGTGGATCTCTCGGGGGAGCAGATTCTGCGCCTGACCCCGCACATCGGATATCTCCATACCGGCTTCGAGAAGAACATGGAGAACCGCACCTACACCCAGTGCATCACCTACACCCCCCGCATGGACTACCTGCACAGCTTCAGCCACGACCTGGCCTACGCGCTTAGCGTAGAGAGGCTGGTGGGAGCCCAGGTGCCGCCTAGGGCCCAGGCCATCCGGGTGATGCTCAACGAGCTGTCCCGCATTGCCTCGCACCTGGTTTTTTTGGGAACCGGGCTGCTGGACTTTGGGGCACTGACGCCCTTCTTTTATGCTTTCCGGGAGCGGGAGGCGGTGCTCGACCTGTTTGAATGGGTTTCAGGTCAGCGCTTTCACCATAACTACATCCGCATTGGGGGTCTTAAGGAAGACCTGCCTCCCGAGTTTTTGGGCGAGGTCAAGAAGTTCATTGTGCAGATGCCGGCTCGCATAGACGAGTACGAGGCGCTCTTCAAAGAAAGCCCCATCTTCTATGAGCGGGCCAGGGGGGTTTCGGTCATCCCCGCCGAAGCTGCCATCAACCTATCGCTCACGGGGGGCAGTCTGCGGGCCTCGGGGGTTAACTACGATGTGCGCAAAGCCTACCCCTACGCAGGCTACGAGACCTACCAGTTTGAGGTGCCGGTACTGCATGGGGGCGATATCTACGACCGGATGGTGATTCGCATTCTGGAGATGCGCGAGTCGGTCAAGATCATCCAGCAGGCGGTGGAGCGCCTCGAGGCCCTTGGGCCGGGCCCCATCCGCGACCCCAATCCACAGATTTCATTGCCCCCGCGCCACTTGTTGGAAACCTCGATGGAGGCGGTCATCTACCACTTCAAACTGGTGACCGAGGGCTTTCACCCCGCATTGGGCGAGGTGTACGTACCGACCGAAAGCGCTCGAGGTGAACTCGGTTACTACATCGTTTCCGACGGAGGCTCCATGCCTTATCGGGTCAAGGTGCGCTCGCCCAGCTTTGTGAACCTGCAAAGCCTGCCCTATGCCTGCAAGGGCGTACAGGTCGCCGACATGGTGGCGGTCATCGCCTCGCTCGATCCAGTCATGGGGGATGTAGACCGATGAGTGCTTTGGTGGGAGACAAATTTCAAGTAACAAGGTTTCTGACCACAAAACCCAACCCATTTACGGAGGCCTATGGGATTTTTTGACGACAAACAGGACTGGCTGCGTGAGGTCTTCGCGCAGTACCCCGACACGCCCCAAGGGAAGAGAGCGGCCCTCATGCCCATGTTGCGCCGGGTGCAGCAGGACGAAGGCTGGATCTCCCCCGAGCGCCAGGAGGAAATTGCCCGGATACTGGGCACCACGGCTACCGAGGTTGCGGGGGTAATGAGCTTTTACAGCTACTACCAGGCATTGCCCACCGGCAAGTACCACCTTCAGGTTTGCGCCACGCTATCGTGCGCCATTGGGGGAGCCGACGAACTGTGGGACGAGCTGGTAAGCGAGCTGCAAATCCTGCGCGGCGACGTGAGCGACGATGGTCTGTTTAGTATTCAGAAGGTTGAGTGCCTGGGTTCCTGCCACACTGCACCGGTAATACAGGTGAACGACGAACCCTACGTGGAGTGCGTCACCAAGGCCCGCCTGAAAGCGCTTTTGCGGGGTTTGCGGGAAGGCAAGCGGCTGGAGGAGATTGTGCTGCCGGGCAAGGTAGGGCATGAAGTGCATGTGCGCGGAGAGGAGGTAGGTGCATGAGCGGGCCGATTGTCAGCGGTAAAGACCCGCGCTTTGAAAAGACCCTGTACAAACACGTAGGCCAGCCGGGTTCCTGGACGCTTGCGTATTACCTATCTCACGGTGGCTACCAGGCCGTCCGCAAGGCCATCCAGCAGGGTCAGGACTGGGTGATTGAGGAGGTGAAGAAGTCCGGCTTACGCGGGCGCGGTGGAGCGGGTTTCCCCACCGGGCTCAAGTGGAGCTTCATGCCCAGGAACACCGGCAAGCAGCATTACATTGTTTGCAACGCGGATGAGTCGGAGCCGGGTTCCTTCAAAGATCGTTACTTGATGGAAGACGATCCCCACCAGCTCATCGAGGGCATGATGATTGCCGGGGTGGGCATCCAGGCCAGCAAGGGTTACATCTACATCCGGGGCGAGTACCGCCGGGCCTATGACCGCCTGGTTGCGGCCATCCAGGAAGCCTACGCGCAGGGGTATCTGGGTCAGAACGTGATGGGCACGGGTTTTAACTTTGACCTCTACGTGCACCGGGGGGCCGGGGCCTACATCTGCGGTGAGGAGACCGCCCTGATGAACTCCCTCGAGGGCCTCCGCGCCAACCCCCGCATGAAACCGCCCTTCCCGGCCCAGGCGGGCCTGTGGGGCATGCCCACCACCATCAACAACGTAGAGTCGCTTTGCTCGGTGGTGCACATCATCGAGCGCGGGGCCGACTGGTTTGCCAGCATGGGCACGGAAAAATCTAAAGGCCACAAGCTCTTCCAGGTGAGCGGCCCCTTCAAGCGTCCCGGCGTGTATGAGCTACCCCTGGGCACCACCTTCCGCGAACTCCTGTTCGACCATGCGGGGGGTCCGACCGAGCCCATCCAGGCCATTATTCCTGGGGGCTCTTCTTGCCCACCGCTGCCCTGGAACGATGAAATCCTCGATACGCCCATGGACTACGAATCCATCAGCGCTAAAGGCTCGTTGCTGGGCACCGGGGGGGTGATTGGCATCCCGGCCAGTATGAGCATGGTGGACGCGATGTGGAACGTGACCCGCTTTTATGGCCACGAATCCTGCGGGAAGTGCACCCCCTGCCGCGAGGGGGTCTCGGGCTGGATGGTGAGCCTGTTTGAAAAAATTGGCACAGGGCAGGGCCAGAAGGGCGATGTGGAGCTGCTGGAGGGCATGCTCGACCAGATTGAAGGCCGCAGCTTCTGTGCCCTGGCCGATGCGGCCTGTTGGCCGGTGCGGGGTAGCCTGAAGCACTTCCGCCACCAGTTTGTGGACTTGGTAGAAAACGGCAAGCCCGTTGAGCGGGCGGGAAGCCGCTGGGGGTGATGGAGAGCATGGCTAAGGTAACTGTCAACGATAGAACCGTCGAGGTGCCGAGTGGCACCTCGGTCATGGATGCCATCTTCCATGCGGGCTACGACGTGCCCCTGTTCTGCGCCGAGAAGCACCTTTCGCCCATTGGAGCCTGCCGGATGTGCCTGGTCAGAACCGGAAGCCCGCGCAAGGGGCCGGACGGCCAGTTCATCCTGGAAAATGGGCAGCCCAAGATTTTCTGGATGCCCAAGTTGTCGGCGGCCTGCATCACGGCGGTCAGCGATGGCATGGTAATCGATACCCTTTCGGACGAGGTGAAACACGCCCAGTCGGGGATGGTCGAACTCACGCTTTTTAATCACCCGCTCGACTGCCCCACCTGCGACAAGGGCGGGGCCTGTGAGCTGCAAGACCGCAGCTACGAGTACGGCCTGGTGGAAAAGTTCTACCAGCCCGACCCGATGGAGCTGCCCCTCTACACCCGCTTCGAGATGACCCGGCGGCACGTGGACAAGCACCACGCCCTTTCGCCCTTCATCGTGCTGGATCGCGAGCGCTGCATTCACTGCAAGCGCTGCGTGCGCTACTTCGAGGAGATTCCGGGCGACGAAGTGCTGGATTTTATCGAGCGGGGGGTACACACCTTCATTAACAGTGAAGAGGCGGGCCTGCCCTCTAACTTCACCGGCAACATTGTGGATATTTGCCCGGTGGGGGCTTTGCTGGATCAGACCGCCCGTTTTCGGGCCCGCAACTGGGAGTACGACTCCACCGAGACCACCTCGATGGACGATGCCTGTGGGGCGGCCATCACGGTAGATACCCGCAGTGGGCTTCTGGAGCGTATTCGAGCGGCTGAGCGCCGCGAGGTGAACGAGGTCTGGATTTCCGACGCTGCCCGCTTTGGTCACGAATGGGTCAACGAGAACCGGGTGCGCTCCCCACTGGTGCGCAAAGATGGAAAACTGGTGGAAGCCACCTGGGAAGAAGCCCTGCTGGCGATTGGGAAGGGCCTGGCGGGGGTTGATAAAGCCGATATCGGCCTGTACCTGGGGGGTAACAGCACCCTCGAGGAGGGCCTGGCGGCGGTAGAGCTGGCGAATGCCCTGGGAACCCCTCACCGCGACTTTCAGGGCCGCACCGCCTACCCCGTCTCGGTCTTCTCACCAGCCAGCTTTGATGACCTGCTAGACGCCGAGTTTGTGCTGGTGCTGGGCGACCCCGCCGAAGAAGCCCCCACCGTGCACCTGCGGCTCTCGGAATATAGCCGTGGCCTGAAGCCTGCTGCCAGGCTGAACCACGGCACACCCTTCGCCGACCTCAACATCAAGGAGCGGATGCCGCGCCTAACCCACAAGCTGGCCCTATTCAGCGCCTACCCGGCCAACACCGCAAAATGGGCGGGGGCCAGCGCCGTGCATGCGCCAGGGGCCGAGGCGGCCTTGCTGTCGGCTTTGCTGGATCAGACAGAAGCTCCTGCTGGGTTGAGTGAGCAGGTGGCCTTTGTGAAAGGCAGATTGGCAGCCAGTCGGAAGATTGTCCTGATTCTGGGCGCAGGGGTGCTCAACCAGCCGGAAGCGGCCATGAAGGCCAGGCAACTGGCCGAGCGCACCGGCGCTCGGGTCATGTGCATGACACCGGCGGCCAACGGCCGGGGCCTCGAGGCTTTGGGATTGTTCCCGGCCAAAGGGGGTGCGGGTTGGATCGAGACGGGGCCCAAAGCGGTCTACTACGGTTACCTGCCCACCGAAGCCCAGCTCAGGGCGGCTTCCTTCCGCATCCTGCACCTGACCCACCGGCACCCGCTGGCCGAGAAGTATGCCGATGTGGTGCTGCCCAACCAGACCGCTTATGAAAAACGGGGTCACACGGTAAACCTGGAAGGCCGGGTGTTGCCTCTGGAGCCTGCAGGCATCAACAATGGTGAAGCCGATGGCGCAGTAGCGGCCCTGGGCTTGATTGCCGAGGCCGCCGGAGTGAAGACGCCCTTCCGGCTGGTGCGACAGGCTACCCGCTGGCTGGTTGAAAAGCACAAACTACCTTCGGCGATGGAGCGCTGGCTGCCCAAGACGGCGGGCTGGGCGGCCTCGGAGTCGGACGCCACCAGAGGCCAGCTTTACCTGCGCCCCAGCATGTGGCGGCAGGAGCAGCTGGTTGGGGCGGTGGCCAGGGTGGTGGAGGCCAGGCTGGAGATGAGTCCGGAGACGGCCAGGGCCAATGGTCTTGCCGATGGTTACATGGTTGAGCTGGAGACACCGAGGGGAGTCGAGAAACTCGAGGTCAAGGTGGCGCCCGGCCTCCCCGATGGGGTGATGTATCTGCCGGCGCTGGGCGCCTGGGCGGGCCGCAGCGTGGAGGCCCGGGTACTGGTGGGAGGTGAAGCATGAAGTCGCTTCGCAACAGGGGACAGGGCACAGAGCGCAGGGTGCAGTGGAACCCGCGTCTCTCCTTCCAAAAGCTCATCGCTTGTAGTCCACTGCTGATAGCCGGATTCGCCTTAGGCGCAGACCCCACACCGGCTGCCACCGCCAACCCCACTGACCCGCTATGGATGGTCGGCATCAAGGCTTTTCTGGTGATTTTTGGTTTGCTCACCGCATTCGCTTACATGACCCTGATCGAACGTCGCCTCCTGGCCCGTATCCAGATTCGCCAGGGGCCCAACCGGGTCGGGCCGGACGGCCTTTTGCAGCCTTTGGCCGACGCCATCAAATCAATCTTCAAAGAAGACCTGGTGGTGGCCAGGGCCGACAAGGTGGTCTTCGTACTGGCCCCCATGATTTCAGTCACGTTCGCGGTACTCACCTTTGGCCTCATTCCTTTCGGGCCTAAGGACGCCTTTTTTGGCTACGATCCCTGGGTAATTGACCTGGATGTGGGGCTCCTGTACGTTTTTGCCGTTTCTGAGATTGCCATTTACGGCATCTTCCTGGCGGGTTGGGCCTCCAACTCCAAGTACTCCTTGCTGGGTTCACTGCGTTCCTCGGCCTCGCTCATCTCCTACGAGCTGGCCCTGGGCATTAGCTTGCTGGCGCCGGTGTTGCTGGTGGGTTCGCTCAACCTGCGCGAGATTGTCGAGTGGCAGCACCAGAATGGCTGGTTGATTCTGTACATGCTGCCGGCCTTTGCCATTTTCCTGCTAACCAGCATGGCCGAGGCCGCCCGCACCCCATTTGATCTGCCCGAGGCCGAGCAAGAACTGGTTAGCGGCTACAACACCGAGTACAGCTCGATCAAGTGGGCCTTGTTTCAGATGGCCGAGTACATCCACCTCATCACGGCTGCGGCCTTGATTCCCACCCTCTTTTTGGGTGGATGGCGGATGCCAGGCTTCATGGAGCAGATTCCTCTGATTGGTGGGCTGTTTGCTCTGCCTTATGTTTGGATGTTTGTCAAGATTGCGCTCTTCCTCTTCTTTTTCATCTGGGTTCGGGGCACGCTGTTCCGCCTGCGCTACGATCAACTGATGGTTTTTAGCTGGGGCCGGTTGTTCCCGCTGGCGCTGGCCTGGTTCGTGCTGGCCGCGCTGGTGGTGGCTTTCAAGCTGCCCGTTGCCACGTTGGGCTGGCTCTCGCTTATTAGCCTGTTGGTGTTCTTTGCCTACACAATCCTGACAGCCAGACCCAAACCTCGTGTGACCCCCCGCATGGGTGCGGGCGACTAGACCAAGGAGGAATCCATGAGCATTGCTGCACTGGCGCAGAGCATGGGTATCACGCTCAAGGCTCTGTTTTCTAAACCCGTCACCATTCCTTACCCCGATGCCCCTGTACCGCTCAAGCCCCGCTTTCATGGCCGCCACGTGCTCACCCGGCACCCCAACGGGCTCGAGAAGTGCATCGGCTGTTCGCTCTGCGCGGCAGCCTGCCCGGCGTATGCCATTTACGTGGAGGCGGCTGAAAACGACCCTAATAACCCGGTAAGCGCAGGAGAGCGGTATGCCAGGGTTTACGAGATCAACATGCTGCGCTGTATCTTCTGTGGGTTGTGTGAGGAAGCCTGCCCTACCGGCGCGGTGGTGATGGGCTACGACTTCGAGATGGCCGACTACCGCTACTCCGACTTTGTGTACGGCAAGGAAGACATGCTGGTGGAGGTGCAGGGCACCAAACCCCAGCGCCGCGAGGCGGCCTATACCGGCAAGCCGGTCAAGAAGGGCTACAGCGTGCCCTACGTGCGTCCTGAACTCGAGGGCGTCAAGCCGCCTCAACAAAAGTAGGATTTTGAACCGGTAACTTCAAGGGTTCACAGGGCTCGCTCACACCTACGACATGTTCGCCAATGAGCGTTTTTCTGGTTAGAATCACCCCGATTATGAGCGACCGGGAGAACCCGATGCCGCAAGTCCTATGGAGGAACCAATGAGTGTCGGATTATGGGAAATCCTTGCCCTGCTGTTGCTGATTGGCAGCGGCCTGGCGGTGGTACGGCTGCAGAATGCCGTCCATGCTGCACTGGCCCTGATAGCCAATTTCCTGGTGGTGGCGGGCGTATATGTGGCCCTCGAGGCCCGCTTTGTGGCCATGATTCAGATTATCGTCTATGCCGGGGCCATCGTGGTGCTGTTTCTGTTTGTGATCATGCTGCTCTCGGCAGCCAGCGCCAATGTGGGGCAAGACCTGATGCCCCGGCTGCCCTGGGTGGCGGGGCTGGGTGCTATCGGCCTGGCCGGGCTGCTGACCTTTGCGGTTACCCGGTTTCAGCCGCCAGCCAATGCGCCCGCTCTGGGCGGCGGGTTGCCCCAGGCCCTGGGGCCGCTGCTCTACGACCCCGAAAAGTGGCTCTACGCACTCCTGGTGGTGGGCTTCTTGTTGCTGGTGGCTACGGTGGCGGCAGTGGTGCTGATTGAACCAGAGCGTATTATCGCAGCGACCGGCCACCCAGCCCATCCCCGCCAGGACAAAATGCCCACCCCCCCGATTGCTGAACAAAAAGATGAGAAGGCGGTGGTGAAGCGATGATCTGGCTGGTAGCTTCCGCTTTGTTGTTCTCGATTGGGGCTTATGGTGCGCTGACCCGGCGTACCGCTATTCTGGTGTTCCTTTCTATCGAGCTGATGCTAAACGCGGCTGCACTCTCGCTGATTAGTTTCTCCAAGCTCTCAGGCAGTCTGGATGCGCAGGTGGTGGTGCTCTTTATCATCGCCATTGCAGCCGCCGAGGTAGCGGTGGGCCTGGGTCTGATTGTGGCCATCTTCCGCCGCCGCGAGACCACGAGTGTGGACGCGCTGCGGCAACTGAGGGGGTAAAACGTGCAAGAGACCCTTCTTCTACCCCTAATCATTGCACTCCCCTTGCTGGGGTTTGTGATTCTGGGTTTGTCTGGCAAGCGCATCGGTGAACCTCTGGCAGGTTGGCTTGCCTCGTTGTTGGTTCTAGGCAGTTTTTTGCTGGGTTTGTTCTTGTTGTTGCAAGGCGGTGCTAAATGGACGCTGGCCGAGTGGCTACCGGGCATTCCCTTCAGCCTGAACCTGGACAACCTCTCGGGCGTCATGCTGATGGTGGTGGCCGGGGTCGGCTTACTGATCCACGTCTGGGCCATTGGCTATATGCACGGCGACCCCGGATATAGCCGCTTTTTCAGCTACTTCAACCTGTTTATCGCGGCCATGCTGGTACTCATTCTGGGCGACAGCCTGCCGGTGGTGTTTATCGGCTGGGAAGGGGTCGGGCTGGCCTCTTACCTGCTGATTGGTTTCTGGTACCACGAGCGGGTCAACGCCGACTCGGCCCGTAAAGCCTTCATCGTCAACCGCATTGGCGACCTGGGCTTTTTGCTGGCCATGGGCCTTTTGTGGAGCATGTTTGGCACCCTTTCTATCTCCGAGCTGGTGGAGAAAGTAGAAGCTGGAGGCTATAGCTTCACCACCCTCACGCTGGCGGGCTTCTTCTTGCTCATCGGGGCTATAGGCAAAAGCGCCCAGGTGCCCCTGATGGTCTGGTTGCCCGACGCCATGGCAGGCCCCACGCCGGTCTCGGCGCTGATTCACGCTGCCACGATGGTTACGGCGGGGGTCTATCTGCTGGTGCGCCATGCCTTTATCCTGCACGGCGATGGTTTCCTGGCGGGCCTGATTGTGGCCGTTGGTCTTCTAACCGCATTCTATGGCGCTCTGTGTTCGCTGGGCCAGTGGGATATCAAGCGCATCGTGGCCTATACAACCCTTTCGCAACTTGGCTTCATGTTTGTGGCGGTGGGGGTGGGGGCCTACTGGGTGGCCATCTTCCACATCGTGACCCACGCCTTCTTCAAGGCCCTGATGTTCATGACCTCCGGCTCGGTGATTCACGCCCTGGGGGGTGAGCAGGACGTGCGGCAGATGGGCGGGATGCGCAAGTACCTGCCGGCCACGCACCTGCACGGCCTGGTGGCTACCTTTGCCTCGGGCGGTCTGGTGCCCCTGGCCGGTTTCTGGTCGAAGGATGCCATTCTGGCCTATTCCTTCGAGTTTGGCCCCTGGCTCTGGGTGCTGATGCTGGGTGCTTCGGTGCTGGCGGCGCTTTACTCGATCCGCTGGTATGTGCTGGTCTTCTGGGGTGAGTACCGGGGCAAGGCGCACCCCCACGAGAGCCCGGCGGTGATGCTCTGGCCGAACCACATCCTGATGGGTGGGGCGCTGGGAGTGGGCTTTATGGGGCTGCCCTACGTGATTGACTACAAGAACTTTATTGAGCCCTACCTGAATAAGGCCATCGGGGACTTCCCCCACGAGAAGCTGCCGGTGGTCACCGAATGGGTACTGATTATCATCTCCGCAGTGGTGGCGATAGCTGCCCTGTGGTGGGGTTTCCGCTACTTCCAGCAGAAGATGCCCGCCTGGTATGAGCGTTTCCAGACGGCGGCCTTGCAGGGCTTTTATGCCGATGCTGTGTACAACGCCCTGCTGGTGAACCCGGCCAAGGGGCTGGCCGAACTGCTTTTTGGCGGCGACAA
This sequence comes from Meiothermus sp. CFH 77666, assembly GCF_017497985.1. Lineage (NCBI taxonomy): Bacteria > Thermotogati > Deinococcota > Deinococci > Thermales > Thermaceae > Meiothermus > Meiothermus sp. CFH 77666. Next base: position 145,813 of record NZ_JAGDFV010000001.1, read on the forward strand.
GGGTCTGCTCAGCGGCTTTGCGGGGCTGGGTAGCCTGATGGGCGGGCTGGGCGGTCTGCTGGCGAAGCTCGAGACTGGCGCCCTGCGCTTTTACCTGGCCGGGTTGCTCCTGGCGCTGGTACTGCTGTTGGGCTGGGGGGTGTTGCGATGATTCATGTTGGACTGTGGTTACCCCTCCTGGCGGGTCTGCTCTTGCTCATCATGCCCGGTCTGGGCCGTAGTTTTGCCGTTGCCTCGGCGGCCATTAGCCTGGGGATCTCGCTGGTGCTATTTGCGGGTTACGGTGGGCAGGGTGTGGCTTATGCCAGCCAGACACCCTTCCTACCCGAGGCAGGGGTCTACTATGCGCTGGGGCTGGATGGTGCGGGGCTGCTCTTTTGGATTGCGGTGAGCCTGGTGGTCTTGCTGGGGGTCTGGATTGCCGATGTGCCGGTGCGCTTTCTGGCGTACACCCTGATGATGCAGACCGGTTTGCTGGGTATTTTTGCCGCGCAGGATCTGATCTTCTTCTACTTCTTCTTCGAGGCCACACTGATTCCCTCGCTCCTGATGCTCTGGTTTTACGGGGGTGCAGAGCGGCTTCGGGCCATCTATACCTTTGCCCTCTTTACCCTGGTGGGTTCGCTGCCCATGCTGGCCGCTATCTTTGCGGTGCGCTTTTTGGGCGGGGCGGATAGCTTCCTCTATACCGACCTGGCGGCCAACCCGCTCACCGGGCAGACCGCTGTGCTGGCCTTCCTGGGCTTTATGGTGGCGCTGGCGGTCAAGACCCCGCTTTTCCCCCTGCACGCCTGGCTGCCCAGTTTCCACCAGCAGAACCACCCCTCGGGTCTGGCCGACGCCATGGGCACTTTGTACAAGGTGGGTGTCTTCGCCTTCTTCAAATGGGCCATTCCCCTGATGCCCGATGGCTTCCGCGAGTGGCAGGGCTTGCTCCTGTTCCTGGCGGCTTTTGGGGCTATCTATGCGGCCTGGGTGGCTTTTAGCGCCCCTGACTGGAAAACCCTGCTGGCCTACGCCGGGGTTTCGCACATGGGTGTGGCGGCTCTGGGCCTCTTTAGTGGCAATAGCGAGGGTACGGTAGGGGCCCTGTATCTGCTGGGGGCTTCGATGGTGTACGGTTCGGCTATGTTCTTGTTCATTGGGCTGGTTTACAAACGGACGGGGAACCTCGAGACCTCCCCGGTGCGCGGCCTGGCTAAACACGCGCCGGCCCTTTACGTGCTGGGCATGTTCTTGCTGATGGCCATGATTGGGCTGCCGGGGCTCTCGGGCTTTCCGGGCGAGCTGATGGCCCTGCTGGGGGCCTACAAGGTTTCACCCTGGCTGACCTTTGTGGCCTTCCTGGCGGTGATTGCGGCGGCGGCCTATGCCCTCACCGCCTTCCAGAAACTTTTCCAGGAAAATGCCCAGGCCCAGGCGGTGCCCGACCTGGACTCCCGCGAATGGGGTTTTGCCGCCGTCACGGTGGCTGTGCTGCTTTTGATGGGGCTGTACCCGAAGCTCTTCACCGTGTACCTCGAGCCCCTGGGCAAGGCCCTGGCCGCGCTTTTTGGAGGTGCATCATGAGCGCTGCGGTGCTTTCTGGTGTTGAACCCCGAGTGGCCAGAGCTGCTGTGCTCATGTTCTCGACCCTGGGCTCTCGACCCTCGACCCTTGCTGGAGGTGTGCGATGCTGACCCTGTACATGCTGGTGGGCTTCGCCACGGTACTGTCGCTCTTGGCCTTTGTAATCTCCCGTGAGGCCAACCGCATCGTGACGGTGGCAGGTTTGGTGCTGGCGGGTTTGTTTTGTGTGGTGGGCTGGGGCCAGACGGTTGAGGCCTTTGGGGGGCTGTACCGCTTCGATACCCTGGCCCGGGGCCTGACCCTGGTGGCCATTCTGGGCGGCCTGTGGGCCTTGCTTCTGGGGCCAGCCAAAAAGTTCGAGTTTCCGCTGCTGGTGCTGTTTGCGGCCACCGGCATGCACATTATGGCAAGCAGCCCCAACCTGGTGGTGCTGGTGATTGCCCTCGAGGTCTTCTCGCTGCCCCTGTATGTGCTGGCTACCTGGCAGCGCGACGAAAAAGGCTTTGAGGCGGGCCTGAAGTACTTTTTGCTGGGGGCTTTGGGGGCGGCCATTTTTCTGTACGGCATCGCCCTCTACTTTGGCGCAACCGGTAGCTTTATGGCAGGGGCTCCCGGCTCCGGGCCCCTCTACATCGCGGGCTTGCTCCTGATTATGGCGGCCTTTGCCTTCAAGACCGCCATGGTGCCCTTCCAGTGGTGGTCGCCCGATGTGTACCAGGGCAGCCCCACCGTAGTGACGCTGTTCATGGCCACGGCGGTAAAGGCGGCGGCCTTTGCGGCCATGTTGCGGGTCTTCACCCCGGAGGGTCTGGAAGCCTGGGGGGTGGGGATGGCGGTGCTGATCGCCCTCAGTACCCTGTTCGGGAACCTGGGGGCGCTAGCCCAGACCGAGGCCAAGCGGCTTTTTGCCTACTCCTCCATCGCCAATGCGGGCTACATCGGGCTGGGGCTCTTTGGCCCTACCGGACAGGCCACCATTCCCTTTTACCTGCTGACCTATGGGCTGGCCACAGGGCTCATTTTTGCGGTGCTCTCGATGCTCTCCAACCAGGACGTGCCCTTAGAGCGCCTGCGCGGCCTGTGGTATCGCAAGCCCCTGCTGGGCGGGGCAATGGGGCTGGGCATCCTTTCGGTGCTGGGGTTGCCGCCCCTGGCCGGGTTCTGGGCCAAGTATCTGGTCTTCCAGGAGGCGGCGCGGGCGGGTCTTTATGGGCTGGTGGTGCTGGCCCTGGTGACCTCGGCTATTGGGGCCTACTACTACCTCAAGACCTTCTTCCTGATTTTCAGCAAGCCCACCCCCGTGCAGGAGGCCGAAGACCGCGAGGCCGAGGCCGCCCTGGCCCAGTTTGGCAGCTCGGAAGCGCCGGGCATTCCGGTTGCGGCGGCCCCCATGGGCCTGACCCAGGGTTTGATGGCGCCGGCGGCGCAGATGAGTGCGCCCTCGCTGGGCATTTTGTTGGCTGCGATGGGTCTCTTGGGCCTGCTCTCGGTTTTGCCGGGACTGGGCTTGCGAGCCTTTAGCGCGGGCCTGTCGCAGGCAGTGGCTGCCGTGAGCATTACCGCACCCCCAAGCGGCGCAACCCTGATTGCTGGAAGCTATACGCTACAAGGCACCGGCAAGCCAGGGGAGACCCTCGAGCTCTTTGACAATGGCAACCCCCTGGGGGTGGTGACGGTGGGCCCTGATGGGCGGTGGAGCTTCTCCTTGCCTGCTTCGGCTCTAGCTCTAGGAGGGCACACCTACGAGGCGCGTAGGCCGGGACAAACCCCTGGAGCCCGCGTAGATGTAAACGTAACGGTGCCATCCGAGCCCACTTTCGTGGGTCTGTCTGATGGCGCTACGGTTGCCGCTACGGGCTTTACCCTGCGGGGTACGGCCCGGCCGGGCCAGGTGGTCGAAATCTTCGAGGACGGCGCCAGCTTAGGGCGGATTACTGCCGATGCCAACGGGCAGTGGAGCCTGAATGTCCCGCCGCCTCCGGGCGGAACCCGGGTGTATGAGGTGCGGCCTGAAGGCGCTGCCTCGGGGGCTCGAATCTCGCTGGTGGTGCCCGAGGCCCAGGCAGGGGCCATCTGTAGCCAGAGCTTCGCACTCTCGAACCTGCAAGCGGGGGGTACGGTCTCGAGGCCCTTCCGCTTTGGCGGGGTGGGCTCGGCCAGCAGCTACACCGTGCTGGTGCGGCGCGGCGATCGGATCATCGGGCGCAAGGAGATTCCGCTCAGCGCGGCTTGCGGCTGGAGCTACTTCTCCGACCCCGGCCCCGGCGAGATTACCTACGAGGTGCGCGAGACCGGCAAGCCCGAGACCGAACCGCCGCTCACTACCATCACCCTGAAGGTGCAGTAGAGCGATTCGGTGGATGCCCCCAACGACCAGCAGGATGGCTCTGGGAATGCGCCTGGGGTGGGGGCGGTGGGCGACCAAACCAAAAACGGCCCTAGCGCAGAATGGCCCGCACCGGTGCGGCATCGGCCCCCTCGAGCCTCAGCGGCAGGGCAATCAACTCGTAGGCTCCTACAGCCACACCGTCCAGCGCCAGCCCTTCCAGGATGTACACCCCCGCCCCCGCAAAGGCTTTGTGGCCGGGGAGGTCTTTGGAGGTCAGGGGGTCTACGCTGGGGCAGTCGGTGCCGTAAAGCCGCACCCCCTGCGCGGCCAGGTACATAGCGGCCTCAGGCTCTACGTGCATGAAGGTATGGGGAAAGGTGCCCCAGTGGTTGGGTTGCCCGGTGAAAAACAGGGTTCGCTCGGCCAGTTCCACGCTCCGCAGGAAATCCACCGACAGGGCTTCTTGCCCCCGGGCGTCCACCACCCGGCAGGAACCGATCAGCACCGAGAGCGGCACGCTTTCCAGCTTTTGGCCTGCATCCACGTAATGCCAGGGGGCGTCCAGGTGGGTGCCTAGGTGGGTGGTGGTGATGATTTTGCCCACGTTCACGCTGTCGCCCTGGGCTATCTGGGCGGTCAGTTCGTAGCGGTAGGGGGTATCGCCGGGCCAGACCGGAACCCCAGGGTAGATGCGACGGGTGATGTCAATCATGGCTCAATGATACGCAGGATGTGGTGCTCGAGGCTCTCCACCGCCTGTTTGATGCGCCACTGGGTTTTGTCGCGCACCCCGGCCAGGTTGGACACCGCCCGCAGCTCGGCGCCCTTCAGGCCCAGCCACAAGCAGGTCTGGGCGAAGGCGGCGCCCTCCATGTTCTCGAGATCGGCCTCCCATCGGCGCGATAGCTGCCGGGCCTCGGTGGGGTTTTCCGAGACCAGGTCGCGGGTCAGGAAGGTTTTGGTGGGCAGGTTGAGGGTTTGGCTCAGTTCAGCCGTGAAAGCCCGATCCAGTGGAAAGCGGTTGTGATACGGGCCCGACGCCAGCACCAGCGTAGGAAAGCCCATGCCCTTCATGCCCCCGTCCTTGAGGCCCAGGTCGGCCTGGATTTCCTTCTCGGCGAGGGCTGCGTCCCCAATTTGCAAACCTGCATCGGGGTACATGCCGGCAATACCAAACAGAAGCACCCGCTCTAACCTGCGGCGCGCTGCAAAGGCAGTTAGGGTGGCGGCGGTGTTGACCTTGCCCACCCCGCCCTCGAGCCAGACCCAACCCTCCCCGCGCAGCCCGGCGCGTCCGTGGAAAGTAAACTTTCGGCCTTTCAGAAAGGCAGCTTCGAACCGGGTAGGGCTCAGGAGCAGGAGCACGGCTTAGCCCTCACCGCCTTCCTGAAAGGATCCGTGCCGTCCAGCTCCCTCGGCAAACTGGGTGGCACCCCGGTGGGTTTCCCCTGAGGTGATCACTACCAGGCCTAGACGCGTTTCGTTGAGCAAGGCCTCCTCGAGGGATAAGTCCCATTGCTCGCGCACCGATTGACGGTCGCTCCGCAAGCAGCGCTGGGGGAAAGCCGCAAGCTGCAGGGCTAGTGACTTGGCGGATTCCAGGGCTTGGCCTGGCTCCACCAACCGGTTGACCAGTCCCATCATCCGCGCTTCCTCGCCGCTTACCCCGCGCCCGGTCAGGATTAAATCCATGGCATGGCTCTCACCAATGAGCCGGGGTAGCCGAACGGTACCCCCGTCTACCAGTGGCACCCCCCAGCGACGGCAGAAGACTCCGAAAACCGCGTCTCGCGCGGCCACCCGCAGGTCGCACCAGAGGGCCAGCTCGAGCCCACCGGCCACTGCGTAGCCCTCCACCGCCGCAATAACCGGTTTGGAGAGCCGCATCCGAGTGGGCCCCATCGGCCCATCCCCCTCCTCCTGCACCACATTGCCCTCACCCCGGGCAACCGCTTTCAGGTCGGCCCCGGCGCAAAAGTTGTCTCCCGTGCCGGTCAGGATGGCCACAGCCAGCTCATCATCGGCCTCGAAACGCCGAAAGGCCTCGGCCAAATCGGCAGCGGTGGCCCGGTCAACGGCGTTGCGCACCTCGGGTCGGTCGATGGTTACGATGGCTAGAGGGCCTTCAGTCTCATAGCGAACCGGCATACATACCCCCCTGGTTTTACTCTAACCGTTGGCCCCTGCCTGCGCTCTTTGCACCTGGAAAATTCAATCCACCACCCTGAACCCCAGCGCCTCGGCCCGCTCGACGAAGAACTGAATGTTCTCGCTTTTGGTCTCTCCGCCCAGGCTCTTGCGCTCGTAGGCGCCTTCGGCGGCCAGAATCATGGTCTCGGCCAGGCAGGCCGGTACGGCCCCCTCGCCAAAGTGCAGGTCGAGGTTGCCGGTCATGGGCCCCGGAGGCCGCACCACCCCTCCCGGAATCACCCGCACCCCCGGCACCTGCCTGACCGAATCGTCCACGTCGGGGGGTACCCCCTCATCGTAGATCCAGGCGCCGGGCTTGATGTGCTCGGGAAAGATGATGGCCGAGGGGTCGGAAGTGGCGGTAAAAATCAAGTCCGCTTCTTTGATGGCGGCAATGTCCAGGGTGGTGAGTATTTCCGGCACCGGCTGGCCCTTGCGCTCCAAATTTTGCTTGAGCGTTGCAGCACTCTTTTCCAGGCGCTCCAGGTTGCGCCCCACCAGGATAAGCCTGCCCACCAGCGGGGCAATCTGCCGGGCAATGCCGAAGGCCACCACGCCATTGGCCCCCACCACGGCGGCGGTGGCCTGTTTGAGCTTGCGCCCGGTCTGCTCGAAGTGGGCCAGAATGCCGGGGATGGCGGCCTTGACGGTACCGGCGGTGTAGGCCCCGCCGTTGGTGACCTGAATTTCGGGCACGGCTTCCTGCACGATTTTTCCTTTCTCGCCGACCACACTCCAGAAAGCGCCCAGCCCCACCACCGTGCAACCGAGCTCCTTGGCCAGCCGGGCTCCCTGAATGGCTCGCTGGGTGGCGAGTTCGGGTTTGCTGGTAATCTGCTGCGGCAGCAACGGGGCCGAGAGCAGGTGACAGCGAATCTCGCGGCCATCGGTGGTTTTCACCCCGCGCAACTCGCCCACCTTCATGGGTCGGATGGCCTCGGCCAGGTTTTCAACCAGGCTCTGGCGAATCAGGCCCCGCTCGACCAGGGGTTTGGCCCAGCGGAAGCGGGGGCTCTGAAATAGGTCTTCCACCGTGAGCGGATGAATCATAAAGGCGCAGACCACCGTCTTGTCGGTAGGTAGCGGCAGCGGCTCGCCCAGGCGCGGCTCGGTGCCCTCGAGCATTCGCCCGATGTTTTCCTTGTAGCGCCACAGGGTTACGAATAGCAAAACCCAGGCCGCCAGCTTGGCCCAGCCCGAAACGGGCTCGAAGGTGAGCACCAGCGCCAGCGTAGCCGGGATGTACATGGCTGCCAGGGAAGCGTAGCGGCTCAAGAACAGGCCCACCACCGCTACCAGCAGCACCGCCAGGGTTAGCAGGTAAGAAAGGCCGCTCAGGTAGAGCCCCAACACAACCCCTACCAGCACCCCTGCACCCCGCCCGCGCAACAGCGCTCCCTCGGCCAGAAACCGAGGAGGGTAGAGGTGCCCCAGGTAAACCAGCAGCGCAAAAACGACCGCCCAGGACAAGCCAAACTGCCCCCCCATCCATACCGCCAGAAGCCCCTTGAAGAAATCCAGGCCCCAGGCCAGCAGTGCCGGGCCGGTGCCCAGGAGCTTGAGGGTGTTCTCGAGGCCCAGGTTATAGGCCGAGGCCAGGCGCGGATCCTGCCCGGTCAGGCGGCGGATGACCCAGTACCCCAGGGGCAGCGAGCCGATCAGGTAGGCCAGGATTGCCAGCACAACAGTCATCGGCACAACCTTACCAGATTTAGAGGGGTGCGAGGAGAAAAAAAGCGCCCAGGCTCACGCCTCAGAGGGCTTGTTTTCCATTGCTTTGGCTTTGGGTTTCTGGCTCATGGCCCAGATGGTACCCAGTACCAGCACGGCCAGAATAAAGAGCGAGAACTGGGTTTTGTCTATGCCCGTGACCCACTCGGGGCGGCTCAGGACTTCCTTGGCGAACTTGTCCCAGCCCCCAATGGCCAGCTTGACCCCGGCAAAGCCCACCACCGCAAAGGCCACCGTCTCGAAGCGGGGGTATTTTTCCAGCAAACCCACAAACAGTACCGCCACAAAGCGCAGGGCCAGGATGCCGATAAATACGCCGGTGAAAATAATCCAGATGTTGTCCGAAAGGGCCACCGCAACCAGTACCGAGTCCACCGCAAAGGCCAGGTCGGCCAGCTCGATCTGGGCCACAATGGTCCAGAACTGGCGTGGGGTTACGGTCTTGAGCGTTTGTAAGGCGTCTGGGCGGGCTTCCTCTTTGGGTCTTGGCTTGCTGAAGTGCCGGATAGCGATGTAGAGCAGGTAAACGGCCCCCAAAGCCTGAATCCACCAGAACTGAATCAGATACACCGCAAAAACCAGGGCCAGGCCGCGCAGAATGTAGGCCCCGGCGATACCGTAAAAAAGAGCCTTTTGCCGCCAGGGAGGGGGTAGTTGCTTCACCATTACCCCCAGCACCATGGCGTTGTCGGCGGAAAGTACCGCCTCCAGCACAATCAGGATTCCGATAACGATCAGCGCTTGTCCAAGTTGTTCCATGGGCACCTCAGAGCCGTGGCTAGGTGTAACAACACAAAACCACCACGGCATGCTCGTGTCGTGGTGGTCTCACCAAGGCAATGCGCCCAGACTAACCGGAAGCCAATGCTTCGTACTGACGATTAATCAACCCCGGAGGGTGGCTACTCCCCAACCAGCCCGTAGAGTAGCACTCTTAGCTGGATGAAAAGCGCATGAGACTACGATTTTCGGGGGGAGGGCTTCAGGCTGGCTTCTCCCAGACCGCCCAGGTGCGGTGATGAGCTTCCATCCACCCCTCGGCCCAGGCCCGCAGATGCAGGCCGGGGGGCGGGTGCAAGAGCTCGTCTCCTTGCCAGTAGTGTGCAGCCTGGCTGCCCCGGCGGGCCGCTTCCTGCACGGTAAAGCCCTCGAGCAGCACCAACCCCCCCGGCATCAGCCGCTCGGCCAGGTGGGCCAATAAGGGACGGTGCAAAAAGTACGACTTGATAATGCCCGCAAAGGGGCCAGGGGGCAGGCTGGGGTCAGGGGCCTCGAGGTCGGCCTCGAGCGCCCAGATCGGCAAACCTTGCCGCAGGGCTTCTGCCTGCACAAACGCCAGCGCTACCCGGTTCCGCTCGAGCAAAATCACCGGATGACCCCGCCTGGCCAGAAAGAAGGCGTTGCGCCCGGTGCCCCCGGCCAGGTCGAGCACCAAGCCTGCGGGAAGCCGGTGCGCATAGGCTGCCACTACCTGGGCCGGATGGCTGAACGGAGGCTGGTGCAGGTAGTAGGCGTCCCAGTTTTTGGGCATGGCTCAGGATTGCGAAGAGCGGCGAAAGGCCCAGAGGGTTCCCAGCACCAGAATGGCCAGCGTTACGCTGAGGAAGAAAGCCTGGGGCAGATGAAGCGCCAGCTCGGGGCGGTGCAGCCAGACCTCGCTGCCGTGGCCCCAGCCCTCGAGCATCAGCTTGAGCCCGGCCCAGCCCACCACCGCATAGGCCACGGTCTCGAGCCGCGGATACCGCTCGATGATGGTCACCATAATGCCTGCAGCCAGCCGGATCAAGAGAATCCCAATAGCCACACCGGCAAAGATCACCCAGAACTCCCGGCTGAAGGCAATCACCACCAGCACCGAGTCCACCGCAAAGGCCAGGTCTACCACGTTTATCATGACTACGATGCGCCAGAAACTGGCAGCAGCGGCCTGCTGCACGCTGGCGTGGTCGGCCTCGCTGTGGGTCTTACGCCGGAAGATGTGATTGACCGCCAGATACACCAGGTAAAGCCCCCCCAGGAGCTGAATCCACCAGATCTGGATGATGATGGTGGCAAACAGCAAGGCCAGCCCGCGCAGCACGTAAGCGCCAATAATGCCGTACAAGAGCGCCCTCGAGCGCAGGTGCTCCGGCAGGGGCCGCACCATCACGGCCAGCACCATGGCGTTGTCTACCGATAAAACGGCCTCGAGGGCCACAATGATCAGAATGGCTACAAAAGCCGAACCAAACTCCATAACCTAAAGCCTATCATCTGGTTTTAGTTTCCGAACAGGTACAACAGGGCCGGGGCCAGCCCCTGCCGCCAGGTCATCCAGTTGTGGCCGGAGGGGCGCTCGAGGTAAGCGTGCGGGTAGCCCTTGTCGGCCAGCATGGCGGCAAAGCGGCGGTTGGGGGCCAGCAGCCACTCAATCTGGCCGGTCTCGCAATAAAACCGTAGCGGCAGGGTTTGAGAGTCCAGGTACTGTTCAGTGAGCCACTCAGGGTCGTTGTAGGAATCGCCCCCCTCGGGCGAGGCGGTCAGGCAGGCCGACTGGGTGGCGACCTTCTGGAACACCTGTGGGTGGCGCAGCGCCAGCCAGCTCGAGACCAGCCCCCCCAGGCTGGCGCCCATCAGGCCCCTCTCCGGGGTGGGGCCGTAGTGCGACTCCACCGCCGGGATAATCTCGTTCAGCACGTGCTGCTCGTAGGTGATGCTAAACCAGTATTCGCGGCGGCGATCCTCGGGCTCGATAAAAACAATTCGCACCGGCCGGATTTCGTCCAGCTCCAAAAGCCCCTGGGCCACCTCGGCCAGCCTGGCAGTGCGGTAGTAGGCCACCCCGTCGTGCACATACAGGGTGGCCTGGGCCGGTTCCTGGGGGTTGAACACATAGTAGCGGCGGGTAGTGCCAAAAGCCTTCGACTCCAGCCGATGGCGGTGCACGTTCACCGGGCGGGAGGGTTGGTGCGGCGGGGTGTAGTGAAAGCCTGGCAGTTCGATGGCCCTGGGGTAGCTCCACCAGGGGTTCTGGGCCTTGTGAGGGTTATCGGGGTCGGGGAAGGGCTCGCGGTTAGCGTCTAAAAAGGCATACTCGATATAGGCCCCGGCGGGGAACTCGAGGGTGAGCGGCCCCCCAATGGGAATTGGCCTTCTGTCCCAGTCGGTAAAGTCACCGACCAGAAATTTCGCCTGGGCCGGGGGATGAAAGGTTACGGAGCGTGCGTGCACCTCGACCATACCGGCCTTTATTGTATGGGGTAAGCAAGGGTTACCCTGGCCGGAGACTGTTAAGTCTTTGGTTCATCCGAGGAGAAAATGTAGGCAAACCCAGGTTAGCGGCAAACTGGACAAAGTCCCGGTTCTGCACCATGCCTCTCTTCTGGATATCACCGCCAGTTTTACCCAAACGAGGTTTCGTAGATTGCTAGGGGCGTAAATCGTTGAACGCCACGGATGTTCTCGGGACAGCTTGCGATGCCCACGTTGTAGTTTTCCTTTGTTGGAGATTGAAAACAGAATTGCTGAGCTCAAAGAGGAGATACAGCGCCTTCGAGGGGAACTTGAGCGCTTGGGATTCAGCACGTTATACGTAGCCAGCAGGTTTCGCGCTACCTTTCATAAACCAACGTGTCGTTGGGCGGTGTATTTTCTCGACTCGGAAAGATGCATTGAGTTTTCCTCACATCGAGAGGCTGTGGAGGCTGGCTACAAACCTTGCAAAACCTGCTGTGCTTGAGGGAGCTATCCTGCGTTACGCAGACCTGCCGCAATACCCAGCAAGGAGAGCATCAAAGCCCGCTCGAGCCCCTTGCGCTCGGGGGCCTCGGGGGGGGTGCGGCGGTAGCGCTCGAGCAACTCCACCTGAACCAGCGAGATGGGGTCCACATAAGGGTTGCGTAGCTCGGTCTGGCGGGCCAGCACGGGGTGGTTGAAAAGCAGGGTGTTCTGAAAAGTTTCTTCCAGAATGGCCCTGGTTTTCTCGAAGGCACGGGCAATACTCGGAAAAAAGCGCTCTGCCAGAGAAGGTTCTACCAGGCGCAGATACTCCCGGGCAATCCCCAGGTCGGCCTTGGCCAGGGCAATGGCCGCGCTATCCAGGGTGGTGGCAAAGAAGGGCCACTGCGCAAACATTTCCCGCCGCAAGCTGAGCGGAATTTCTTCCAGCCCTTCGGCCAGGCCGTACCAGCCGGGAATCAAAAGTCGCACCTGCGTCCAGGACATCACCCAGGGGATGGCCCTCAGGTCCTTTATTTCGCGTACCCGCCCCGAGCGATACACGGGCCTGCTGGCAATGTTCAGGGCGCCAATCTCGCGGATAGGGGTGAGCTGTTCGTAAAACTCAAAGAAACCGGGGCGCAGGAGCAACTCGCGGTAGACCTCGGTGGAGCGCCGAGCGGCTCGGGTCATGGCCTCGCGCCACGCTTCGCGGAGGGGCTCGGCCTGCCCGTAGAGGTCGCGGGCCGAGGCCAGCGCGGTGTGGTAGAGCATCTGCTCGAGGTTCCGGTAGGCCAGGTCGGGGTGGGCGTAGCGGTCGGCCAGGGCCTCGCCCTGCTCGGTCAGGCGCATGCGGCTGCCCACCGTGCCGGGCGGCAGGCTGGCAATGGCCCGCCCGGCGGTGCCACCCCCTCGAGCGGTGGAGGTGCCGCGCCCGTGGAAATAGTAGACCTGCACGCCCCGGCTCTTTGCTGTGGCAGTAATGGCTTCCTGAGCCCGGTAGAGCGCCCAGTTGGCGGCCAGAAAGCCTGCGTCCTTGTTGGAGTCGGAGTAGCCAATCATGACCTCGAGGCCCCCCCGGCCCTGCACATGGGCCATAAAAACCGGGTTGTCCAGCAGCCGGGCCACCACCTCGGGCGCATTTTCCAGGTCGCCCAGGGTCTCGAAGAGCGGCACCACATCGAATGGCAGGGCCCGCCCAGGGCGGTAGAGCCCCACCTCCCGCGCCAGCAGGAGTACCTCGAGCAGGTCGCTGGGGTGGTGGGTCATCGAGACCACGTGGGCCCCCCGCGCCCGCCAGTTGCGCAGGGCTTCCAGGGCGGTTTGCAGGGCCTTGGTCTGCGGACGGTAGCCCACCGGCGCCAGGGGCCGGGCGGTGGCCAGTTCCTGGGTCAGCAGGGCCTCCCTTTGCAGCGGTTCCAGCCCCACGTAATGCTCGTGCACCCCGGCGGTTTTCAGCAGTTCGGCTACGGCTTCGGTCAGCGCGCGGGACTCCTCCCGCAAATCCAGGCTGACCAGCTCGAGGCCAAACGCCTCGGCATTCAACCGCAGGGGGCGCACGCTGACTCGGGAAATCTCCTTCAGGCCAAGCTGATTGAGGCTGGCCTCGGCCTTGCGTAAATCCCCGATAAACTCATGGGTGCTGCTATAGCCAGGGCCGGTTTGCTCGCCCAACAAGGCCCGCAGCTTGTAGCGCAGCCCCATGCCAAACTGGCGGTAGGGTTCCCCCTGGAAGCGCTCGGGCAGCGCCAAACGCCTGGCATGGTCTTCCAGGGCCAGCCGCAGTTCACGACTAATGGTGATGCGCTCCTCGCTGAGCGACAAGTCCCGAATCAGGCCGTCCACGTCCTCCACAAACTTACGCAGGGCGGTTTCGCGGGCGTAGTTCTGGGCCCAGCTCGTGACCTCTGGCACCACATTGGGGTTGCCGTCCCGGTCGCCCCCAATCCAACTCCGAAACACTAATGGAGGCGAAAGGTCGGGGCGCAGGCCGTAGTGGGCCTCCAGGGCACTCTCCAGCCCATCCACCAGCCGGGGGATGGCCTGCCACAGGGTATAGGTGGTGTAAAAAAGGCCGCCTTTCACCTCGTCTTCCACACTCGGACGGGATTTGCGCAGTTCGGAGGTGCCCCACAGCAGGGCCACTCGAGCATCAAGCTGTGAGTTGGCATCAGCAATGAGCGGTGGAGCCTCGGCGTGGTTCTCCTGCGCTGAGTCTTCAGGGCCCTCTCGCTCGGCTGCATCCAGAAGCTTTTCAATCTCGCTGATGTGATACCGCTGGGTGCGGCGGCGGGTCTCGGTGGGGTGCGCGGTGAAGGTCAGGTGCAGCCGTAGCCGCGAGAGCACATCTACCGCCTGCTCATAGCTCAGACCCTGGCGTTTGAGCTGCCCGACCAGGGCCAGAAACGATTCCCCCCTGGGGGCCTGCGGGGTGCTTTTCTTCTCCCGCTCCCGATTAACCCGTACCCGGTGGCGTTCTTCGGCCAGATTGACCAGATGAAAATAGGTCGAAAAGGCCCGGATCATGTTTTCGGCCTCGGCCAGCGAGAGGCCCCGCACAATGCTCAGAAGCTGCTGGCGGGTGGCTTCGCTGTAGCTTTGCCGCAGGGCTTTGGTCAGCTCGCGGACTTCTTCCTCCAGTTCAAAAACACGCTGGCCCGAAAGCGTTCGAATAGCCTTCCCCAGAGCCCGCCCCAACAAATCCACTTCGCGCTTGAGCTGTTCAAACAGCCGATCTTCACTCATCCAGCGATAGTGTATCGGGTCTGGAAGGGATTCCCAAATGTTCGTACCCTCTTTGCCTGGGCAAGGTACATACCGCAGGAACGGTGAAGCAGGGAGCAGGGGGTAGGGGACAGGTGATGGAGACCCCCTGCCTACCTTCTACCACCCAGCCCCAACCGGGGTATGGTTGAAAGTTGGCTACACGGCCAAAGTTGGTATCGGAGCCTCCGGGTTCGCCGAGCCCAACCTCTAACCCCGGATCTCTACTCCCCCTAGGGCGTGCCCTCGAAAATGACCGGAAAGCGCACGCGGGTATCGAAAGCCAGGGGAACCAGCCAGCGCACACTGGGCACTACCGGGCCGGCAAACAGGTCGTTTACGGCAAAAATCCCCACTTCATCCTCGCCCTTGGCCTGGATCTCGAGGGCCAGCTCCGAGACGGCCACCTAGAAGTACACCTGAAAGGTATAACCCTCCAGCCTTGCCAGCGCCATCCATTCTTTGGGAGGGATGCCGACGCCGGTTTCTTCCTTGAAAACCCTGGACATGGCGGCTTTGGGCAGTTCATCGGGCATGATTTTGCCTCCCACCCCATTGAATAGCCGTGCATCCGGGTCGGCCCGGTGCTTTCGCATCAGCACCACTCGAGTTTTGTCGGGGGTGAAGAGGAAACCGGCGACGTACTGGGCTAGGGGGGTCATGGCAAGGCTCCGAAGGCGTTACCTTAGTGTATCCGGTTGGCCCCAGAGGTTGCTTCGTGGTTTGACTTGGGTTTCTTAAGCCGTTAGCTTGGGGGCATGCCCGAACGGCAGTACCTTTACAAAGGCCGCATCCTGAACCTGGCCCTCGAGGGCCCCTACGAGATTGTCGAACATGCCCACGCAGTCGCGGTGCTGGTCGAGCGAGACGGCCAGATTCTGTTCGTGCGGCAGTACCGCCCGGCCATTGGCAGCGAGACCCTGGAGATTCCGGCGGGCCTCATCGACCCCGGCGAAACCCCCGAGGAAGCGGCCCGCCGTGAGCTGGCCGAGGAGGCGCAGCTGGCCGGCGACCTCGAGTACCTCACAGGCTTCTACCTGTCGCCGGGCTTTTGCGATGAAAAACTCCACGTTTTCCGGGCCACCCACCTCCGGGCGGCCTATGCCCAACCCGATGACGACGAAGAAATCACCATCGAGTGGCACGACCCCCGGCAGGTTTTGCAGGCCGCCCGCGACGGCAGGGTGCAGATATCAGCCTCGGCCATGGCGGGGATTTTGCTTTATCTTAGCGAGAGGGCTTTGGGGGGCGGTGTTGTGGGCTCCGGGTAAAAAGCAGGCCTTGCCCACGCCAGCACGAAGCTCAAGCTGTGTTCGTGGCATTAACCCAGGATTTCTAAAACAAGTTTTATCCGCTACCTGTAGTATTGTTTGGCGTGCTGTAACATCACCCCCTTCACCATGCTGCTGATTAACGACCCCTCCGACGCACCCGCCGGCCCCAAGGTGGTGGCCATTGGTAGCTTTGATGGTTTGCACCTCGGGCACCAGCACCTGATCCACCAGGCCCAGCAGGAGGCCAAGAACCGGCACATTCCGCTCTTGGTCTACACCTTCGACCCCCCCAGCAAGGTTTTCATGCGAGGGGAGGGCTTCCTGACCGATTTGTCGGAGAAGCTCGAGCTTTTGCGGGGCCTGGGGGTCGAAATCGCCCTGATTGTGCCCTTCACCGAGGCTTTCTCCAAACGCAGTAAGGATGACTTCCTGGGCGACCTGCGAGCCCTCGAGGCCCAGCGCATCTATGTAGGTGCCGACTTCCGCTTTGGCAAGGCCAGGGCTGGAGGGCTGGAAGACCTGAACACGGTAGCGCCCACCCAGATTCTGCCGCTGCTCGAGCTGGGTGGCAGGCCGGTCAAGTCGAGCCGTATCCGCGATCTGCTGCGCGCGGGAGAGGTTGACGAGGCCAAGCTGCTGCTAGGGCGGACGTACACCGCCCGGGGCATCGTGCAGGAGGGTGACAAACTCGGGCGGCAGTTGGGTTTTCCCACCGCCAATATCGAAGTAGCCCCCCTCAAAATTCTGCCGATGGGCGTGTTCGCCGTGCGGGTGCAGACCCCCCAGGGCCGCTTTGGCGGCATGGCTAACGTGGGCTACCGCCCTACCGTCTCGGGCCAGGTGTTGCGCTTCGAGGCGCATCTGTTTGGCTTTGCGGGCGATTTGTACGGTCAGGAATTGAGCGTGGAGTTTCTCACCAAGCTGCGCGGCGAAAAGAAATTTGAGAGCCTGGAAGCCCTCAAGGCCCAGCTTGCCCAGGATGCCGAGGCAGCCCGTCGGGTGTTGGGAATCTAGCCTGCAATCTGCGCCTAATATCAACTTTAGGCTCATGCCCAGCCTTCAGCGAAGTACGAGATGGGGGTGGGTGATGGGAGGTAGGCGGTGGGTTTTCAGCGTCCAGACCCTACTTCTTGCCTTCCACTCCGCGCGCCCTGCTATCGGCTATCGTCCATCGTCCATAGACCCCTCCTCAGCGCGGAATGTCCTCGGCGGTCAGAAACTTTGGCCTGACCCAGCGCACCTCCTCGAAGGTGCCATCGTAGCGCAGGATGGCAGCCATGCGGGCCCTCGAGTACACCTGGTGGGGCTTCTTGGGGATGAAGGCGGTCACGATATCCACCCAGCGCGGTTCGCGGTATTCCAGCACCACATGCAAGGGTAGCTTGAGGTTGGGCGGGAAGACCATATAGCCCAGCACCAGCATCCGCTGGTCTTCGGGATAAACGGCCATCTCGCGGCCCCACTCCACAGCCTGCAACACATCGTGCTCGATGAAGCCCTCCTGCAGCATGTGCTTGGCCACGTGCGGGCCAATGCGGTAGCGGCCTTCGCGGATGTAGGGGAGGAGTTCCTCGAGCCTGCGAATACGTGGTCGTCTGAGCATCGGTTCCCCCCTTTATCAAACAGCCCCACCGCCTTTGGGGTTGGTGGGGCCGGTGCGACACATCAAAAACCCCTGAATTCAAAGGGGCTTTATGCCCAGATTATACGGAGTACCGGGCCAGGTGGTGTGGGCTTTTCACCGCAATTGCGGCGCCATACACCCTGGCGGCTCCGGCCTCGAGCAAGGTCTTGCGGGCCCGCTCAAAGGTCGTACCGGTGGTCAGCACATCATCTACCAGCAGCCAGATTCCTTTCACCCGGCGGGTTGCCCGAAAGGTGGCCTCGGAGAGCTCGAGGCGCTGCTGCAAGGTTTTCCTGGTTTGCGACGGTTCCCATGTGGTGCGCTCGAGCAGGCTCTGGTAGGGGATGTGCAGTTCTTTGGCTACCGCCTGGGCCAGCAGTTCGGCCTGGTTGTAGCCGCGCAGCACCTTGCGGTGTAGCAGGGTGGGTACGGCAGTCAGGCCATCAAGCCCCCACTCGGCTTGCTTGATCCCCAGCGCGATTTGCTGGCCCAGAAATAGGGCCAGCTCGCGCCGACCCTGGTACTTGAGGGCCTTGGCGAGCGGGCCAAACCGCTTGTAATCGCCCAGGTACACAAAGTGGGGGAGATGCCGTGGCACCAATAAAGCCCGGCAGTTAGCACATAAAACCGGCTGGCCTAGCGGCTGCCCACAACCGGGGCAGGTTGCGCCGGTTAGCTGTTCCCACCAGCCCAAAAGCGAGGCCATGCTTCACCCCATATACCCTACATAACGGCCATGCTTCACCCGATGCCCAGTGCTGCCCGCAGCGATTCGTCGAAAGGGGGGTAGAGCACGCCTTTCTCGGTCACAATGCCGGTAATCAGGTGATGGGGGGTCACGTCAAAGCCCGGATGGGCGGCTGGAAAGCCCTCGGGCGCGATGGGCTGCCCCCGGATGACCGTGACCTCCTGGGCCGAGCGCTGCTCGATGGGAATTTGAGCGCCGCTTTCCAACCTGGGGTCTACCGAGGAGAGCGGCAAGGCCGGGTAGAAGGGGATTCCGTGGTACTGGGCCAGAATGGCCAGACCGTAGGTGCCAATCTTGTTGGCAAAGTCGCCGTTCAGGGCCATGCGGTCGGTGCCGAGGATTACTGCATCCACCTGGCCCTGGGCCATCATGTAGGCGGCCATGTTATCGCTGATCAGGGTGGCGGGCACCCCCGCTTTTTGCAGCTCGTAGGCGGTCAGGCGGGCCCCTTGCAGATAGGGGCGGGTCTCGTCCACCCAGACATGGCTTACCCGGCCCTGACGATGAGCCTCGATAATGGCACCGAGCGCGGTGCCGTACCCGCCGGTGGCCAGCGGCCCGGTGTTGCAGTGGGTGAGCACCTGGCCTTTGAGCACCCGGGCCCCATGCTGGCTGATGGCCCGCTCGGTTTCCTCTACCTCAGCCCAGATGGCCCGGGCTTCCGTTAGCGAGGCTTCCAGGCTGCCCCAGTAGGGCTTCATTCGATCCAGGGCGTAAAACAGATTGACCGCGGTGGGGCGGCTCTGGCGCAGTACGGCGTCGGCCTCGGCGAGGGCTTCACCCGACAGATGGGCCAGCACCATCCCGTAGGCCGCCGTGACCCCAATGGCCGGAGCCCCGCGCACCACCATTTCCTTGATGGCCTGGGCAGTTTCCCGGGCGCTCTTGCAAGGTACCCAGACCTCTTGAAAGGGGAGCTTGCGCTGATCCAGGAGCCAGAAGGTGTTTTCTTCAAAACGAAAGGGCAGCACACGCATGGGGTCAGTCTACTTCAAGGTATTCAAAAGGCTGGTGTAGAGCAGAAAGAACTGGTTTTCGTCGAGCCGCGCCTGCGGGTTGTTCCAGGTGGCCGAGACGCAGTACTGTTTTCCGTCCCGGGCAGTGAGCCAGGTGGTCAGGTTGAGTACGCCCGGCTCCGAGCCGCCCTTATAGGCCACGCGCTGCCAGTCGGCAGGGTTGGCGAGGCCCGGGTTGAGCGACATCAGGGGCAAAGCCTGCACCTTGCCCATGAGTGCACACAGTTCGCGGGTGCTGAAGAACCACTCCACATCTATGGCCACCGGCCCTCCCGCAAAAACACTGACATCGGGCAGGGGGAGGTTGGCCAGTTGGGGCAGCAGCGCGGCCCTTGCAGCGGGGTTGGCCCGGTAGCGCAGGAGCCATTCCCGGTTTTGCGGGTTCTTGAGCACAAAGGCCTCGCGGGTGGTCAGGAAGGGCCGGTTGCGGGGGGAGAGTTTTTCCACCTCGGCCCGCCCCAGGGTAGCGATCAGGGCGTCGGTGGCGGTGTTGTCGGAGATGGAGATCATCTGGGTGGCGTACTGCTCGAGGCTCAAAGGAGTGCCGTCGGGCAGGTTTTGCAGGGTGCCGCTGGGCAGGCTTTTCCACTCCGGCCGCAGCGGTACAGTGTCGCTCCAGCGGCGCTGCCCGGCCTCAATCTGCTGACGCAGGGCTTCCAGCACCGCCAGTTTGAAGGTCGAACCCACTGCCAGTACGGCATCTGCGTTCAGATTGAAACGTTCCTGGCTGCCCTCGAGCACCAACACACTGACCTGTCCGGGCAGCTTGCGGTACTCGGCCAGCAGCTGCTCTAACGTAAAACCGCCCCTGGGTTGGGGTGGGCGGAAGAAAAGCCCCTGGATGCGACCCTGGGCGTCAAGCGAAATTTGTGCGGGTACCACACCGCGCTCAAAGTTCACCCGGAAGTTGGGGCCGTCCGGTTCTACCCCCTGGTATCTGCCAAGACTGGCGGAAAGCTGGGCCAGGATGGCCTCGACCTGGGCCACCGACACCTGTTGCAAGAAGACCGGGGCGAACCACTCGGCCCTGGGGGGTTGCTGGGTGAAGAGGCGCTCGAGGGCCGCCTTTGGGGTCAGGGTAACCTGGGACAGCGCCAGCCCCAGCAGCAGGGTTCCTATTGCCATCCAGCGTTTCATCGCTACCTCCTTATTCTTTTACCTGGGCTGCCAGAGCCTCGCCCCCGGCTGCGCTCAGGATTACCAGCAAAGGGATGACTCGCTCCGGGGGCACGGTGTAGCTGCCGCGCTTGCCTGCTTTCAGCCATCCTCCGCTTTGCAACTCTTTTAGATGATGGTAAAGCTGTCCGGTGGTGCCAACTTCTACCAGGTGTTGCAGGTCTTGTGAGCTGCTTTTCCCGTTGAGAACAGCCCGAAGAATCTCCAGGCGCAAAGGGTGGGCCAAGGCTGCGAGGCTCGGAGCCACTTCCGCCCACGGAACACTAAGCAGGGATCCCACCGGCAGCCCCCATTGCCACCCCCAGGTGCCGGAAGCCACCTCGGCATGTCCCGCAAACACCACCTCGCCGCCCGGTCTGGCGGTCTGGCGTAAGTAATCCAGCGCCCAGAAGGCGCCTTCGGATGGGTTAGATGGCGTTCTCGAGGCTAGTTCCAGGGCGGCCAAGCGGGCTTCGATCTGACTCAAGCGGGCCTCTAGGTTCACAAAAATATGCTATTACGTTATTACGTAAAATATATGAGAAAAAAAGCCCACCAAAGGGTGGGCTTTTGTTTGGGACAACTACACCTTCACCGGCTCCTCAACCACGGTTCCGGCCCACTTCACGAAGGCTACCTCACGGGGGCTGGAAAGCTCGGGGTGCGCTGCCACGACCCGAACCCCGTACACATAACTGCCAGGCCGGGCCGGGGTGTAGCTGCCGGTGTACAGGAGGGCATCGCGCTCCTGGCCGCTGGGCTTCAGCGCGACCACTTCCAGGTCGCCGCTGCTGCGGCGGACTACCAGCTCAACCTTCAAGGTCTCGGTGGGAATGCCATAGGCTTGCACAAAGGCCCGCAACTGCAAGGGTTGGTTGGCCGTGGGGTGGGGCGCTTCCACCCAGACCTTTACATTGTTCCAGGCTCCCTTCACCAGGGTTTTCCAGCCCGCCACCTCCTTGAGGGCAGCAGCATTCCGCTCCATCAGGTGGGCCGCCCGCTTCGCCAGGGGCGTGTAGAACTTGCGGTGGTACTCATCCACCATGCGCTGGGCGGAGTAGGTGGGGCCACAGGTGCGGATGCTGTCGCGCACCATAGCCAACCAGCCGCTGGGCGTGCCAACGGCCCCTCGAGCGTAAAACAGCGGAATCACCTCGTACTGCAGTGTGTCGTAGAAGCTCTGGGCATCGGCGTGATCCTGGGCCTCTTCGGTGGCGTAGGTACGCTCGTCGCCGATGGCCCAGCCGTTGGTGGTGTTGAAGGCCTCGGCCCACCAGCCGTCCAGAATGGAGAAGTTCAGGGCACCATTGAGGGCGGCTTTCATGCCCGAGGTGCCCGAGGCTTCCATGGGGCGGCGGGGGGTATTGAGCCAGACGTCCACCCCCTGTACCAGGCTGCGGGCCAGGCTCATGTCGTAGTTCTCGAGCAAAATCATTTTGTCTTCCAGCCCCAGGGCCTTGATTTTCTCGGCCAGCTTCTTGATGAACTCCTTGCCGGGTTCATCCTTGGGGTGGGCCTTCCCGGCAAAGACAAACTGCACCGGCAGGGGGCCGTTCAGAATGGAGACCAACCGCTCGGGGTCGGTAAACATAAGGATGGCCCGCTTGTAGGTGGCAAAACGGCGGGCAAACCCGATGGTAAGCACGGTGGGGTCTAGCACTTTCTCGGCAGCCCGTAGGCTGGCCGGTAGGTCGCCATTGCGGCGGCGCTGCTCGAATAACCGCTCCCGCACCTCCTCAATCAGGCTGGCCCGCAGTTTGTTGCGGATGCGCCAGAGTTCGTCCTCCTCGAGCCGATCCACGGTCCACTGGCTGGGGTCGTGCAACTGCTCGATCCAGGTTTTAGGGAAAGTGCGCTCGTAGAGGCTGTGCATCTCGGGATGTAGGAAGGTGAAAGTATGGATGCCGTTGGTAATATGCCCGATAGGGACTTCCTCCGGCTCGAGGCCCTTCCACAGATGCTGGAACATCTCGCGGGAGACTTCGCCGTGCAGGGCCGAAACCCCCCCGGCAGCGCGGGAGGTGTGCAGGGCCAGGTTGGACATGCTGAAAACCGGGCCATAGCTTTTTTCCTCGCGCCCCAGGGCAATGAACTCCTCTTTACTGATGCCCAGCTTGTTCCACCAGCCATCCAGGTAGCGTTCCACCAGATCCAGCGGAAAGGTGTCGTGTCCGGCAGGTACCGGGGTATGGGTGGTGAAGAGAGCCCCTGCTGCCGTGGCTTCCAGCGCTTCGCTGAAAGAGCGCCCGGCGGCCACCATCTCGCGCATACGCTCCAGGCCCAGGAACGCCGCGTGGCCCTCGTTCATGTGCCAGACTTCGGGCTCCAAGCCCAGCGCCCTGATCAGGCGAACCCCACCCACCCCCAGAATGAGTTCCTGCTCGATGCGGATTTCCTGTCCAGGCGCATACAGACGGGCAGTTAGGGCGCGGTCTTCGGGGCGGTTTTCCGGCAGGTTGGTGCTCATTAGGTAGACCGGAACGGTGCCCACCTGGGCCTTGTAGGCCATGATGTAAACCGTGCGTCCGGGAAACTCAACCCCCACCTTGAGGGGCCTGCCGTCTCTGGTCACTACCTGCAATGGCAGCTCCTCGGGCAGCAAATCTTCGTAGACTTCACGCTGCTGGCCCTCGGGGGTGAGCTGCTGGCGGAAATAGCCCTCGTGGTAGAACATGCCAATTCCGGTCAGGCTAAGCCCCAGATCTGAAGCCGACTTCACGTGGTCGCCGGCCAGAATGCCCAGGCCGCCCGAGTAGATGGGTAGCGACTCGTGGAAACCATACTCCATCGAGAAATAGGCAATGCGCGGGGGTTTTTGGGGGCGGGTTTGCAGGTAATGGCGGAAGTTAGCGACGGTGGCTTCTACCGCGCCCACATAACCCGCATTCTCTGCCAGGGCCTGCAGCCGCTCGGGTTCGGCTTCCAACAAGGCTCGCACCGGGTTCGACCGGAAGCGCTTCCACTGCGAAGGATTAATTTGTTCAAAGAGATGTAGGGCCTCCGGGTTCCAGCTCCACCAGAGATTGTAGGCCACTTCGCGCAGTCCCTTCAGGGGCTCAGGCAGGGTGGGCATGGCGGTGATTCGACCGAGGACATTCATAATCAGGAAGTGATTGTACCATTACAGGTTTGCTTACCTGTAAGCAACCAATCAACCTCGTCCCAGACGACATTCTCCTCTTGGGTGTGGAGATACCTGGCATGCGTATCATGGAAGTTATGAACCCGGACTTGCGGCAGGCGGTGGCTCGAGCGCACCAGAAGCTGGACACTCAGACCGAAGGCTATCTGGCTCAGCACGGCCTGAAAGTAAGCTGCCGCCAGGGCTGTTTTGCGTGTTGCTTTGCCTGGGTGGTGGTGGGGTTGGCCGAGGCCGCTTATCTGCGCGAACAGCTCGAGGCCCATCAACCACAAGTGCTCGTCCGCCTCGAGGCCGAGGGCCCCAAAAGGCTTACCCGCATAGCACAGCAAAAACATAGACCCGATTTTCCCACCCGGTACTTCCTGGAGGCCAACCCCTGTCCGCTGCTCACGCCGGAGGGGGCCTGCTCGGTGCATCCCCAGCGCCCCCTGGCTTGCCGGGGGGTACTGACCAACCTGTCCGCCCGTTACTGCGCACCTGGCGCAGTGCCCGAGCTCCGAGGCAAGGAGCGGGCTGCCTACCAAAGCCAGCTCAAACCCTGGCACGGCCCCGAGCACTACCTGAAGGCGCCCTGGCAGTATTCCGAACGTCTGGCGCAAAAGCTATGGGCCACAGAAAAGCAGGTACGCGGTTTTACCGTTGTGGGGGAGCTGGTAAGCCTGATTTACCTGCTAGGCCAACCCAACTTTCAAAAAGCCCTGGAAAATGGCTTGGCGGCTGTCAGGCAAGCGCTTACAAAGCGCGGGCTTCTGGGTGGGCGGTATGGGTTCTGGTTGGGTTAGAAACACAGCCTAGCGCTGGCTATTCAAGCCGGCCACTGTTCTGTCCAGGACAAAGTTTTTTACCTTGGATGACTCCGAAAGAATTCGAGAAAAGCAATCTACTCTATTAAGCCAGCATCAATCATGCGCATGTAGGAGAAAAAAAGCGTGACCTGGTCGCTGAAATCACGAATAAAGGCGTGGATGGCCTCGGGGGTGACCCCCTCGAGGCGCAGGTCGCTCTCGATGACCGGATCGTTATCGGCATCGAGGTAAGACTTGGTAAAGCGGTAGCGGCGATTCCAGTTGAGCAGGTGGCGGGGTTCTACCCGGTCAAAACCCGAAAACCCGGCCCGCAATTGCAAGCTTGTCACATGTGGCTCGCCGTAGGTGATGAGATGCCCGCGCAAACCACTGGGAAACTCCAGGCTGAACAGGTTTTCCTTGATCTGTTCGGCGCTAGCACCTAGCTGCTCGAGGAGGATGCGTACTTCTTCGGGGGTGACTTCGCGCAGAACCGTATCCATTGCTTTTCGGGTGAACCCAGGCGGCCTGATGAAGGGTGATGCTTGCAAAAAAGTGGTCTGACAACAGGTAGGGGTTGTTTGCCACCTGTCCCCTTAGCCCTGACCCTGTATCTATGGCCTGACTCCGGTGTTTCTGGCGGAGGAGGAGGGATTCGAACCCTCGATAGGGGGAACCCCCTATACCGGTTTTCGAGACCGGCCCGTTCAACCACTCCGGCACCCCTCCGTTCGGGTAAATCCGACAGGCCCGGCAGAGCCGAATAGAAACTTTAGCACAACTTGGTCGCAAAGTCACGGGTTTGCGCGGAGGGGGTCTTGTAAACCGTGCATTTTGGTTAATGCACAGATTTACTGAGAAGCACGTTTATGTGCAAAAAAGCCCCTCAGAAGCTTGGCTGACTCGCGTTCGAGCCAGCCGCCTTCCCAGTCGAAGGGTGGTTTCAGGCGATGGACTGTTACGGCCCCTGCCTTGAGGTTTTCTACGGCATATACCACCCGCTTCACCTGGGCCTCCATCAGAGCGCCGAAGCACATGGGGCAGGGCTCTAAGGTGACATAGACGGTGGCTCCTGGCAGCACCTTGGCTTGCTTTTTGAGCAGGGCTCTTTGTAGGGCCAGTAGCTCGGCGTGGGCGGTGGCGTCTTGGATGCGCTCCACCTCGTTGTGGGCGGTGGCCAGCTCTGTGCCGTCCCAGACCACCACCGCTCCAATGGGTACTTCGCCACTGCCCAAGGCCAGCCGAGCTTGCTCGAGGGCCGTGCGCATGTGCTCGAGGTCGTCCGACTCGGGCCAGAGGTTCCAGACTTCCTGTACGGTGTCGCCAACCGCTCGTACCGGCCAGACCTGCTTGAGCTCGGGTGGAACGCTGTGTTCGGTGAAAAAATCCACCAGCCGAACCCGGCCTTCCGGCAGGTCAATCTGGTCGCCCGGCTTGGGAAGCCTCGAGCCCCGCCAGGGGGGAAAGGCATCCACGATGGGCGGAATCAGGAACAGGGTGCCGTCGCGGCGGCGCACCTGCCAGCCTTCGGGTAGAGTGAAGGACTCGCCCTGCAAGGCTCGCTCGAGCTGGGTAATCCAGTTGGCTTCGGGTCGAAGCCCGATCTGCTCGAGCATCTGCCGCAAAGCTCGGCGCCGCAGCCCTGCCGGCGCCTGCAAGAGCGGGGCAATGCGATAGGCCGGACAGGGCCAGCGCCCGTCCCGCAGCAATAGTTGTCCGGCCAGCGGGTCAAGGGCCTCGTCGTCTACCTGCGAGATGGCGGCAAAACGGGCGAGAGAGGCGTTGGTTTGGGGAAAGCGATCTTTAAGCCTGGGAAAAATCTCATGGCGCAGAAAATTGCGGTCCATCGAGGTGTCAGCGTTGGTGATGTCCTCGAGCCAGTCCTGATTTTTGCTCCGAAGATAGGCCCGCAGCGTGCTGCGGCTGATTTCGAGCAGCGGGCGCACCACCTTGCCCCGTTTGGGTCGCATCCCCAGGCCCCGACCCGTGCCCTGCAATAGCTGTAACAGTACCGTTTCGGCCTGGTCGTCCTCGGTATGGGCGGTCAGGATGGCCTGAGCGCCGTGCTTTTTGGCTACCTTGGCCAGAAAACCATAGCGCAACTCCCGTGCGGTGGCCTCCAGGTTTTCCCCGCGCTCGCCCGCAATTCGGGCAACCTCGAGCCTTTCCGATTCGAAGGCATACCCCAGTCGTTCGGCCAGCGACTGTACCCACAGGGCATCTGCTGCAGAACCTTCGCGCAGGGCGTGATCGAGATGGGCTACCACCACCTTGCGAGGGGTTGAGGTTAGCAGCAGCAACAAGGCGACCGAGTCGCCGCCTCCCGATACCGCCGCTACCAGGCTGCCCTCCGGCACCATGCGGGTCAGATGGGTGGCAAACTGGGCTTCTAGCTGACTGGTATCCACCCCTATATGCTATCGGGTATGGCTTCTTTTCCCAATCTCCGCTTTGATTTCAATGCCTATCCCTATCTCACCCCGGATTTGCCTGGGCTGGACGGGGTGATTCGCCGCCAGCCCAGGGATTTTCAGGTTTTTGAGGTGCCCGCCTATAGCCCTCTGGGCCAGGGTGAGCATCTGTTGGTGTTGATAGAAAAAGAAGGCCTGACTACCCGGGCGGTATTTGAGTTTATGCGCGACCGGCTGCATATCAACGAGGCCCACATCGGGGTGGCGGGTCTGAAGGACAAGCACGCCCTGACCCAGCAGTGGTTTAGTATTCCAGCCCGCTACCAGGAGCGCCTGGAACGCCTGGCCGAGCTGGAGGGGGTGCGGGTGCTGGATTGGGGCCTGCACCCCCACAAGCTGCGGGTGGGACACCTGCGGGGCAACCACTTTCGCATCCTGATTCGACGAGGTTCACAGCAAGCCGGGCTAGAGCACGGGAGTGAGTCTGCATCTGCAAAAATGCGAGTCGAGGCCATTCTGCGGGCGCTCGAGCGCCAGGGAGTGCCCAACTACTATGGCCCCCAACGCTTTGGGATTGGCGGCATGAACCCCCTCAAGGGCTACGAGCTGGTCAAGCAAGGTAAGACACACGCCCCCTCCTGGCTCAAAAAATTTCTGCTCTCGAGCCTGCAAAGCCTCCTATTCAACGACTGGCTGGCCCTGCGCTTGGAAATGGGGCTTTTTGGTCAGGTGATTGAAGGGGACGTGGCCAAAAAACACGGTACCGGTGGGGAGTTTGTGGTGGAGGATGCGGCCCTGGAAAACCCACGGGCATTGCGCTTTGAAATCAGCGCTACGGGCGCTCTGTACGGCAAAAAATACCGCGAGGCCGAGGGGCCGGCCCGTGCCCTCGAGGATCAGATTTTGCAGAGGTATGCGCTGGAACGCCACCATTTTGCTACGCGCCGCGGGGATCGCCGCCTGATTCGCTTTCCCCTGATGGAATCCCGTGTGGAGGAGACTGCCGAGGGCCTCTGGATCAGTTTTTTTCTGCCCAAAGGGGCTTACGCTACCACTGTGCTGCGCGAGGTCATGAAGAGGAACCCCGAGGAAGCTGAGGTGGAGAGTGAATCGGAAGAATCTGATGCCTAGCGAGGAAAATTTCAAAGCCTGAAAAACCCGATCCAATGTGCCGAAGGGGGCTTTAGACCCAGCATTCTAAACTGGCCGGCCAGCTGGCCTCGGTGGAAGTGGGCGTGACTGGTAAAGTGCAGGACTATCTCGGTGACGGTATTAGTGGCGGTTCCGCCGGTGAAGTGATAGGTAACCCTGGCCTCGGGGTCGGCGGTGGTGAGCCAGTCCTGTCTTCTGGATGCCAGCCGTCGCCAGAACTCGTACAAGCCCATAATGTCTGTCGGGCTAGCCGGAAAGCTGGCCGCTGGGTTGCCCAGAAGCCGCTCGAGCCAGACCGTTTCGGCCCCGACCATGTGGGCCGTGGTCGCCAAAATGCTGGGGAAAGAGCCCCCGACCTCTTGACGGGCCTGCTCGGGGGGTAACTCCTGCAAGGCAGGCCACCACTTTTCCCAGAGCCAGTCGTTTGCATCCACCATTCGCTTTAGCTCGGCTTTGTTCATACCCCAGATTACGTCTCCGATTAGACGAAAAAAAGCCCCCACCGCTCGGGTGGGGGTGCGTAGGAGTGATGCCTAGCGCTTGCTGTACTGTGGCGCACGGCGGGCTTTGTGCTTGCCGTACTTTTTGCGCTCGACTTCGCGGGGGTCGCGCGACAGCAGCCCTGCAGGCTTGAGCTTGGCGCGCAGGTCGCTGTTGTAGTTGACCAGGGCGCGGGCAATGCCGAGCTGAATGGCGTCTACCTGTCCGGCTTTGCCGCCGCCTTTGACGGTAATGTAGGCATCGAAGCGGTTGCTGACATCTACCCGGCGCAGGGGTTCCAAGGCCGACACCGCCTTGACCAGGCCGCCGAAGTAGTCGGCAAAAGCCACTCCATTGACCTCAACCTTGCCACTGCCGGGGCGTAAAAAAACCCGTGCCACACTGGTTTTACGACGGCCCGTGCCGTAATACTGTTCCATTACTTGACCTCCATCTTGACGGGTTTCTGGGCCGCATGGGGATGGCTTGCACCAGCATAGACCTTTAGACGGCGGAACATGATGTTGCCCAGGGTGCCTTTGGGAAGCATACCCTTGACCGCATGCTCCACGGCCTTGACCGGCTTTTCGGCCAGCATCACCGCACCTACGGTGCGCTTGAGGCCACCGGGGTAGCCAGAGTAGCGGGTATAAACCTTGGTGCGGGGCTTGGAGCCCTTCAGAACCACCTTGTCGGCATTGATGACCACCACACAATCGCCCGTGGCCATGTTGGGGGTAAAGTCGGGCTTGTGCTTGCCGCGCAAGACCGCTGCAATCTTGGAGGCTACCCGTCCAATGGGCTGCCCTTCGGCGTCAATCAGAACCCAACCGGGCTCTTTTGGTTCAGGAACAAACGTCTTGAACACTGCTTTCTCCATTTTGCGCCAGCGCCTACCAACGCTGTTGCAGACTTTGATTTGCTTTTGTTTGGGCAGATCGGGGAAATCACCCAAAAAAAGCGCCAACGGGGAGTATAGCACACTTTTTTACGGTCTTGCAAACGCAAAATGGAGGCGATGCTCCAAGGGTAACTGGGATTGGCAAGCTAAGGAGGGGGTTTTATGGTGACCAAACTGGACGAAGTGGCCATTCGGAGTGCTCTGGAGGATCTGCCTGGGTGGGTCTTGGTGGAGGGCAGGCTTGAGAAAACCTTCACCTTTGACTCTTATGCAGAGGGTGTGGCCTTTGCAGTGAAAGTGGCGTTGTACGCTGAAAAAGCCGATCACCATCCAGACAGCCTGGAAATCATGTGGGGTAAGGTTAGGGTAGCCTACGTGACCCACTCGGCGGGTGGGGTCACCCGGCTCGACCTCGAGGCGGCAGCGCAGATCGATACCCTTGCCTAGTACGAGTAGGCAGCAGTACTTCATTGGACAGATAACCCTAAGCCCTTCAAAGATAATCGCACTCTTCACAGACGTGGCAGCCCACGAAAACGAGAAGGGACAAGCAGGCGTGCCTCACCGGGGTGAGACATGCTTGTCTGCGTTGCGTCTGGGCATAGACGCATGTTGCGCAACAAGGGCGTGAAAAGGTACTTCCTGCTTTCTCATAGCTTCTTGACACGTTTTGTCTGCAATAAACCTTGTAGACTGTAAACCTGTGAGTATGGAACACACAGTAGACAGTTCAAACCTGGCTTTTTTAGAGGCGCTCTACCGCGAGTACGAGCAAAACCCTTCATCCGTGCCGCCGGAGTGGTCTAGCTACTTCAAGGCTGTTCAGGCTGAGCCAGCAGGTGGCAACGGTGCGCTGATGCAACGAGAACCTTTGAACGAGGCCTCAGTCTCTGAACTGGCTTCGTTTTTCTTGCGGGCGGTTCGCTTCTTGCGTACTTACCGGGAACGTGGTCATCTGGTAGCGCGAATTGACCCCCTGGAACGCGAACGCCGTACCCCACCTGAACTGGATCCCAGCTTTTTCGGCCTGAGCGAAGCTGATCTGGATCGTCCTGTGCCGGCGGAGCTGGGTGCGCCTACGTTGCGGGCTGTGCTCGAGCAGTACAAAGCTCGCTACGGCGGTACAGTGGGTATCGAGTACGGCCACCTGGACGACCCGGCGGTGCGTAACTGGATTGAGGCGCGTCTGGCCGCAGGGTTTGCCCGGCCCACACCGGAGCAGAAACGAAAAATCCACGAGCGGCTCATGCAAGCCACGCTGTTCGAGGAGTTCTTGCAAAAGAAATACCTGGGGGCTAAGACCTTTAGCCTGGAAGGCACCGAATCCCTGATTCCCCTGCTAGATCTGACCCTCGAGAACGCGGCCAAGCATGGGGTGATAGAGGTGGTGATGGGGATGGCCCACCGGGGCCGCCTGAACGTGCTGGCCAATGTGGTTAGAAAGCCCCTGCGGGACATTTTCCTGGAGTTTGAGGAGCACTTCCCCGAAGGCTACCACGGCGACGTGAAGTACCACCTGGGCTACTCCAACGACCTGCCAACCGCCTACGGTAACGTACACCTTTCCCTGAACTTCAACCCCTCGCACCTCGAGTTCGTTGCGCCGGTGGCGATGGGACGCACCCGCGCCAAGCAAGACCGCTTTGGGGATCGCAAGCGCGAAAAGGGTATGTTGCTACTGGTTCACGGAGATGCCGCCTTCATAGGCGAGGGCATTGTGCAAGAAACCCTGAACATCTCGGGGATTCCGGCCTACACCGTAGGGGGTGCGGTGCATATCATCCTGAACAACCAGGTGGGCTTCACCACCGAGCCGCACGAATACACGGCGGGGCGCTACTCCACCGAGATTGCCAAGATGCTCGAGTCCCCCATCTTCCACGTCAACGCCGAAGACCCTGAGGCGCTGGTGGGGGTGGTGGAGCTGGCCATGGAGTTCCGCAAGACCTTTAAGCGCGATGTGTTCATTGACCTGATTGGCTACCGCAAACGCGGCCACAACGAGACCGATGAGCCCAGCTTCACCCAGCCCGACATGTACCGCCGCATTGCGGCCAAGAAGCCCCTGTACCTGAGCTACCAGGCCAAGTTGGAAGCGGAGGGCATCTGCACCAAGGACGCTTGCAACCTATTGGCGAAGCAGTACCAGGACACCCTCGAGGCCGCCTTTTCGGGGGCTCGCCGTGAACCTACCCCCACCCGCCCTCCTGCAGGCGGCGGGGTGTGGAAGGGTTATTTGGGCGGCCCCGAAGAAGGGGTGCCCGACCCCGAAACCGGAGTTCCCATGGAAAAGCTCTCGGCCCTGATGGAAAGCCTGACCCGCCTGCCTGAGGGGTTCAACCTGCACCCCAAGCTCACCAAGTTTGTGGAGGGTCGGCGCGAGATGGGCCAGAACAAGCGGCCTCTGGACTGGGCCTCTGCCGAGATGCTGGCTTTTGCCTCGCTGGCGGTGGAGGGTCATCCGGTTCGAATCTCCGGTCAGGACGTGATTCGCGGCACCTTTACCCAGCGTCATGGGGGTTATACCGACCATATTACGGGCGAGAGATATATCCCTGCCAACCACCTGGCCGAGGGTCAGGCGCCGGTGGAGCTTTACAACTCTGCGCTATCCGAGGCGGGCGTGCTGGGGTTCGAGTACGGCTACAGCCTGGACATGCCCGAGGCGCTGGTGGGCTGGGAGGCGCAGTATGGCGATTTTGTGAATACGGCCCAGGTGATTATTGACCAGTTCATAGCCTCGGCGGAAGCCAAGTGGAGCCGCTTGTCGGGCATTGTGATGCTGCTTCCGCACGGCATGGAGGGGGGTGGCCCTGAACACAGCAGCGCCCGCCTCGAGCGCTTCCTCCAGCTCTGCTCCAACGACAACATGCAGGTGGCCTACCCCACCACCCCTGCACAGTACTTCCACCTGCTGCGCCGCCAGGTGGTGCGCCCCTGGCGCAAGCCCCTGATCGTCATGACCCCCAAGAGCCTGCTGCGCAACCCGGACGCGGTATCGAGGCTCGAGGAGCTCTCGCAAGGCCGCTTCCAGCGGGTGCTTTCCGGGAACCCCAGCCCTAAAATCAAGCGGGTGGTGCTCTGCTCGGGCAAGGTTTACTACGACCTCGAGGCCGCCCGGCGGGCCGCAGGCAAGGATGACGTGGCCCTCATCCGCCTTGAACAGCTTTATCCTTTCCCGATGAAGGAGCTCGAGGCCGCCCTGGCGCTCTACTCGGCCAAAACCGAGGTCATCTGGACGCAGGAGGAACCCGCCAATATGGGGGCCTGGTGGTTCATTCGGGCCCGCTTTGGCGACCGGATGTTTGGCCACCCCTTGGGTGTGGTGGCCCGTCCAGAGTCCAGCAGCCCGGCGGTGGGCTCCAAGAAAGTGCACGACAAGGAGCAGAAGGCAATCGTATCGGCAGCCCTCGGGTTGTAGTACCAGTCCGGTTGGTTCGTGACCGAACGGTGACTTATCAACCCGGCCAACGGGAGTGTTCTGGGATTCAAAAATGGCAGCTAAAGAACTTTTTGATTATCTCAACTGCCTTTTTGAATCTGGCAAAAGGGGTTCTGGGCCTCGAAATCAAGCGCCATCAAGCGAGATCGAAAAAGGGTTTCAGGTTCAGCGCGTGTAAAGGAGAATTCCCTCTTACCGCTATCCTGCACCCGGAGCGCTGGGCCCTCATTTGAAGTAAAGTTGTACAGGTTAAGGTGCTGCGGCACCCCTGAACGGGAGGCAACATGGCCTTGGAACTCAAAATTCCAGCAGTGGGAGAATCCATCACCGAAGTTGAAATTGGACAGTGGCTCAAGAAGGAGGGCGAAGTGGTGGGGGCAGACGAGCCCCTGGTTGAACTGGTGACCGACAAGGCCACCCTGGAGCTACCCTCGCCCGTCCAGGGCCGTTTGACTAAAATTCTCATCCCCAGTGGACAGGCCAAAGTGGGGGATGTGGTGGCGTTATTGGAGGAAGGGGCTGTTACTGTAAGCAGCCCACCTGCCCAGCCTGCCCCTGCCCCGGCGCCCAGCCAGCCTGCTGCTGCGGTGACCGAAGCTAAGGTGATGCCGTCTGCCGAGCGCCTGGCCACCCAGGCCGGCATTCAGGCGGCAAGCCTGCCCGGAACCGGCCCCGGAGGACGGGTACTGAAAGAAGATGTGCAGCGGGCGGTTACGGCCCCTGCTGCCCCGGTAGCGCCGCCTCCCACGCCCCTGCCCTCGAGCCCCCCCACGCCGGTGGTGGCCAAAGGTGAGCGACGCGACGAAGTGGTGCCCATGACCCCCCTGCGCCGGCGCATTGCTGAGCGCCTGCTCTCCGCCAAACAGAACACCGCCATGCTCACTACCTTCAACGAGGCCGACATGGGCATGGTCATGGAGCTGCGGAAAGAATACGGTGAGGCCTTTCAAAAGAAATACGGGGTCAAGCTCGGCTTCATGAGTTTCTTTGTCAAGGCCGTTACCCAGGCCCTGCAAGAAATCCCGCAACTGAATGCCGAAATTCGAGGTAGCGACATCGTCTATCACCGTTATTACGACATCGGGATTGCTGTAGGGGGTGGCGAAGGGCTGGTGGTGCCGGTTATTCGCAACACCGACCTGCTCAGCATGGCCCAGATCGAGGCCATCATTGCCGACTATGGCGAGCGGGTGAGGGCCAAGAAAATCAAGCCCGAAGAGCTGATGGGAGGCACCTTCACCATTACCAACGGCGGCATTTATGGCTCGCTCAACTCCACGCCCATCATCAACCCACCGCAGGTGGGTATCCTGGGTATGCACGCCATAGTCGAGCGCCCGGTAGCCAAAAACGGCACCGTGGTGATCCGCCCCATGATGAACCTGGCCCTCTCCTACGACCACCGCATCGTAGACGGGCGCGAGGCCGTGACCTTCCTTAAGCGGGTCAAGGAGCTGATTGAGAACCCGGTGCGACTGGCTCTGGAAGTCTAGTATGCCCTCAGGCGCTTGTCATTTGCATCATGTGGACTTGGCTACAGTCCCCTCACCCGGCGACACCGGGTCATCATCAGAAGCGTTAGTGAGTACCGAGCTAAAGGGCAGTGTCGTCACCCTTTCCCGCAGGGGGGAGAGGAAAAGGGGAAAACGATAAAAGCCGGGTTTACCTTTGGCCGGCGGCAAAAGGTGGTTAGCTACGTAACAAGCTGAGGTGTTATGCCAAAACATCAACTGGTGGTAATCGGAGCGGGGCCGGGCGGCTATGTCGCAGCCATCAAAGCTGCCCAGCTTGGGCTGGATGTGGCCTGCATCGAAAAGGAGCAGGCCCTTGGGGGCACCTGCTTACGGGTGGGTTGTATTCCATCAAAGGCGTTGCTCGAGGCCAGCGAGAAAATCCATGCAGCAAAGCTTAACCAAATCATCGGGGTTAAGATCGGCCAGGCCGAGCTTGACCTGACCGCCCTGATGGCCCACAAGGACAAGGTGGTCAAGGCCAATACAAGCGGCATTGACTATCTCTTCAAGAAAAATAAGGTGACCCGTTACCTGGGGCATGGCAAAATTGTCGCACCCCACAAGGTGGTGGTCGAGGGGCCGGAGGGCGTGCAGGAGCTCGAGGCCGAACGCATCCTGATTGCTACCGGCTCCAAAGTGGCTCCGTTGAAGGGGGTTGCGCTCGACTACGACATTGTGGGTACCTCCGACCAGGCCATTGCCTACCCCAAGGTGCCCGAGACCCTGGTGGTGATTGGGGGTGGGGTGATTGGCCTCGAGCTGGGCTCGGTCTGGAACCGCCTGGGCTCCAAGGTCACCGTACTGGAGTACCTCCCCACCATTCTGGGGGGGATGGATAGCGAGATCGCCAAAG
This sequence comes from Meiothermus sp. CFH 77666, assembly GCF_017497985.1. Taxonomy (NCBI): domain Bacteria; kingdom Thermotogati; phylum Deinococcota; class Deinococci; order Thermales; family Thermaceae; genus Meiothermus; species Meiothermus sp. CFH 77666. Next base: position 180,588 of record NZ_JAGDFV010000001.1, read on the forward strand.
CCGCTGAGAAAGTTTTCAAAAAACAGGGCCTGGATATCCGCACCGGTGTGCGGGTGACCGCGGCCTATGCCAGGGACGGCAAAGGTGTTGTGGAGTACGAAGGTGGAGAATCCCTGGTAGCCGACCGGGTACTGCTGGCAACCGGGCGGGTGCCCAACACCGATGGACTGGGTTTGGAGAACGTGGGGCTTTCCACCGATGAACGAGGCCGCATCCCGGTCAATGCCCATTACCAGACCGCCGTACCCAGCATCTTTGCCATTGGCGATGTGATAGCGGGCCCCATGCTGGCCCACAAAGCCGAGGAAGAAGGTTATGCTGCGGTGGAGTACATGGTGACGGGTTATGGCCATGTTGACTACAACTCCATTCCCAACGTGGTCTACACCCACCCGGAAATCGCCTCGGTGGGTAAAACCGAGGAGGAACTCAAGGCCGCCGGAGTCCCTTACAAGAAGGGTTCATTTCCCTTCACTGCCAATGGCCGCGCCAGGGCCATGAACGACACCGATGGCTTCGTCAAAATTCTGGCCCACGCCGAGACCGACCGGATTCTGGGTGTTCACATCATCGGTCCCAGAGCAGGTGACCTGATCGCCGAGGCGGCGGTCGCCATGGCCTTCCATGCTTCCGCGGAAGACCTAGCGCGGGCTTCCCATGCCCACCCCACGCTGGCAGAGGCGCTAAAGGAGGCGGCGCTGGCGACCTGGGACAAGCCCATTCACATTTAGAGCGCTTCCCTTCTCCCCTTGCGGGAGAAGGTGGCGACACCCCGCCAGCAGTTGAGGAGAATAGTGCCTGAGACGTCACTTACTGCATCTGGGGTGCGCCGGATGAGGGGTACAGGAAAGCCACTCAAGAATAACCATCCAGGTAAATTCGGTATCAGGCTACCTCGGCCCTCTTGCTAGAAGATTTGCAAACCCCAGCGCCAGAATGAGTACCATACCCAACGCCCATAAAGGGAAAGTGCTGGAAACCCAACCCTGCCACTGGGCAAGATAAACCAACCCACCCACCAGTACTGCGATCAGTGCCCACAGACCAAATGGCTTCAAACCTTCCATACGAACAGTCTACTTTTTGCTACGGTGCTGATAGTAGTACACCTCGTTAGGAACCCAGCCCATGGCGTTGGCGATGCGGTTGGTGAAGTTGAACATAGCGGCCACCTGAGCCGCTTCAAAAATGGCCTCATCGGAAAGCCCGATAGCCCGCAGCATCTGCACATCGGCAGAACTCATCACCGCGGAGTCTACCGTGATCTGATGGGCGAACTCCAGGAGCGCATGTTCTCTGGGGGTCAGGTGGGCCCGGCGGTAGTTGGCGGCGAGGACATCGGGTAACACGGGGTCGCCGGTAATCTCGCGCAAATAGGCCGAGTGCGAGGCCAGGCAGTACTCACACTCGTTGGCTGAGGATACCACCACCGCAATCATCTCCCGTTCTTTGCGGCTCAGGTGGCTCTGGTCTTCGTTGCGCATTAGGAAGTCGTAGTAACGGAACCAGCGCAGGAAGTGCTCCGGCGTGAGGGCAAAGTTGCGGGCGACATTGGGTACAAAGCCCGTTTTTTCCTGGAACTTGCCGAACAAAACCCGCACTTCCTCCGGGAGTTCACTCTCCTCCGGAACCCTAACCCAGGCCGTGGGCTGGGACTTCGACTTGGTTTTACTAGCGGTTTTTTTGACCTTGGTGGACTTTGCCATAGGGCTTCTCCGAGAGAATGTCGTTTGTAGGGATAGGTTCAACCCTGGGTGGCCCAGCGCTCAGGGGTGGCTTTCTTCAAGAAGTCCACGATGTCCTGGGTGCTGGTACCAGGGCCGAAAACACCAGCTACGCCCATTTCTTTGAGGTGGGGTACGTCTTCATCGGGAATGATGCCACCCCCGAAAAGCAAAATATCGTCCGCGCCCTGCTCCTTGAGGAGTCTTCGCACCTCGCTGAAGTAGTGCATATGGGCGCCCGAGAGCACCGACAGGCCAATGGCGTCCACGTCTTCTTGCAGGGCTGCCGAGACGATCATCTCGGGGGTTTGTCGCAGGCCTGTATAGATGACCTCCATCCCGGCATCACGCAGAGCCCTGGCTACCACCTTGGCCCCCCGGTCGTGGCCATCTAGGCCCGGTTTGGCAATGAGCACACGAATTCTTCTGTCCATGACCCTATCTTACGGGATGAGAGTGTAAAGCTGCCAGGTACGAAATCCCCAGAAGCAGACGTTTACTGTTTTTCGCGTCCCCTAGCCTGGACAGAACAGTAGTCGTCAGCACAGGCGACTGAATTTGTGCAACGCTGCAAATGGGGTGGTGCGGTACTCCGATACGACCCCGAGGCTCAAGCGCTATTGCTGGCGGATTCTATATCGCCCGTTTTGGAGCAGTCTGGATTCAGGTCAGGGCGGTGGATAGCCCTTGCGCTCGATGGGTTTTCTCCAGGTGGGCCTTGAACTGTTCAAAAGTCACCTTGAGCAGCTTGTTGGGCTCGCCAAATACGCTGGCATACCAGTCGGCAGCCTTGTCCAGCAAAGGAGAGTCGTAGTGAGGGTGGCCCTCAAATAGAAGCTCGAGGTGGGTGGTGCCGTCCGGCAGTTCGTCCAGACGCAGCCAGCCTGAAATTTCCAGGTTGTGGGGCACACCCGGCACACTGCGGAAGGCCAAAAACTCCGGGGGCCTGCGCTCGGTAGCCTCGGCCACCCAAACCAGGTCTACCGGGGGCTGACCCCTAGCCTTGAAGCGCCAGGCCGAACCTACCCGGCTCACTTCCTTGATGGCCTTGGCCCAGGTAGGCCAGCTCGAGAAATCCTGAAAAGCGGCCCAGACCGCCTCGCGGGGTGCTTGAATGTTGAGTACCAGCTCCTCCCTGAAACGCATAACTACCTCCCTTTGTGCTTCGGCACACGTTGGAAAGAGGTCGGCTCGGGTTTTGGAACGCTTACATTTTGCCGCAAGAGTGTGTACGTAAGATGAAGCCTGATATACACTTCAGAGATGACGCGGGTTCATGTAATTGGAGCCGGTTTGTCGGGGGTGGAGGCCGCCTACACTGCAGCCCGCCTGGGGGTTCAGGTCAGGTTATACGAGATGCGGCCTGCGCGCATGACCCCGGCCCACCAGACCCCTCGTTTTGCCGAGCTGGTTTGCTCGAATAGCCTGGGCGGCGAGGGCGAGACCAACGCCAAAGGGCTCCTGCAAGCCGAGATGCGGGCGGCGGGTTCCCTGGTGATGCACGCGGCGGATCGGCACCGGGTACCCGCAGGGGGTGCGCTGGCGGTAGAGCGGGAAGGTTTCTCGCAGGAGATAACCGAGCTGCTCGAGGCCCATCCCCGGATTGAGGTCATCCGAGAGGAGCTGCAAAGCATTCCCACCGACGGCGTTACCGTACTGGCTACCGGCCCCCTGACCTCTGACGCCCTGGCCGAGCACCTGCGCTCGTTGCTGGGCGACGAGTTCCTGGGCTTCTACGACGCCGCTGCGCCGGTGGTGCTGGGCGAGAGCATCAACCTGGAAGTCGCCTACCGCGCCGGTCGCTATGGTCAGAGCGCGGATTACCTCAATTGCCCCCTGAACGAAGAGCAGTACCGACACTTCTACGAAGTGCTGACCCAGGCCCGTCGACACACGCCGCACGACTGGGAGAAGCTCGAGTTCTTCGAAGGCTGCATGCCCATCGAAGAGATCGCCCGCCGAGGCTACGATACCCCCCGCTTTGGCCCCATGAAGCCGGTGGGCTTGCCCGATCCCAGAACCGGCCAGGAACCCTATGCTGTGGTGCAACTGCGCGCCGAGGATCGGCGGGGTCAGATGTGGAGCCTGGTCGGCTTCCAGACTGGTCTCAAATGGGGCGACCAGAAGAGTGTGGTGCAAAGCATCCCGGGCCTGGAGAATGCCGAGATTGTGCGTTATGGCGTGATGCACCGCAATACCTATCTGTGCGCGCCCCGGCTGATCGAACCCACCTTACAGTTTCGAATGCGCCGCCATCTGTTGGTGGCCGGGGTACTGAGCGGGGTGGAGGGTTACCTCGAGTCCGCCGCAACAGGTTTCCTGGCGGGCCTTAACGCCGCCCGACTGGCCCTGGGCCAAGAACCCCTGCTGCCCCCCGAAGAGACCATGCTGGGCGGCCTGGTGCGCTACCTCTCGAGCGCCAACCCCGACAACTTTCAGCCCATGAACGCCAACTGGGGGCTGGTTCCTGCTGATACTGGCAAAGGTAAAAAAGCCGAGAAGCGGGCCCGGATGTTCCAGCGCGGTTTGCAGTCTTTTCGGGAATGGGTTGCTCGGGCAATGCCTGCCGAGCCGGTGGATCATGCCGTCTTTACTTGAAAATTTTGGGAGGTGGCGTGTAGGGGGTAGGGGACAGGTGTTGGTGGCTAACTACCTCCTACCAACCACTCCTACTGTGCTTATCGTCGAGAGTTGATAATGCACCCAAAAATGGGCCTAAGCACACCACTTGCTAGCGTGGAAATACCGGCAGATTCAGGGTAGCCAGGCTGGCATAATCCACCTTCCAGCCCTGCTCTGCAAAGAACAGCCGGGCCGTGCTGCTGCGTTGCAGAGTTGTGCCGTTCAGTACAGCGGTAAGCCGGAAGCGGATGGTTGCCTGGTTGCCCGAGACCTGCGTTTGTACTCCACTCAACTCAAAGTTACGGAGGCTGGCTTCGCTGCGGCCAAAGCTGGGGGTGGGGTTTTGCAGGAAGCGTTCGCTCCAGGCCGGGTCGTTACATTTAAGGCCCTCGAACACCTGTCGCAGGGCGTTCTCGGCCAAGAGCGCCGAAGCCTGGGGGCGCTGGTTGGGGTCGGGGCGGGAGATGGCTTCCACAGCGGCCCTGGCCCAGTGGCAGGGCGGCACGTCCAAAAACGGCGAGGTGCCAGCCGGGGGCTGACCCTGTGCCAGGGCCAGGCTGCCCAGAAGCAAAAGAGCAAGAATTTTTTTCATGTTTCAACCCTGGCAGACCGGAGCCCTTCTCACAAGTGAACCCAACACCTTTGGGTATGGGTATAAACTGTGCGAGATGGAACGGAAGTACTTTGGAACCGATGGGGTGCGGGGGGTGGCGGGGGAGCCCCCGCTCACGCCTGAATTTGTACTCAAGCTGGGTCAGGCTGCCGGTGCATTTTTCAAAAGCACGGTCAAGAGGCCGGTGATTCTGCTGGGCAAGGATACCCGCCAGTCCTGCGATATGCTCGAGGCCGCCCTGGCTGCCGGGCTGATGTCCCAGGGGGTGCGGGTGGAGCACCTGGGCGTGCTGCCGACCCCCGGCGTGGCCTACCTGGCCCGTGCGCTGGGGGCTACCGCCGGGGTGATGATCTCGGCCAGCCACAACCCCTACCAGGACAACGGCATCAAGTTCTTCAGCGCCGCTGGCGACAAACTGCCCGACGAGGCCGAGGCCGAGATTGAGGGACTGCTCGACCGGGCCTTCAAGACCGATGGCATCGGTACGGTCTCCGACTTCCGCGAGGCCGAGCGGATGTATCTGGACTTTCTGGCTTCCAAGGGCGGTAGCCTGGAAGGGCTCAAGGTCGCCCTCGATACTGCCAACGGGGCTACTTTTCGCCTGGCGCATCGGCTGTTTCAGCGGTTGGGGGCCGAGGTCTTTGTGATGTTCAACACCCCCGATGGGCGCAACATCAACAAGGGCTGTGGCTCCACCCACCCGGAGTTTTTGCGGCAGCAGGTGGTGGAGATGGGCTTCGACGTGGGGGTGGCCTTCGATGGCGACGGTGACCGGGCCATCCTGGTAGACCGCCGGGGGCGCGAGTTCCACGGCGACCACGTGTTGTACCTGAATGCCATGGTTCGGTGCGAGCCGGGGGTGGTGGGCACCCTGATGAGCAACATGGGCCTCGAGGTCAAGCTGCGAGAAGCCGGTATCAACTTCTACCGCACCGCTGTAGGCGACCGCTACGTCTACGAGAAGCTCAAAGCCTCGGCCCTCACCCTGGGCGGTGAGCAGAGCGGCCATGTGCTGTTCCTCGACCACGCCCCTACCGGCGACGGCATGCTCACGGCTATCCTGACCCTGAAGGCCATGCGCGAGTCCGGGCGCGACCTGGCCGAATGGTACGAGGCCCTGCCGATGTACCCCCAGCTCCTCAAAAACGTGCGGGTACGCGATAAGCACAGCCTGATGAAAAACAGCGAGCTTCACGCAGCCATCCAGCAGGCCGAAAGCCAGCTGGCCGGTCAGGGCCGGGTCAACGTGCGGCCCTCGGGCACCGAGTCGCTGGTGCGGGTAATGGTGGAAGGCCCAGCAGAACTGATCGAGAAGGTTTCGGCGGAGCTGGTTGCTACCGTAGAGCGCCTCGACAGCGCGTCCTGACGGCCAGGGGGCTCTTATGACGGTTCGCCTTCCCATCACCGTTCGCTACGCCGAGACCGATGCCATGGGCGTGGTGCACCACAGCAGCTATGTGGTCTGGCTCGAGGCCGCCCGGGTGGAGTGGCTCGAGCAGATCGGCCTGCCCTACACCCAGATCGAAGCCCAGGGACTGGCTTTTGCGGTCATTGAACTTGGCCTGACCTACCGCAACCCGGCCCGCTTCGGGGATCGGGTCGAGGTCGAGACCTGGCTCTCAGAGGCTTCCTCTCGCACCCTGCGCTACCGGTACCGGGTGTGGCGGGGTGAAACCTTACTGGCCGAGGGTTTTACAAGGCATCTTTGTCAGGATGCACGGGGCAAGGCGGTGCGAATCCCGCAGAACATTGCAGACCCCCTGGCGGCACACCTGCGTCCGTCGAGCTGAAAATTCCCAGGCCCTAACCTGGGGATGTATGGACAAGGTGAAGGAGCTGTCCCGGCTAATCAGCGACCGAGAGCTTCGCCTGACGGCGGTGGTCTACGCCCGGCTGGGGGTGGTGCCCTACCTGCGGACGCACGGGCGGCTGCCTGACCGGATTGGCGGTCCCTGGAACCTCATTCCAATGCGACTGGTGATTGAGCAACGGGGTACCGACCCCGAACTCACCGACGACGAGCGCCTCGTTTACGAAGCCATCTTGCGGGAGGGCCGCTTACCGGGGGGGTCGGTGGTGTTGCTCGATGAGGAAGAAAAGCGACGCAAACAGGAAAAGAAGCAACTGCGGGGTAGAAAAAAACCATGACTGCCCGGTCAGATAATCCACACATTCTCGCAGGAATCCTGGAAGTCTTCTGGTCATTGCGAGCCTCCGAAGGATGCGAAGCCATCCAGTGCGCCCTGCCCAGCCGGTAGCCTGGGAAGCCTCCTCTGGATGGCTTCGTCGACCTCTGGATTCCACGCAAAGACGAAAGTTCGCTACGGTTTTCCACCGCAGCCCCCAAGCTGAGAGAGGTAACCGGTTTTTGGTTGTAACCGAACTTCTTTTAAGCGCCTCGAGCTACCCGAGGCGTGATAAACTCGAGCCCGACCATGACCATCTTCGAGCAGTTCGAGCGGCACATCAACCCCGGTCTGGCGGGGCTTTTGCGGTTTACCGGGCTGGACAAAGTGGAGTCCCATGCCGAGGGCGTGTATGTGTGGGACACCGAGGGCAAGCGCTACCTGGACTTTCTGGGGCTTTACGGCACCCTTTCGCTGGGGCATCGGCATCCGAAGGTGGTGGCGGCGGTCAAGGCGCAGCTCGACCGGATGCCCATGTCGGTGCGGGTGCTGGTCTCCGAGCCTGCCACTCGGCTGGCGGCCCGCCTGGCCGAGATCACCCCTGGCGAGCTTTCCATGGTGTACTTCGGCAACTCCGGCACCGAAGGGGTGGAGGCTGCGCTCAAGTTTGCCCGCTTCTACACGGGCAAGCCTGGCTTCATCACCACCCAGGGGGGCTACCACGGCAAGACCATGGGGGCCCTTTCGGTCACGCCCAGGGAGCACTACCAGCTCCCGGCGCGGCCCCTGGTGCCGGGCGTGACGGTGGTTCCCTTTGGCGATGCCGGGGCCCTCGAGGCTGCCATTGGCCCCGATACGGCAGCGGTCATTGTAGAGCCCATCCAGGGCGAAGGGGGCATCCGGGTGCCGCCCGAAGGGTATCTGCGCGAGGTGCGGCGCATTACCCGCGAAAAAGGCGTGGTGATGATTGCCGACGAGGTGCAGACCGGCATGGGCCGCACCGGCAGGCTCTGGGCGGTGAACTGGGAAGAGGTTGAGCCCGACATTCTGGTGAGCGCCAAGGCCCTGGGCGGTGGGGTGATGCCTATCTCGGCGACCATCTGCCGTCCGGAGATTCTGAGCATCTACAAAACCGAGCCCCTGATTCACTCCACCACCTTCGGCGGCAATCCGCTGGCGGCAGCGGCGGCCCTGGCGGCCATCGAGGTCACACTCTCCGAGGACATCCCCTCGAGGGCAGCCCAGATGGGCGATTATTTGCTGGGCCAACTGGTCGGGCTGCAAAAAGCCTACCCCGAGTTCATCCAGGAGGTGCGGGGGCGGGGTTTGCTGGTGGGCCTCGAGTTCAGCGACGCCGATATAGGCGCGGTGGTGGTGGCCGAACTGGCCACCCGAGGGGTGCTGACCGCCTTTGGCCTCAACAACCCCAAGGTGGTGCGCCTGGAGCCGCCTCTAATCGTTGAAAGAGCTCACATTGACCAGTGCATCGAGGCGCTGGATGGTGCCCTGAAAGCCACCCAGCTGGCCTTCGAGGGCGTATTGTAGAGCTGGCGTTTCGCCCACCTATGCTCGAACAGCAGATTTACGCATACTTTAAAAAACACCCCAACAAGCGTTTCAGCCTGCGTGAGGTGGTGCGGGGCTTGCGGCTCGACAAAGACCAAGCCAAGGAAGCCCTGGATTTGCTGGTGGCCGAGGGCAAGGTTCTGGAGCCCCGTCGCAAGCTCTACGAACTGCCCGAAGCCCAGTCCCGCAAAGGCCTGGAGGGTCGGTTGCAGGCCCACCCGGCGGGTTTTGCCTTCGTCATCCCGACCAATCCCGACCGGCCCGACCTGTACATCCCCAAAGGCCACCTGAACGGGGCCTGGCATGGCGACCTGGTGCGGGCCGAACCCCGCCCTCCGGGCCGCGACGGCAAGCCCTGGGGGGTGGTTACGGAAGTACTGGAGCGGGCGAACCATCAGCTGGTGGGCCGCCTCTACTTCAAACAGGGTTTTGCCTGGCTCAAGCCGGACGATGCCCGGCTGCCGGCCCTCAAACTGAAGCCCGAGGGGCTCGAGGGGCTGGAAAGTGGCGCCCGACTGGCTGCCCGGGTGGTATTTCCCAGCGGACGCAAGGCCCAGGAGCCCCACGGGGAGATATCGGGCTACCTGGGTCAGGGCGAGGGCCCCGAGGTCGAAACCGAGGCCATCATTGCCAAATACGAGCTAAGGAGCGTGTTTCCGCCCGAAGTTCTGGCCGAAGCCGAACGTATTGCCCATCTGGACGCCAAGGAGCTGGCACGGCGCGAAGACTTCCGCTCGCTACGGGTTTTTACCATCGACGGCCCCGACGCCAAAGATTTCGACGATGCCATCCACATAGAGCTCCTTTCCAACGGCAACTACCGGGTGGGTATCCACATTGCCGATGTCTCGCATTACGTGTGGGAGTTTTCTGCGCTCGACCACGAAGCCTATGCCCGGGCGACCAGCGTCTATCTGCCGGGCCGGGTGCTGCCCATGCTGCCCGAACCGCTTTCCAACGGTATCTGCTCGCTCAAGCCTTACGAAGACCGGCTGGTGCTTTCGGTGCTGGTAGAGCTCACCCCCAAAGGAAAGGTCAAAAATTACCGCTTTGCCGAAGGGGTCATCCGCAGTGTGGCCCGCCTGACCTACCCCGAGGTAGAGCGGTTTGCGGCCACGCTTGAAGCGCCGGAAAGTCTTGCAGAGCCGGTTCCGCCTGACTGGAGCCAGGAACTCAAAACCGACCTGATACATTTGCTTCAACTGACCCAGACCCTCAAGGAACGCCGTCTGGAGCAGGGTGCGCTTGATTTTCACTTCACCGAGGTTAAGGTAGAGGTTGACGAGGACGGCAACCTGCATCTGATTCCCCAGCAAGAACCCAGAGCCCGCAGTTTGATTGAAGAACTGATGCTGCTGGCCAACCGCACGGTGGCCCAGCACCTTTCCGAACGGCAGATTCCCGCACTCTTTCGGGTGCACGAAGACCCCAGCGAGGAGGCTTTCAACAAGCTGGTGGCGGCGCTGGGCAAGCTGGGCTACAGCCTGCCGGGGGGCGAGCTCAGCCCCAAGGCGCTGCAAAGCATCCTGAAAAAAGCCGAGGGCCGACCCGAGGCGCCAGTGATTTCGACCCTGCTGCTGCGCTCCCTTCGCCTGGCCCGTTATGCTGCCGAAAACCTGGGACACTTTGGCCTGGCTGCCGAACACTACCTGCACTTTACCAGCCCCATCCGCCGCTACCCCGACCTGGTGGTGCACCGGGTGCTGCGGGCGCTTCTGCGCCGCAAAGCGGGGCCGGCCCAGCGAGAAGACTGGGCCAAGCGTTTCCCCAAAATTGCCGAGCACACCTCCGAGCGGGAGCGGGCCGCCGAAAACGCCGAGCGCGAGCTGACCAAGTACTACCAGTGCCTGTGGGCCCAGCGTCACCAGGGCGAGACCCACCGGGGCACGGTTTCGGGCGTGACCGGCTTTGGGCTGTTTGTGAGCCTCAGCAACGGGGTTGAAGGCATGATCCGACTGGGCGCCCTCGAGGACGACCACTACCACTACCACGAAGACCTGCTGGCCCTCGAGGGTCTGCGAACAAAGCGCCGAATTCGCATTGGAGACGAGATGGAAGTGAAAATAGCCGGGGCCAACCCTTCGGCCCGCCAGATAGACTTTGTGCCCACCGAGAAGTTTTATCAGGATAAGACCCAGACGAACCCAGAGCAAAGTGCCAGGAAAAACCGAAAAAAGAAGCCAGCAAAGCGTTCCAGGCCGGCCTCAGCGCAGCAACCTGAGCCTGCTCTGCCCGCCCAGCGCTCGCGCAAGGTGGTAGCCACCGAGCCCAAAAGCCCGGCCCCGCACGCCAGGGCTCGCTCGAGGCGGGTGGTGGGGCCCCCTGACGAACGCCGGGGGTTCAGCAAGCCGGTCAAGGTCAGGGCGCAGAAGATTTACTTTGGCGCCTGGGGCGGGGAAACGGCCAACGCGCCTGCCCAGGAGAAACCAAAAGCCCAAAAGAAACGTCGCAAACGGCGGTGAGCGCCACTACTGCGGCTCGGCGGCCACCAGCACCCAGTAGTCGCCCGCCTTTACCATGCCCATCTCGCGCAGGTTTGGGGCCATTAGGGTGTTGCAGTGGCCCTGGGTACTGGCCAGCCAGGCATTTACCGCGTCTGTTGCAGTGCTATAACCCTGGGCCAGGTTCTCGCGGATTTCCCTGTAGCGGTAGCCGTTCTGCTGGCTGCGGGTGGCCACTGCAAAGGTGGAGCTCGAGCCCTCATAGTGGCTAAACTCCCCGGTTTGTCTGATGTGTTCGGCGCGCTGGCGGGCTACCTCCCCCAGCAGACCGTTCCAGGAGAGGGCCGGGGCGGCTGCGTACGATTGGGTGTTGCTGCCACTGGTACAGGTGCGGGCGACGGCTCGAGCCTGATTGACCGCATTCAGCGCAGTCTGAAAATCGGCAGGGGTGTACAGAACCCTGGGGCTACTGGTGCAGGCCGCCAGGAGGGCGATCGCGGTAGAAAGTAGCCAGCGCATAGCCCCAGTCTGCCAACCTTTTATTGTGCCTGCGGTGAAGAAATCACCGTGGAGCGTTACATGAAGGGGGAGGGTATGCTAGGGCCTGATGCGCTTGATTGGCCTGACAGGGAGTATTGGTAGCGGCAAGAGCACGGTGGCGCAGCGCCTGCGGGAACTGGGCGTGCTGGTACTGGATGCCGACGAGTACGCCCGGGAAGGAGCCACAGCCCTCAAGGCGGAAATTTGCCGCGCATTTCCGGAGGTCTGCCGGGAAGGGGCGATAGACCGAGCGGCCCTGGGCCGGCGGGTGTTTGCCGACCCCGAGGCCCGCCGGCGGCTCGAGGCCCTCCTGCACCCCTACGTGCGCCGCCGGATGCGCGAGGAGACCGAGAAAGCCCTCTCGGCGGGTCAGAAGATAGTAGTACACGACATCCCCCTGTTGTTCGAGACGGGGCGTGAAGCCGACTTTGCGGGCGTGCTGGTGGTGGCAGCGCCGACCGAACTGCGCAAGGCCCGGGTCATGGCCCGTAGCGGCTTGAGTGAGGCCGAGTTCAACGCCCGCGACCAGAGCCAGATGCCTCAAGAAGAGAAGGTGCGCCGGGCCACCTGGGTGATCTGGAACGATGCCGACCAAGAGACCCTGCGGGAGCGGGTGGATGCCTGGTACCGGGAGGTGGCACGATGAAGCTGGTGCACGACTGGCTGGGCCCCCTCGAGCTGCCCGATGAACCCCGGCGCATGGTGTCGCTGGCCCCCAACGTTACCGAGACGCTGTTTGCCCTGGGCCTGGGGGCGCGGGTGGTGGGGCGCAGTGCTTTCTGCTACCGCCCGGCAGGCACGCTGGCGAGGCCGGTGGTCTCGAGCTATACCCGCCTGCGCTGGGAGCTCTTAGACAGCCTGAAGCCCGACCTGGTGCTCATCAGCACCGGGGTACAGCGCGACCTGCTCCAGGAGCTTCACCGCCGGGGCTACCCCATTTTTCCGGTGCCCCTGCCAAATAGCCCCTACGGCATTCTGGAAAACATTGTGCTGGTGGGGGCTTTGCTGGGAGTAGCTGAGCAGGCCACCCAACTGGTAGCTCAGCTCTCGCGGCGCTATGGGGCGCTCTACCAGAGCCTGCCGCCCTACCGGGTCTACCTCGAGTTCGACCTGGGTGGCCCCATCACGGTGGGGCGGGGTAGCTACGTGGGGGAAGCCTTGCGGCACCTGGGTTTACAAAATATCTTTGCCATGCACCCCCAGAGCTACTTTGCGCCCGACCTGGCCGAGGTGATCGAGCGTGAACCGGAGCTGGTGATTTATGAGCCCAAGCCCCACCGCTCCCGTCCCCACGAAAAAGCCCGGCGCCTTATGCTCGAGCGAAACTGGTCCTACCCGCTGGTGGTGACCGGCGGGGATGAACTGGCCCACTACGGCCCGGGTTTTTTTGACTACCTGGAGGTGCTGGTAGCGCAGATACGTACGTCTATGGCCGATAGTCTATAGCCGATGGTCTGAAGTCGAAAACAAGGGGCGTGCCACTAAACTAGCCCTGTGCTGCATCGGATTCCTCGTCGGCGAACGCCTCCTCGGAAAGACAGGTGGTTTTGTTGCTAGATTCGATGACCCTTGTGCCGCTATCGCAGTTGTTCTCACCAAGAAGACGGAATCCGGCCCGATCCAGTACCCTTTAGCGGATGAGCCTCCAGATTTTGCAAAATCAGCGGTTACGCCTTACGGTAGCCCCCGAGCTGGGGGCCAGTGTGGTGGGCCTCGAGCTTTTCCAGCAGGGCTTCTGGTTGCCCGTTCTGCGCCCGACCTCGCCGGCGGCGCTGGCGCAGCGAAGCTCGCCCGATACCTCGAGTTACCTGCTGGCGCCCTATTCCAACCGCATCCGGGAGGGGCGTTTTCGGTTTGCCGGAAAAACCTACCAGCTTCGCCCCAACTGGGTAGACGGACGCCAAACTATCCACGGCGAGGTGCATGGGCGGCCCTGGGCGGCCCAGCGTTTTGACGAACATATTTTGCAATGCAGTTTCGATTCCCGAGCCTTTCCAGACGTGAATTACCCCTTTCCTTTTACTGTAGACATCCTGTACCGGCTGCTCGAGGATGGAATCGAAGTCGTTACCGCTTTGCAAAACGTCGGCGCCGAGCCCATGCCGGCGGGCTTGGGGCATCACCCCTACTTCATGCGCTACCTGGGTCATTCATCCGAAGCGTTGCTGTCCTTCCGGGCTGCACGGGTCTACCTGACCGATGCAAGCTGCCTCCCCACCCGGCCTGCCGAAGCCATCCCTTCCCGCTTCGACTTCTCGAGGCCCAGAAAGCTGGGGGATACCTTGCTTGACCATGTGTTCACCGGATGGGAAGGGGTGCTGCACCTGGAGTGGCCGGGTTCGGGCTGGCGGATGACGCTTCAAGCCGACCCCATCTATTCGCATCTGGTGGTCTTTACCGCGCCGGACGGGAGCGTGGCCCTCGAGCCCGTCACCCACGCCACCGACGGCTTCAACCTGCTGGCCCAGGGCTGGCCGGATACCGGGGTGCGGGTGCTGGAACCGGGCGAACAGATGGAGGGAAGCATAAGACTGAGCCTTCAGCAGTGCTGATTGCCATCCATGCATTAGACTTTAGAGGTATGCACGTCTTTCGCCTGCGCGGCGACTTTCAGACCGTGGACATTTATTCGGCGGCCCTGTTCGAGCTGGGGGCTCGCGGCCTCGAGGAAAAACCCGGCGAGGTCTGGGCCTACTTCCCCGAGCGTCTCGAGCTGCCCTTTCCGGGGGAGTGGGCCGAGCTACCCGACACCGACTGGCTGGAAGCCTACAAACGCGACCTCAAGCCGGTGGTGGCCGGGCCTTTTGTGGTGCTGGCCCCGTGGCACGAGTGGAGCGGCGAGGAAAAGCGCATCCTCCTCGAGCCCGGCATGGCCTTTGGCACCGGGCACCACGAGACCACCCGCATGGCCCTGGAAACCCTGGCCCAGCGGGTGGAGCCGGGTATGCGTGTCCTCGACCTCGGCACCGGCTCGGGCATCCTGGCGATTGGGGCCGCCCTGCTGGGAGCCGAGGCGGTGGGTGTGGACATAGACCCGGCGGTAATTCCCCAGGCCATTGAAAATGCCCGCCTGAATAACGTTAATCCCACATTTCAACTGGGTAGCCTGGAGGATGCGGAAGGGCCATTTGACCTGGTAGTGGCCAACCTCTATGCTGAGCTACACGCCTATTTTGCCGGGCAGTACCGAACCCGGTTTGGTATTTGTGGAACCCTCATACTCACGGGTATTTTGCTCGAGCGGGAGCCGATTGTGCGGCAGGCGCTGGAAGCCAACACCTTTGAACTGCTCCAGCGTCGCCAGGAGGGCGAGTGGGTCTGCCTGACCTATGCGGCGGTATAGGCATGATGGAGTGCCGATTCGCATGTTGTACGCGAGTATCAACACCTGATTCCGAATGCACCTGGAACTAAGGCTCAAGTCTCTGGAGTCCCATACCCCGCACCCTATGCGCCCCCACCGTGCCTTTGTCCAGGAATTGCTGCCCGAGATCGAACTGGGGGGCCTGGAAGCCCACCACTTAGTTGATGTACTCCGGGCCAAAGCAGGCGATACCCTTACGGTTTTTGATGGCCGGGGCCTGGAGGGTCGTGCGACCGTGGTGCAGGTTACCCAGGGATGGGTGCGTTTGCGCCTGGAGGAAACCTGGACAGCTCGCAAGGAGACCCCCCAGCCCATCACGCTCTATGTGGCGCTGCTCAAAGGCGACCATCTGGCCGAGGTGGTGCGGGCCGCTACCGAACTGGGCGCAAGCCAGATTGTGCCCATCCTGACCCAGCACTGTGTGGTGCGGGAAATGGGCGAACATAAACTGCTGCGCCTGCGCCGCATCGCCCTCGAGGCTGCCAAGCAGTGTGAGCGCAGCGTCGTACCTGAAGTTACGCCCATGCGACCCCTCAAAGACATTCCTACCGTCGAGCAGGGCTTTGTAGCCCACCCCAGGGTCTCGCGGCGGTTGCGGGATGCCTACGACCCCGAAAAGCCCACGGCCCTCCTCACCGGCCCCGAGGGGGGCCTGAGCGAGGCTGAAATTGGGCTGCTCGAACAGCGCGGCTTCACCCCCGTCACATTGGGGCCCCGTATTCTGCGGGCAGAGACCGCGCCCATTGCGCTTTTGAGCCTG
Organism: Meiothermus sp. CFH 77666; assembly: GCF_017497985.1. Classification (NCBI taxonomy): domain Bacteria; kingdom Thermotogati; phylum Deinococcota; class Deinococci; order Thermales; family Thermaceae; genus Meiothermus; species Meiothermus sp. CFH 77666. Next base: position 196,344 of record NZ_JAGDFV010000001.1, read on the forward strand.
GTCACGGCGGGGGAAGGAATATGAACTACCTGCGTTGGCTCTTGCTGGTGGGCTGGCTACTGCTGCCAGGCTGCCGCTATACCTTCCTTCCGCTTGACCCTGGCCGGGCTACACTACCAGATCGCACCAGCCTGAGCGGAACCCTGGAAACCACCGAACGCGGAGCGGTCGCCAGGCTGACCGTCCGGCGCATCGCAGAGCCCGGCTACCTCGAGCTCCGCTGGTACAAGGGCGACCAGCTCTTCCAGGAGCGTTCCATCTGGGTCGAACAGCCCGGCACTTTCGAGGCCCGCTTCGAACGCCTGGACGATGGCTACTATCGGCTAATGGTGCTGGTGCAGAATAGCCCCGTGTTGCAGCTCGAGGTTGGCACTCCCTTGCTTCCACCGCCGCCTGCGCTGCCACCTGATTCCTGAACCTGGGGAATAGGGGTAAGGGGACAGGCGTTTGAAAGCTGCAACCCCCCACCCAGTTATCACTGAAAGCTGGCTACCCGCTTGAAGTGGGTTGGTATAGTAAGGGTTGTTTCCCTCGGCCTAGCCCAGGCCAATCCACAGGAGCACTACCGGAATCGTCAGAAAAGACAGAACCGAGGAAGCCACCACCGCCCGGGCGGCCCGGATGCCGTCCCCCCCAAACTCCCCTGCCATCAGAAAAGCATTCACCGCAATGGGCATGGCGCTTTGCAGCACCAGTACCTGAATGTCCAGGCGTTCAAGGCCCAGCGCCCACCCGGCCAGCCCAGCCAGTAGGGGGGCTGCCAGCAGCCGCAAGCTGCTGGCCTGAAGCTCAAACCGGCCCCACTCGGGTCTGGATTTGGCAATCTGGATGCCCAGCGTAAGCAGCATCACCGGAATGCAGGCTTGACCCAGAAGGTGTACCCCTTCGTCGAGCCCCAGGGGTAGCGGAATACCCAGCCCGCGCACCAGCAAGCCGCCGGCCAGGGCCCAGAACAGCGGTAGCTTGAGGGTGAACCAGAGGCTTTGCACCACCCCACCCCCCCGCAAGAAGGCGGGCCCCAGCCCAAACATCAGCACACTGCTGGCAATGAAGAACACAATGGCCCGATCCAGACCGGGCTGCCCCAGGGCAAAAAAGGTGAGGGAAAGCCCCATGTTGCCCGAGTTGGGAAAAGTGGCCGAGGCAATCAGGGTCTTGGTCGAGCCCTGGTCGAGGTGCAGCCATTTGCTAAAGCCCAGCCCCAGGAAATACAACGCGATGGAAGCCAGGAAAAACGCGGCCGTAATCCCGATCACGCTGGCCCCGGTCAGTTTGGCCCTGAGCATGGCATCGAAAATGAGCACCGGGACCAGTACGTAAATAGAGAGTTTGGAGAGCGTTTGCAGGTCAAAGTCAATACGTTTGCCGACCAGATAGCCCGTTAGAACGATAAAGGCGACGGGGACTACCGTGTTGAGCAGGGCTTCCATACCAGCGCGTAGCTTACCCGAACACACCGAATAGAACCATACCAACGGGGTTCGGGAGGCTTCCGTCTGTGATGTGCGGTCAACTATGGGGAACCCGATTCGGCTATAAAGGCAGAAGTCAAGAGGTATCCACCATGAACGACGGGCTGTTCAAGGGCATCCTGGTTTTTCACTTTGTGGCTACCTGGTTTTTGGTGGGACTCATCTGGATGGTTCAGGTGGTTCATTATCCGCTCTTTGCCAGGGTCGGGTCGGCGGAGTTTGCTGGTTATCAAACAGCCCATGCCAACCTGATTACCCTGGTGGTCGGGCCCTTGATGCTGCTCGAGCTGCTGACTGCTGTTGCTCTCCTGATTTTGTGGCCCTCGAGCCTGCCGAGCTGGGTGGGGTGGTTGGGCCTGGCTCTGGTGGGGGTGATCTGGCTTACCACCCTGCTGGCATCGGTGCCACTGCACGCAAGACTGGCCGCAGGTTTTGATACCGAGGCCCATGCCCTGCTGGTGGGCACCAACTGGATTCGAACCCTGGCCTGGACGGCGAGGGGTTTCCTGCTTGCCTGGGTGCTGTACAGGGGGTTGTAAGTTTCCGCGCCAACTTTGCCCGAACGCCTGGCGAACCATAGGAACAGTGAAGTAGGGGACAGGGGTTAGGGTTCAGGGGATAGGCGATAAAATCCCGCCGCCTGCCTGATACCACCTGCTCCTACCTGATCGGTTACTGAAAGTTAGGCATACGGCTGAAGGCGGTATCACCCTTGGCAGGGGGTGGGCTTCTGCCTACCTTGCATGACATTTGCTTGACAAGAGTGGGAATAAACTATGAGAGATGTCGAAACTGCTCCTGGTCGAGGACGAACCCTCTGTTCGGATGGGGTTGCGGCTTTCATTATCCAAGGCCGGGCATCAGGTTCTGGAGGCGCCCACTGCCAGCGAAGCCTGGGACAAGCTTGCCAGTGCCGACCTGGTTATCCTCGACTGGATGCTCCCGGATGAGCCCGGTGTACGGCTCCTGGAGCGCTTGCGCCGCGATGGGCGCTACGAAAACCTGCCGGTGCTGATGCTCACGGCCAGGGCCAGCGAAGGTGACCGGGTGGAGGGACTAACCCGTGGAGCTGATGATTACCTGACAAAGCCATTCTCTACCCCCGAACTCATAGCACGGGTACAGGCCCTGTTGCGTCGGGTGGGCAAGAGTGGACGGTTGGAACGTGGGGCGCTGAGCCTGGATTTGGAGCGCCACCAGGCTTTTCTGGATGGACACGCCCTCGAGCTCACCCGCCGGGAGTTTGAACTGCTGGCCTTTCTGGCCCGTCATCCCGGGCGGGTGTACACCCGCGAAGAACTCCTGGAGCGGGTCTGGGGGCAGGAGTTCTTGGGTACGGCTCGCACTGTGGATCAGCATGTGGCCCAGTTACGCGATAAGCTCAATGAAGACCCCAAGGCTCCCCGCTTCCTGGAAACCCTGCGCGGTGTAGGGTATCGCTTCAGAGAGTGAGGATCGGCGTGCCCAGCAACCAGCCCCGGCCCGGTTCGGTTCCACCCAGCCCATAGCCTCATGAACACCCTCCTGCAAGATGCCTGGGAAAAAGCCCGCGAAGGGGTGCTGGTCTTTGCCGAAGACCGGGTGCTTTACCTGAACCCTGTGGCCGCCGAACTGCTGGGGGTCGAGCGCGAAAAGGTGCTGGGTCGCCCGTTGCTGCTGGCCTTGCGCGACCACAAACTCGAGGCCCTTTGTCGTATGGGCGGCGAGACCACCATCCAGACCCGCAACCGTACCGTGTGGGCCAAGGCCGTGCCCGGCATCCTGCTTTTGTGGGATCAGACCGAGGAGAAAAACCGGCTCGAGGCCCTCGAGGAGTCCAGTCGGGTGCTGGCCCACGAGTTTCGTACCCCCGTGGCCGGGATGCTTTCCTTGCTGGAGGCTTTGCAAAGCGGCCTGAAGGGCCCGGAGGCGCAGGAAGCCTTGCAGATGCTCTACCAGGAAACCCAGCGCCTGCGTCGCCTGGTTGAAGACCTGCCCCTGACCCGCCGCCCTTCGCAGGAGCGCACTTTTGCCCTGGAAGAGTTGCAAAGCCGCCTCGAGCGCTTCCTGGCCCCCCAGCTGGCCGAGAAGTCGGCCTGGATTCACTGGCAAATTCCCCATACCATCCGGGCCAACCCGGATGCCGTGTACCAGGCCCTGCTCAACCTGCTGGATAACGCGCTGAAGTATGGAACAGGTGCTGAAATTGTGGTTGTCAGCGGGCAAAACGCCGATGGGGTATGGCTCGAGGTGCGCAACCAAGGCCAGCCCCTGGAGGAGTTTGAGAAGCTCTTCCAGGCCGGCCAGCGCGGCGTGCATGCGGCCAATGTGCGCGGCACAGGTCTGGGGCTGGCCCTGGTGCGGCGGCTGGCGGCTGGATGGGGTGGCACCGCGTATGGACGCGCCCTCGAGAACGGCAACGCCTTCGGCCTGACCTTTCCCCACCATGCAGACGTTACATCAGAACCTCGAGCCACTAGAGCATCGGTTTAAACTGGAGATATGGAGAATGGCTATGCGTGAAACCCTGGATCGTGAACTGAACCGCCTGACCGAACAGACCATCCGCATGATCTCGCTGGTGCGCGATATGGTAGATAAAAGCGCCAGGGCGCTCAGTGAGCAAGACCCCCGACTGGCCCAGGAGATCATCGCCCAGGACGCTGAGGTGGATGCCCTCGAGCTGGAAATCGAGGCCCAGACCATCACCCTCATGGCCCGTCAGGGGCTGGTGGCCTCAGACCTGCGTTTTGCCTTTACCATCATCAAAGCCCTGACCGACCTCGAGCGGGCTGCCGACTATGCTGCCCACGTGGCCGAAGACGTGATTGTGCTGGCCAAGGAGCCCCCGCTCAAAAACTACATCACCCTGCCCGATATGGGCCGCCGCCTGACCCTGATGCTCGACCTGGTTTCCAAGGCCATTGCCGAGCGCGACATCGAAGCTGCCAAAGAAGTATTCCGCCGCGATGACGAAATAGACGGGCTCTACGAGGAGGTCTCGCGCGAACTCCTGACCTACATGATGGAAGACCCCCGCACCATCACCAAGGCCCTCACCCTGGGTCGGGTGGCTCGTAGCTACGAACGTCTGGGAGACCACCTCGAAAACATTTCGGAGCGTATCCTCTACTGGCTCACCGGCAAGATGGAGAAAAAGCCCGAGGATGTATTTTGAGCTTCATACTGAAACAAGCTCGCCTGTTCTGATAATGAACCCGTACAAAACTCGTTTTTTGCTGCCGTGTAAGCGCCAAGAGAGAGCACCGGAACAATTCTTGCTTACAGCTTAGCGCTGCTCTGGATATTATCGCGCTCCTCAAAGGGTGTGGCCGCCTACCCGGGCGGCCCCTCTGCTGCTCATGACAAGATTTTATTGAAGTCGGATGGCTCAAAATATGTAAAGAGCGCTCTAATTGTGCTGCCGGCGCATTTCTTCCGAGGGACACAAGCCCCTGGGGTACAGGTTTAGGGTATAGAACAGAGCAAAAGCCTTGTGCTGTATTGACCTATACGACCCGAGGAGGCTCCAATGTTCAAAAAAATCTTGATTCCTACGGATGGCAGCGATTTTTGCCAGGGCGCCCTCGAGCAAGGATTTGATCTGGCCAGACTGTCGGGGGGAGAAGTGACATTACTGTATGCCATTGAGAGTCCTTACGAGGCCTTCCAGAGTTATTCCACTCAACCCCCCGAATACATCGAGAAGCTCATGACCGATTTCAAAGCGGAGGCCCAGAAAGTTCTGGATCGTATTGCAGCCGAGGCGGAATCGAAGGGGGTTCATACCCGTGCGGTGATTGTCGAGGAACACCCGGTGCCCGCTATTCTCGAGGCCGCCAAGGAACACGACCTGGTGGTGATGGCAACGCATGGACGTAAGGGAATTGACCGTGTGTTGATGGGCAGCGTCACCGATAAAGTGCTGCATAACTGTTCCACGCCTGTTCTGGTGGTTCGGGGAGCCAGCGGATAGAGGGCTCTATATCGGCTAGATGCAGGCACGAAAGTCGATTCGCCTTTTCTTTGCTAGCTTCATCCTGTACACTCTTGCTTTGGGTACGAGGAGGACAAATGATTAGCGTTACCGATCTGCGGAACGGAACCAAAGTCAAGATGGATGGGGCACTCTGGCAGTGCGTGGACTACCAACACCAGAAAATTGGGCGGGGTGGCGCCAAAGTGGTCGCCAAGTTCAAAAACCTCGAGACCGGCGCAACCGTAGAGCGCTCATTCAACTCGGGCGAGAAGCTCGAGGATATCTACGTTGAGACCAAAGACCTTCAGTACCTCTATCCAGAGGGTGAGGAACTGGTGTTCATGGATCTGGAAACCTACGAGCAGTTCCATGTCTCGCGGGATATTTCCGAGGCCACCAAGTTCCTCAAAGAGGGGATGACGGTGCAAGGGGCCATGTACAATGGCCGTCCCCTGGACATTACCCTGCCCGCTTCGGTGGAGCTCAAAATCGTCGAGACCCCCCCTGGAGTGCGTGGGGATACGGTTTCGGGCGGCTCCAAGCCTGCTACCCTCGAGACCGGGGCGGTGGTGCAGGTACCGCTGTTTGTTGAAAGCGGAGAGGTCATTCGGGTGGATACCCGCACCGGAGAGTATCTAGGTCGCGCCTGAGCCAGCCCTCAAGCTGCATTCTGAATCAAACGAGCCCACGCCGGTTGTATGGCTCAAAACCAGCACCGGCGATTTGGGGAGTTGGTTTGCTTTCACACCAACTACATCCTTTATTGATGGGGCCTTGCGAGTACTGGCAGATGATTGCACCTGCCCTTAGGCAGTAAAAAAAGCTGCTGGGGGCTTATACTTCTATAGGCAGTCTGTGAAGCTATAGCTCAGCGCTCTTTCGGAGGCAGTCATGAACGCAAAGGAACTGAAGTCCATCCTCCAAGCCTTGCAAGAACATGAGGTGTCCGAGTTGACCCTCGAGACCCCTGATTACAAACTAACGGTCAAGCGAGGCGGCGAGGTGCAGTATGTAGCGGCCCCGGCTCCCGTAGTCATCCAGCCCCCTGCGGTGGCCCCGGTTGCACAAGCCGTGACCCCTGCGCCGGCAGCTACCCCAGCCCCAACCCCTGCGGCGGCTCCAGCCCCAAGTCCAGCTCCCAAGGCCGAAACGCCCAAGGAAGACACTGACAAATACGTTGAAGTTAAGGCGCCCATCGTCGGTACGTTTTACCGCGCGCCCTCTCCCGATGCCGAGCCCTTTGTCAAGGAAGGGGACACTGTCAAGAAAGGCCAGGTCTTGTGCATCATCGAGGCCATGAAGCTCATGAACGAGATCGAGAGTGAAGTTTCGGGCGTGGTGCGGAAAATTCTGGTGGCCAATGGCGAGCCCATCGAGTACGGCCAAACCCTGTTTTTGATCGAGCCTGCATAAGCGCTGATAGCCAACTACCGCTATGAGCTACCAGCGTGCCTGGAGAGCCCTTTATGTTCAAGAAAATAATGGTTGCCAACCGAGGTGAGATTGCCCTGCGGGTATTGCGGGCTGCGCGGGAGCTGGGGGTTAAGGTGGTGGTGGCCCACAGCGAAGCCGATAGCCAGTCGCTGCCCGTTTTGCTGGCCGACGAGGCTATCTGCATTGGGCCGCCCCCTTCGGCCCAAAGCTACCTCAATATTCCCAATTTGCTGTCTGCGGCCATAATTTCTGGCGCTGAGGCCATTCACCCTGGTTATGGTTTCCTGGCGGAAAACCCGCAGTTTGCCGAGATGTGCCGCGACCACGGGATCGTCTTCATCGGCCCTACTCCGGAGTCCATGCATAGCCTGGGCTCCAAGGCGGGGGGGCGGGAGATTGCCGCCAAGTCCAACGTCCCCACCGTTCCGGGCACCGGGGTTTTGCAGTCGGTAGAGGAGGCCCTCGAGGCCGCCGAAAAAATCGGCTATCCGGTGCTCCTAAAGGCCAGTGCAGGGGGTGGAGGCCGAGGCCAGAAGGTGGTGCGCTCTTCAGAGGAAATGAAGACCGCATTTGCCCAGGCCCAGGTCGAGGCGCAGAACTACTTCTCCGACCCTTCGCTGATTCTGGAAAAGTACATCGAGCTGTTCCGCCACGTCGAAGTGCAGGTGATGGGGGATGGCAAGGGGCACGTGGTACACGTGGGTGAGCGCGACTGCTCGATTCAGCGCCGCAACCAGAAGCTCATCGAGGAAGCGCCCAGCCGCCTCGAGGAGTCCCTGCGTCAGGAAATCCTGGCGGCGGGGGTGCGCCTGGCCAAGTATGTCAACTACCAGGGTGCGGGGACGCTCGAGTTTATCGTAGACCCCGACGGCAATTTTTACTTCATGGAGATGAACACCCGCATCCAGGTTGAGCACTGCGTCTCCGAGATGATCTCGGGTCTCGATCTGGTCAAACTCCAGATTAAAATTGCCGCCGGTGAGCCTTTTACCCTTCAACAAAGCGATATAGAGCTCAGGGGCCACGCCATCGAGTGTCGCATCAACGCCGAGGACTACGAAAAAGATTTCCGCCCCAGCATCGGCAAGATTGAAACCCTGCATTTTCCCGGTGGCACCGGTGTTCGCGTGGACTCGCACCTCTACGCAGGCTATAGCATCCCCCCCAACTACGACTCCCTGGTAGCCAAGCTCATTGTGCACGGTGAGAACCGGGAAGAGGCCATTGCCCGGATGCGCCGTGCGCTCTCCGAAACCGTCATCGAGGGGCCCGGGGTCAAGACCACCGTGCCCTTCCATCTCAAGGTGATGGACAACGCCTTCTACAAGCGGGGGGCCATTTACACCAACTTTGTGACCACACGAATGTCGGAATAACGGGTTGGTTTGTTTGGCGTACTGGCTCTGGTCTGAAACGCTCTCAAGGACGAGGATCGGAAGTTGTTGAGCTTCAAGTAAAGCTGCCAGACTGAAATTGAGGCATTTGGTCAGAACCACTCACCCCGCACTCTGAGTCTGGACAGCCAATCTTGGGGCCTAAAACCCGTAAACTGGTAGCGACATGTTTTTCTTCGAGCTTCTTGGTAGAGACCCCCTGGCCTATCTGGTCGCTTTTGCGGCGGGTGCTTTCGGCCTGGTTGTGCACAACCTGTTTCAAGCCTATCTGGCCGACCGCTACAAGGATGGCGACCCTCGGCGCTACGGCTTTCTGACAGCAGAACCCAGGGTGCACCTGGATGGCCTGGGGCTCATTTTCCTGGCCCTGATTGGCTTTGGGTTTCCCCGCCTGGTGCCCTGGCGGCTCTTCGGCCCCAAGGGTGCGCAGACTGCCCTGATGGGACCGCTGGGCTTTTTTGTGGCGGCTTTTGTTTACATACTTCTTGGAAGGCTTTTGGAGGGCCTAGGCCCGGCCACCTCGAGCATCGCCCTGGGTCTGCAGGTAGCCGGTTCCCTCATGATCGGCCATGCGGCGGTGTTCTTGTTCCCGGTGCCCCCGCTGGATGGCGCCAGGGTGGTTTACGCCATTGGCAGTGCCGAGGCCCGGCGCTTTATGGATCAGCTTCAGAGCTACGGCTTTGTGGGCTTCTTCCTGATTTTTCTGGTGCTGAACTTGAGCGGAATACTGCCGGCCATCCGGGCGGGGCTCAGTGGTTTGCTCAACAGCCTTTTTGCGGCCATTGGGTTGTAGATGGGTCTATTACCGCTTCTGCAAAGTGATCCCCTGGCATTTGTGCTGGTGATATTGGTGTTGATGTTTTCATTGGCCCTGCACGAGTGGGGGCATGCCATCACGGCGCTCTGGATGGGCGACCCAACTGCCAAAGAGCAAGGCCGGGTGAGCCTTAACCCCCTCAAGCACCTCGACCTCATTGGTTCGGTGATGATACTGCTGGTGGGCTTTGGGTGGGCCAAGCCCGTGCCCATCTACCCGCCCAACTTTCGCCACTACCGGGCGGGGCTATTTTTGGTCTCTATTGCGGGTATTGTGATTAATTTGCTGATTGCTGCCGGGCTGGCTCTATTCTTACGCTGGATGCTGGATATGGGTTACTTGCAGAGCCCCACAGATGTGCTTGAGGTGGTGATTCAGGCCGCAGCCGTAGCGGCGAGCATCAACCTGACCCTGGCGGTTTTTAACCTCCTGCCCATCCCGCCCCTGGATGGCTCCAAAATTTTGCAGAGCTTTTTACCCCTGCACTGGCAACCCTACATCTGGCGACTGGAGATGAACCCTACCTACGCGATTGTGGCCATGCTGTTGTTGCTAACAGTGTTCCGCCAACCCCTGAGCAGCTTTTTGAGCACGGTGCGTACGCAGTTCTTCAATCTGTTTGGTTTGTAGTGTGCAAGGGGTCAATAGCCGATAGTCCACAGTCTATGGTCGGTTCAAGAGAGCTTCTCTAAAGTAATAAACCAGCGATAACGGAACATCCCTTTCAGGTCGAGCTCAGCCACCCGCGCAAAACACGCAGGTTGTGGGCATCCTCGAGGGTGCCGCGTGGGGTTTCCATGATGAAGATCTTGTCCTGGAGGCGGGGGTCGAGTACAAAATCCATTAGCTCCTCGCCAATCTTGCCTTCCATCAGGCTGGCGTGGTGGTCTATCTGCGAGCCCCGTTCGCCTACAGAGTCGTTGAGGTGGATTACCGGCACCCGGTGCAGGCCAACGGTTTGCTCGAGCTCGTCCAGGGCTTCTGCAAGACTGTAACCGGCGGCAAAGGCATGGCAGGTATCGAAGCAAACCCCCAGGGGGGTACCCTCGACTAACTCGGCCAGGGTGCGCAGGCTGGCGCCCAGCTTTTCGCCGCCCCCGGCAGTGTTCTCGAGCAACAACCAGGATCCATTTTTACCCAGTCCGGCCAGCTCGCAGGCCTTCAAAGCCCCCGCCCTGGCTTTTTCGGCGGACCCCGAGCCCGGATGCACCACCACATACTCGATACCCAGCATCTGGGCTTTGGCCAGGTCGTCGGCCAGGCTGAACACACTTTTTTCCCATAGCTCGCCCTCGGCGGCCAGGTTCACCAGGTAAGAGGCATGAATCACTGTGGGCAGGCCGCCCAGGTTTTCCCGGCGGGCCCGAAAGCCCTCTATCTCGCCCGCTTTCAGGCTGCGGGTTTTCCAGCTGCGCGGGCTTTTGGCAAAAATCTGAATGGCGCTCAGGCCGAGCAAATGGGCCTCTTCGGCAGCCCCTGCAACACCCAGCTTGCCCGCAATGGACACATGAAAACCGTATCTCACCGGAGGATCTCCACCTTTACCTGAATAACCCCTTGCCGGTGCATTCCTAGCTGTCGCGCGGCGGCATAGGAGAGGTCTATGATGCGGCCCCGGATGTAAGGGCCGCGGTCGTTGATCCGCACCACAACACTCCGGCCATTGTGCAAGTTGGTCACCCGAACCCGGGTATTGAAGGGCAGGGTGCGGTGGGCGGCGGTTAGGCGAAACTTGTTGAACCGCTCCCCATTGGCGGTACGGCGGCCATGAAACCGCGGCCCATACCATGAAGCCCAGCCCTGCTGGATGGCCTGTGCCGATGCAGGCACTCTGGGTTCCTCGGGGGCCGGGAGTGGGCGGATAAAGACCCAGCGAGGTGGCTCCTCCGGTTCTCTAGCCTCATCTTTTGGCTCGGGCAGGGGTGGCACTTCCAGGTTCATAGGGTCCCAGTCGGAGGCCGGAATTTTCAGCTCCATACCCACGGGCAGGGGGTCTTCAACCAGGCCGTTCAGCATCCTCAGGTCGGCTTCGCTCACCTGGAACAGCCGGGCAATGCGCTCGAGGGTATCGCCAGGCTGTACCACGTAGCCCTGTCCCCAGGCCACTCCACAAAACAAAAGCAGGGCAGCCCAGCGCTTCATAGCTCGATCAAGTGTTTGGGGCTTTTGGAAAGGACTTCGTGCCCCTGCTCGGTGACCAGTACCAGGTCTTCAATACGGCAACCGCCTAACTGGGGGATGTAGACCCCCGGCTCGATGGTGACGATGTTACCGGCCTCGAGTACGTCCTCCGAGGTCTGGCCCAGACCGGGTGCTTCGTGAATAAACAGGCCCACCCCGTGCCCCAGCCCGTGGGTGAAGTGCTCGCCGTAGCCCCGCTGGTTGAGGTGGTCGCGGGCCAGCGCATCCAGTTCCTGGCCCTTCTTGCCGGGAGCAACCGCCTCGAGCGCCAGCATCTGGGCCTCCAGCACGGCCTGGTAGATGCGCTGTAGCTCGGCTGAAACCTGCCCCACCGCCATGGTGCGGGTCATGTCGGAGCAGTAACCGCCCACCACACAGCCAAAATCCAGCGTGACCAGCTCCCCCGACTGAATTATGCGTTCGCTGGCCCCCCCGTGGGGCATGGCGCTGCGTTCCCCCGAGGCCACGGTGGTACCGAAGGCCAGTCCCTCGGAGCCTTGCTTACGCAGGAAGTATTCGAGTTCCAGCGCCACCTCGATCTCCCGTACCCCCGGCTTGATAAATGGCAGGATGTACTCAAATCCCCGGTCGGCCAGTTGGGCCGCCTTGCGGATATAAGCAATCTCTTCGGGGGTCTTGCGCTTGCGCAGGTTTTCGATAATCCCGGTGGTGGAAACAAACTCCAGGTCTGGAAAATCCTTTTTGAAGCCTTCCAGGGTGGCCACGCTCAGGTGGTCGGCCTCGATGCCTATGCGGCCCTGGAAAAACTCGGCGAGCAGCTTGTTCATCTCCGTGCGCTTCAGCAGGATGCGGTGGGGAAAGCGCTGCTGGGCCGCCTCCACCATGTAGCGTCCGTCGGTGATGAGGGTGGCCCCGGCGCGGGTAATGACAACCTTGGCGTCCTTACCTTCCACAAACCCCGATAAGTAGCGGACGTTGTGGGGATTAGAAACAAAGAGCACGTCGAGATCATGTTGGTTCAACAAGTGGTTGAAGTTCACCCTTGAACTTTACCGTAGGTTCCGGGATTCTAGCTAATATTTTTTTCACGAACAGTCTTTATCGTGAAGAAAATCACGAATATCTCATAGAATCCAGGCTTTCTCGTGTTAAGTTCATACAGAGAATGCGTATGCGCCAAATTGCTTTCTTCTGGTTTTTGCTATCGCTCAGCTCCCTGGCAATAGCCCAGATCTCGCCCGAGGCAGCCCAGCTGCTCGAGCGGGGCCGCGCGGTGCTGGGCGGGTCGGCCCTGGCGAACCTCAAAACCTACCGCGAAGTGACCACCAACATCTACTACACCCCCGATGGCAAGGAGGAGAGCCGCATCGTGACCCTGTTGCTGGTGGATTTTGCCAACAGCCGGGTGCGCCTGGAAATCTACGACCCTCAGAGCCTAAACAGCCCTAGCCCCATTCCCCTGGCCTTGCAACAATACAGCCCGCAGGAGAGCTTTTTCTGGAGCCGGGAAACCTCGCTCAGGCCGCTGCCTTCAAGGGAACGGGAGATACTTCGCTCGAGTCTCTACACCGGCTGGCTGGGCCTGAAATATGGCAGCAGCAACCGGGAGCGGGCCAGCGTATCTCAAGGCAGCCTACGCAACCAGTCGGGCCGGCTGCTCACCGTGAGTACCCAGGGGTGGGTGAGCACCTACCTGTTTGCCGCCGACGGGCTGCTCTTAGGCGAACGACTGAACATCCCCGGGGTGGGGGAGAGCATTACCTTTTTTTCCAACTACCAGACCGTACAGGGGGTACGCCTGCCGCAAAAGTGGGAGAACTACGTGGACGGCACCCTGGCCGCTCGCGGCGAGCTGATGGAGGTCGAGATCAACCTCACCTTCACCGAAGCCGACTTTTTCAAGCCGGTGCGGTAGAGCGCTCTTTACAAACTGAGCAACAAAGCAACCGAATCTGGCATAGAACCATTTTTTGGAGTGATAAAGCGGGGAATAGGGTAGTTGACATAAAAACCTACTACCTTCCTCCTACCTTCCACACCCACCTTGTTTGTCGAAAAAAGCATACGCACGATATGCGCATCAGGCTTTGCGAAGTCCAAACTTGACGGCGCCTTCCTCGTCGGACAGCTCGGTGACATAGCCCACCGGCGCTGTCTGCACCAGCGAGAGGGCCAGGGTTTCTTCCTGAAGACGCTGGCCAAACTGCACCAGGGACTCAGCGTATCTGCCCTCGGCGGTATAGGTCAGGTGGATGCGATCCGAGACGTTCAGCCCCATCTCTTTGCGGGCTTGCTGCACCAACCGGATCAGGTCGCGGCTCAGGCCCTCGAGCAACAACTGCTCATCAAGTTTGACCTCGAGGGCAGCCAGGTACCCATCCTGCTCCTGGGCCGAGTAGCCTTCGGGCGAGAGCGCCTCGAGCAGCAGCTCCTCGGGCGAAAGGCTAATCAGAGTACCATCCGCTGCTCTGACCTCGAGGGTCACGCTCTGCCCCGCCTTGATGGTTCTGGCTACCATCTTGCTGTCAAGCTCGGCCAGGGCGGCCCGAATGGCGGGCACCAGCTTGCCGTACTTTTTGCCCATCACCGGTAGATTGGGCAACACCCGGTAGGTCAGGAGTTCCTCGCCCAGTCCCAGCACCTCGACCTGCTTGACGTTCAGTTCCTCGGCAATTTCATCGGCAAAATGACGCAACCCCGCCAGCTCGGCTTCGGTAGGGGCCGTTACCAGCACCCTGGGCAAAGGCATCCGGGTCTTGACCCCGCTGATGGCCCGCGCACTCCGGGCCAGCCCCACCACCTTCACCACCGCCCCCATCTGGGTGAGCAGGGTCTGGTCTATCAGCGCAGGGTCGGCTTTGGGCCAGTCAGACAGGTGTACCGACTCAGAGGCCTCGGGCTGCACCTTCCGCATCAGGTTTTGCCAGAGAGCCTCGGCCACAAAAGGGGTGAAAGGGGCAGCCAACTGCGCTACGGTAACCAGGGCCTCCCACAGGGTGGCGTAGGCCGACTCCCGGTCGGTGGGGTCGTCGTTTTTCCAGAAACGCCGGCGGTTGCGGCGCACGTACCAGTTGGAAAGCTCCTCCACAAACTGCTCGAGTTCCTTCCCAGCGCCCCTGGCATCGTAGGCATCCAGCCTGGCCGTGACCCGCTCAATTAGCTGCTGCTGGCGGGCTGCGAGCCACCGATCCATCTCGGGCCGATCCGCCACCGCAGGGCGGTTTTGCAGGTTGGGCCGATCCAGGTTGGCATAAAGCACAAAGAAGCTGTACACGTTCCACAGCGTGCCCAAGAAGCCCCGCTGGGCCTCCTGCACCAGCCGCTCGGAAAAGCGCTTCTGCTCGCCCGGCTCGGAGCCGGTAAAGAGGTACCAGCGCACCGCGTCGGCCCCGTACTTATCGAACATGGGCAAAGGCTCGACCACATTGCCCTTGCTCTTGGACATCTTGTGGCCCTTCTCGTCTACCAGGTGCCCCAGGCAGATGACGTTCTTGAAGCAGGGCTGGTCATAGAGCAGGGTCGAGATGGCGTGCAGCGAGTAAAACCAGCCCCGGGTCTGATCAATGGCCTCACAGATGTAGTCGGCGGGGAAGTGGCGTTGCCAGAGCTGATAGTTTTCCTCGGTGCCGGGGAGGGGCTGGCCCTGTTCGTCCAGTAGCAGATGCCACTGGGCGTAGGGCATGGCCCCGGAGTCGAACCAGACGTCGAGCACCTCGGGCACCCGGCGGAAGGTTTTGCCGTTTTTGACAAAGGTAATTTCGTCCACGTAGGGGCGGTGCAGGTCCAGGTCGGAGAGGTCGCGGCCTGCCAGCTCCGAAAGTTCGCGCACGCTGCCCACGCAAATTTTTTCCGAGCCATCCTCCGATACCCAGAAGGGCAGCGGGGTGCCCCAGTAGCGCTCGCGGCTGATGGCCCAGTCCACGTTGTCCTTGAGCCAGTTGCCGAAGCGCCCGTGTTTGATGTGTTCGGGGAACCAGTTGATCTTTTCGTTGTTGTCGTAGAGCGCTTGCCGGAAGTTGGAGGTTTTGATGTACCAGCTCGGCTTGGCAAAGTAGAGGATGGGGTCGCCGGTGCGGTCGTGGAAGGGGTAGCGGTGGCGAATCTGGCCTGCGTGGTACAGAACCCCCCGCTCCTTCATAATGCGGATGAGCCCCTTGTCGGCATCCTTGAAGAACTTGCCGCGCTCGTCGGTGACCTGCATAAGCCCGTACTCGTTGGTGCCAAAGAGCAGGGGAGTGCCGTACTGGCGGGAAAGCTCCAAGTCCTCGGCCCCGTAGACCGGGGCCTCGTGAGCCACCCCGGAGCCGTCTTCGGCGCTCACAAAGTCGGCCAGGGCCACAAAGTGCATCACCGGCCTGCCGTCCGGACGCTTTTCGCCCTGCTCCTTCACCACCCCCAGCTCCACACCTACTTCGGGGAAGGGGGGGGTGTACTCCCACCACTCGAGGTCTTTCCCCTTGAGGTGCGCGACGACTTCCAACTCTTCTTTATGCAGCTCACGGAGCCGCTCCACCGCCTCGGCTGCAAAGATCAGATGCCCCACCGAGGGTGAACGCACCACCGCGTAATCCATCTCGGGATTCACCGCCGCCATGGTGTTGGAGGGTAGCGTCCAGGGGGTGGTGGTCCAGACCAGGATGGCCAGGTTGTCCAAATTTTCAAGCCGCACCCCCTGGGCCTTGAGCCGCTCGAGCACCGCTTGGGGGGCGGTTTCCAGCTTCAAGGGGAAGCGCACGTACACGCTAGGGTCGTCCACCTCGCGGTAGCCATCGGCGATTTCGTTTTGCGAAAGGGTGGTGGAAATGCGAGGCGAGAGCGGTACCACCTTGTAGTCCTGCACCACCATGCCCCGATCCCACATGCGCTTCAAGAGGTTCCATACCGACTCGATGTAGCTGTTGTGGTAGGTAATATAGGCATTCTCGAGGTCTACCCACATGCCCATCCGCTCGGTGAAGTAGTTCCAGTCCTCAATGTTGGCAAACACCCACTCGCGGCACTGCTGGGTGAACTCGGCAATCTGCTCGCGGTTCAGGGTCTTGCGGCCCAGCACCCCCAGCTTTTTTTCCACCGCAATTTCCACCGGCAGGCCGTGGGTATCCCAGCCCCCTTTGCGGGTGACGTGGTAGCCCTGCATGGTTTTGTAACGTGGAAAGATGTCCTTGAAGCTGCGGGCCAGCACGTGGTGCATGGCCGGCTTGCCGTTGGCCGTGGGCGGGCCTTCGTAAAAGACGAACTCCCCTTTTGGCGCGGGCTTCCGATCGGATTTGGCAAAAATCTGCTGCTCACGCCAGAAAGCCAGCACGGCTTCCTCTAGTTTGGGGAAATTGGTCTCGGACACCTCTTCAAATAGCTTTTTTTCCTCCACCATGGTTGGTTCCTTTCTGAGAAACCTTTCCGGCCCAGGGTTTTCATCAACAAAAACGCCCGACCTGTGACCCTAAAGCTCCTCAGGTGCGGACGAGAAGTATATCCCGCGTTACCACCGCACTTCCTGAATGGTGCCTATGGCTGATAGTTCATAGCTGCTAGCGTAGATGGTAAAAAGCTTTGGCTATCGGCTATAGACTATTGGCTATAGGCCTACTTCAGGCACTCTAGCGCGCTGTATCGGGCGCACCCGTTGGGGTCTACTGGGGCTTGGCCTGTTCTTCCCAACTGTGCACGGGGTGATTTTCGGCCTTCAGGTTGCCGCCTGGCTTGCACCCTCCCAGGCTCGCTCTGTGGTCGCTGAAGGCGTACTCGTCCCCGGCTCTTTACACCAGGTGCAGCATGTGCTATATTTCGCTGCTGGCAACCGGCTAACCTGAATGGTAGCAAGCTGCTATCCCCGCGTCAACAATCTCTTGCTTCTCATCCCAACCCAGCGATATACTCGCCTGGAAATCCGCACAAATGTGGTCAGACGCGGGAAGGAGTGAATGCCGTATGGATCTATACCTCGATACTGCCGAAGTGAGCGAAATCAGGGAAATTGCGGCCTGGGGCGTGCTGGCAGGGGTCACTACCAACCCCTCCTTGATTGCCCGGTCGGGCCGTCCGCTCGAGCCCACCATCAAAGAGATATGCCAGATCGTGCAGGGGCCGGTCTCGGCAGAGGTGGTTTCGACGGCGGCAGCCGATATGGTTGCGGAAGGGCGCCGCCTGGCAGCCATTGACGAGCACGTGGTGGTCAAGCTGCCCACCACCATTGAGGGCCTCAAGGCTTGCAAAACCCTCTCCGGCGAGGGTATCCGGGTAAACATGACCCTGGTGTTCTCGGCCAACCAGGCCCTTTTGTGCGCCAAGGCCGGGGCCTGGTGCGTCTCGCCCTTCCTGGGCCGCATAGACGACATCTCCTGGGAGGGCATGGAGCTGATCCGCGAGATTGCTGAGCTATTCCAGGTGCAAAACCTCAGCACCCGCATCCTGGCCGCCTCGATTCGCCACCCCCGTCATGTGACCCAGGCCGCCCTGCTGGGCGCCGATATCGCCACCATGCCCGCCAAGGTGTTTCAGCAGCTCATCAAGCACCCCCTAACCGACCTTGGTCTGAAAGCCTTCCTGGAAGACTGGGCCAGGGCCAGCGCCAGGATCTAGCTCCGCGAACCCCCAGGAACTGGAGAACGAGCAATGCCAAAATCGAGTACAGCCGACCCCAACGCCGAAGCCCAGGTCACCGTGACCCGTACCGGCAAGAAAATTCGCCGCAAGACCGAGAGCCAGGTGCCGCTCAGCTACCAGGAACTCTCGAGCCGCATCCTGCCCGAACTACACCTGCTGGCCGCCGAAGCCGGAATTCCCAACTACAAGAAGCTCTCCAAAGATGAGCTGGTGATGCTCTTGCTATCGCAGGAAGCCACCGAGGAGGGCCTGGCCATTGCCAAAGGCTACCTGGAGATTAGCCAGGATGGGTATGGCTTCTTGCAGGAAAGCCTCTACACCATGGAATCCCGCACGGTGATTGTCTCGGCGGGCCTGATCAAGCAGTATCAGCTTCGCACGGGCGACTACGTTGTGGGTAAGGCCCGCCCGGCGCGAGAAAATGAGCGTTACGGCACCCTTATGAAGGTGGAAGCGGTCAACAACCTCGACCCCGAGGCCGCCGCCAAACGCCCGAAGTTCGACGACCTGATTCCGCAGTTCCCCGACCGGCAGATAATCCTCGAGACCACCGGCGAGGAGTCCTCCAACCGGGTCATAGACCTGCTGGCACCAATTGGCCGGGGTCAGCGCGGCCTTATTGTGGCTCCACCCAAGGCGGGCAAGACCACCCTCCTGAAGAAGGTGGCCCGGGCGGTGCTGCGCAATGAGCCCGACATCAAGGTAATTGTGCTGCTGATTGATGAGCGGCCCGAGGAGGTTACCGACTTCCGTGAGTCGGTAGAAGGGGCTGACGTGATTGCCTCGACCTTCGACGAACCCCCGCAAAACCACATCCGGGTGGCCGAATTCGTGCATGAGCGCAGCCGCCGCATTGTGGAGGAGGGGGGCCACGTGCTGATTCTCCTGGACTCCATAACCCGACTGGCCCGGGCCAACAACCTGGTCACACCTCCTACCGGGCGTACGCTGTCGGGGGGTCTGGACTCGGCCGCGCTACACTTTCCCAAGCGCTTTTTAGGGGCGGCCCGCAACATTCGGGGCGGGGGGTCGCTAACCATCCTGGCTACGGCACTGGTTGAAACCGGCAGCCGCATGGACGATGTGATTTTTGAAGAGTTCAAGGGTACGGGCAACATGGAACTCCACCTCTCCCGTCGCCTCGAGGAGCGCCGCATCTTCCCGGCCATAGACATCCTCAAGTCGGGCACCCGGCGCGAAGAGCTACTGCTGGGCGAGGAGGTTATCCAGAAAATGTGGCTCTTACGCAAGGTGCTGGCCGATATGGATCCGGCCGAAGCCATGGAGATGTTGCTGGCACGTCTTTCCCGTACCAAGACCAACAAGGAGTTCCTTGCAACTTTGGGGGGAAAGTAGGTATACTCCCTGCGGAAGTCTCGGGAGCACAGGGTGCTTAGGTTAAGGACTCAGACACCCTGAGGTTCCGCGAGCGGGAGTAGCTTTCCAGCCACTCCAGAGCGATAATCGCAGTTTTGGAGGTTGACTTTGGCTATAAGCGAACTCTTGAGCAGTGTGCTGGCGACGGGCGTACTCGGTTTACCGATGGGGCTGGCCCAGGCTAACCTGCCAGGAACCGAAATTCCGGTTGACTCGCCCGCCCGCAAGGGTTGGGTGATGTACACCGTCCAGCCTGGTGATACCCTAAGCCAGATTGCACGCCGATACCGGGTAGATGCCAGGGCCATCATGTACAGCAGCGGCCTCAAGGGGGTGTCCTTACGCCCTGGACAGGCGCTACGCATCCCCCTGGTCGAAGAAACTAACGACGAGAGCCGCCTGCCGCCGGGGGTTCGCACCTATATCGTTCGTCGGGGCGATACGGTGCAGTCGGTGGCGAACCGCTTTGATCTGACCGTGTTAGGGCTGGTTTCGGCCAACCCGGGCCTGCCCAGCCTGGATCGCCTCGAGGTCGGCTCCACCCTCTACATTCCCACCGGAGAGCCGGGCCTGCTGGTTCGCCTCAAGCGGGGCGAGACCATCCAGGATCTGGCCAGCCGCTTTGGTCTCTCGGTTGCCGAAGTGGCCAGGGCCAACGAGCTCACCTCGCCAACCGATGTGCAGGCGGGGGATCTGGTTTTGCTGCCCGGGGTGCAGGCCAAAACCACCTACGACCGCTTGCTGCAAATCCGCGAGGCGGAGCGCAAAGCCCGTGAGGAAGAGGAACGCCGACTGGCCGAAGAACGGCGTCAGCGCGAGGAAGCCCGCCGCAAGCAGCTCGTAGAACAAAGGCGCCAGGAGCAGCAGGCACGCATGCGTCAGCAGCAGCAAGCCCAGAGCCAGCCCCGCCTCCGGCGGGCCAATGCGGTGGTGGCCGCAGCAGGGTATCGCTGGCCCATGTCGAACTTTACCATCACTACCTACTTTGGCCGGCGCGGGGTATTCCAGCGCTTCCACACCGGCATAGACCTGGCTGCACCGACCGGTACGCCCATCTATGCGGCCAGAGCTGGCCAGGTAGATACCGCGGGCTGGAGCCGCTTTGGCTATGGTTTGCACGTTATCCTGGATCACGGTGGAGCCCAGGAGACCCTTTATGGTCACATGTCGCGCATTGTGGTGCGTCCGGGCCAGTGGGTTGCCAGGGGCGACTTAATCGGCTACGTGGGTTCTACCGGGTGGAGCACCGGCCCCCACCTCCACTTTGAAGTACGGGTGGGGGGTGCAGCCCGCAACCCCATGGCCTATCTGCCCTAACCTGGTTTTCGAGACGGCTCAGGGGCCGTCTTCTTTTTATCATCACCGTAGCCTGGTAAGGGGGCAAGCCACTGGTCAATGGCTGTGAACCAAACCCCTGTGGCGAACCTCACGAACCGTTGCTGCCCTTATAGTCATCAGCGGTCTTGTCTGGGATAGGGGATTCTCAAACCTAGATGGCTCCATCTTTGTGAAGAGCGCTCTAGGAGGCTAAGCGAAAAAGCCTTATGCTACGGTGCTGGAGGGAGTTATGGAAAAAGGAACTTTGCGGGTCAAAACCGGATTCGCTGAAATGTTCAAGGGGGGCGTGATCATGGATGTGGTCAACGCCCAGCAAGCTGAGATTGCCCAGGAGGCCGGAGCGGTTGCGGTGATGGCCCTCGAGCGCGTACCCGCCGACATACGTGCGCAGGGGGGCGTGGCCCGCATGTCCGACCCCAAACTCATCAAGGAAATTATGTCCGCAGTCTCGATTCCGGTGATGGCCAAGTGCCGTATCGGGCACACTGTGGAAGCTCAGATTCTCCAGGCGCTGGGGGTAGACTTCATTGACGAGTCCGAGGTGCTGACCCCGGCGGATGAGTCGTTCCACATTGATAAACACGCCTTCAAGGTGCCCTTTGTTTGCGGGGCTACCGATATTGGCGAAGCTCTGCGGCGGATTGGAGAGGGGGCCGCCATGATCCGCACCAAGGGCGAGGCCGGCACTGGCAATGTGGTGGAGGCCGTGCGCCACGCCCGCAGCGTGATGGGGGCAATCCGGCAGATTCAGGCGCTCCCCCGCGAAGAGCTCATGACCTATGCCAAAAACCACGGCGCCCCCTACGAGCTGGTGCTCTGGGTTCATGAAAACGGCAAGCTGCCGGTGGTGAACTTCGCGGCCGGTGGGGTGGCGACTCCTGCCGACGCTGCCCTTATGATGCAACTGGGTATGGACGGGGTGTTTGTGGGTTCGGGCATTTTCAAGTCGGGCGACCCCCGCAAGCGGGCCAAGGCCATCGTGAGGGCGGTGACCCACTACAACAACCCCGAAGTTCTGGCCGAGGTCTCGGAAGACCTGGGCGAGGCCATGGTGGGCATCAACCTGGATTTCCTGTCGGAAGAAGAAAAACTGGCCAAGCGCGGCTGGTAGTTTTTGCCCTGAGAAGATGTACGCCCTCTCGCTTTACCGGCGGGAGGGTATTTTTTACTGGGTTCAAGTTACGGCAGAGTTACAAAAAACGTAACGTACTGGTGTATAGTTGTAACGCTATGCAAGCAGAAACCTTTGGCCTGGTTTTCTTTGCGGTCACGGCTTTGATTGTGTTGATTCCAGGTTGGCTGATACCAGCTTTGAACCGCAGCCGCCAGGAACGAGAGTTGCTTGCACTGGAAAAGATGCATCGCTTTGCCCTGAAGCACAACACCTTTGTTCGCAATCATCGGGGGGTGCGTTATGTGGTGGTTCTGGGCAAGCAGGGCTTCTACTACATGCTGGGGGGGCAGTTTGTGTCTCGAGAGCGGCTTTTGAAAGTGTTGGGAGAAGAACACGAAAAGCATCTGCTCAAGGCGGAGGGCGAAGAGAGCCGCCACGGCCCGACGATGACCCTGGTTACCGGTTCAGCCTAAAATCGGTTTGCCTCGAGGCCAGGGCAAGCCTGGCCTTCTTTTTGTGGGCGAAACAGACAGCTTGCTATAGGATTGAGGTTGTGAAAATTGGTGTAATGGCAATACAAGGTGACTTTCGTGAACACAAGCAAATGCTCAGATCGCTGGGGGTGGAGGCTGTTGAGGTGCGCCTTCCCAGGGATTTAGAAGGCCTGTCGGGGCTTATTGTGCCCGGGGGGGAGTCCACTACGATCGGCATGCTGGCCCGGGAGTATGGCCTCGAGGGCGCGGTACGTGAGCGCGTTCGGCAAGGCTCTTTGGCCGTCTGGGGAACCTGTGCGGGCGCGATCTGGTTGGCCAAAGAAATTCCGGAGTTTCCCGATCAGCCTCGGCTGGCTGCGCTGAATATTGCCGTGCAGCGCAACGCCTATGGGCGTCAGGTGGATAGTTTCGAGGAAGATTTAGAGATAGTTGGTTTTGACCGGCCTTTTCATGCTTTTTTTATTCGGGCACCACGTATTTTGAGCGTTGGTGAAGATGTTCGTATTCTGGCCAAACACAACGAGGAGGCTGTACTTGTGCAGTCGGGTGGGTTATTTGCCGGTACTTTTCACCCCGAACTGGGTGGTGACGCCCGAGTACATCAATTATTTTTGAGTGAGTGTAGAAATATTTCACCAGCATAGATTATCGTGAAAGAAATTACTTACTCGTGGCAGAGTATTACAGACGAAGGTAAAGGTTTCTCATAACTGCCTTTCCAGGCGGCGGCTGCTCTGCTCATTCTGGCACAGGCTTTTATCGTTTTCCCCTTTCCCTCTCCCGCAAGGGGAGAGGGTGGCGACAGCGCTGGCTAGTTTGGCGCCCTTTTTGCCAAATAAAGCAACTCTGGCGGTAACCGCTGTCGCCGGGTGAGGGGTTGAAGCGACGATGCCCAGGCAAATGATAAGAGCTTGATTCTGGCATTAGCAGGGCCCTGGGAAGCCTAGGAGAGTCGTACAATAAAGTGCTCTATGGCTGGACTCGAGAACCGCAAAGCCCGTCATGATTATGAAATCCTCGAAACCCTCGAAGCGGGCTTGGCCCTTAAGGGCACAGAGGTCAAGTCCATCCGGGCCGGCCAGGTGGACTTTACCGGAACCTTTGCCCGGTTTCAAAACGGCGAGCTTTTTCTGGAAAACCTCTACGTTGCTCCCTATGAGAAAGGTGGCTTCACCAACCACGACCCCCGCCGTCTGCGCAAGCTGTTACTCCACCGCCACGAGCTCAACAAGCTCAAAGCCCGCGTCGAGCAGAAGGGCCTGACCCTGGTGCCACTCAAAATTTATTTTAACGAACGGGGCAAGGCCAAGTTGCTGCTGGCCCTGGCCCGCGGCAAGCGCGATTATCAGAAGAGAGCGGATGATAAAAAACAAGCGGTTCGGCGAGAACTGGAAAGCTGGTAGCCTTTGGCTGCCCGACCCTCGACTTCTATGGTCTTGCGCTTCTAATCCGGGCCAAGTAAAACTGTAGCGACTGGAATCAGCATGCAGCGCTTATTGTTAGTAGGATTGCTATGGCTTGGCCTGGGCTGGGCCCAGTATGAAAACCGTTTACTGGTGGGCTTCCAGGAGAGCCAGGCCATCTACCCGGGCGGCAGTACGGTAGCCTATGGGCCTGCAAAGTTTATTGCAGAAGCCTTGGGGCTAGGCTACCTCGAGGCCTCAGGCAAGGTCTATCTGAGCCTGGGTAGCCGGGTCGCAGCGTTTGGTGTTAGCAGTCAGGGCGCTGATGCGGCGCGATTGCTGAACGCCTACCGCTATCAGGGCAGCCTGTGGATTCCGGTGCAGGAGCTGGCTCGAAACCTTGACCTGTACTACCGCAACGACTATGGCGCGCCGGTTTTGGCCCTGCGCCCGGCCAGGCTACTGGAAGTGCAGCGAGCCGTGGCGGGCTCGAGCGAACGCTACATCCTGCGCTTTGACCGCGATGTGCAGGTACGGATTCTGGCCAACAACCCCCCACGCCTGGCCATGATAGGGGTGCGCGAGGTGCCGGAGGCGCCATCCAACTCGCCCATCAGCTTTAGTCGAGAGGACTGGGGCAGCGAAATTTACCTGCCCCAGGGCAACGACCCTCCGCGCCTTTTATTCCTGCCTCGGCAGGTCATTGTGGAACGCGGCGGCCTCAATCGGCTGCCCAGGGTGGTGCTCGATGCCGGACACGGGGGAGCCGATACCGGGGTAGTGGTGGGCGGCTTGCGGGAAAAAGATCTGGTATTGAGCGTAAGTCAGCGATTGCAAAGCCTGCTTCAAGGCAGGCTCGAGGTGATCATGACCCGCAACGCCGACCGTGCTGTACCCCTCCTGGCCAGGGCCCAGTACGCTACTTCAGCCCAAGTATTTATCAGCCTGCACGCAGCGCCAGGAAATCGGGTTACGGTTTACAGCCACCCCGAGGTGCAGACCCTGCGCCTGCTGGAAAAAGGCCGCGAGCTATCGGCCCGTACCCCCGCCAGCCAGCGAGCGGTTCTGGAGCGCTATGTGGCGGCACCCGGCTCGGCCGCGCGGTTTGCTCAGGGGGTCTCGGAAGGCTTTGCCGCCGCGGGCATTCTGGCCAACACCAGCCAGGATGCCATGTACGTGTTATCAATGGCAGGAGGAGCCGCAATTCTGGTGGAGGTGGGCTTTGAGCAGCTCCGTACTCCCCAGGGACGCGAGCAGGTAGCCGAGGTGCTGGCTAGGGCGGTTTTGGCCTACCTGGGCCTGCCCAAAACCACGTCCTTATCGAACTCCAGTTCCACGGGAGGTACCAGGCCGTGAGACGGATGCTGAGCTTTACCAACCTGCTGGGGCTGGTTGTGCTGCTGCTGGGTGTTTGGGCGCTCTGGGTGCAGCAGGGGGATACCGGCTCGAGGTCGCTCAACCTGCCTTCCGATCTGGAGAACCAGGGGCCCCGCGTCCTTAAGCTACACTTTGCGAAAGACACTGGGGATGGCCTGTTAGTGGAGGAGCGCACCGTACAGATTGCCGAAGGTGAGTACGTGCTGGGGCGGGTGATGGACGAACTGGTACGGGGACCCCAAATACAAGGGGCCGCACCCCTGGTTCCGGCGGGAACCCCTGCACCCACCGTTTTCTTGCGCGACAGCACCGCCCTGGTAGACTTACCAGCAGCCTATGGGCGGCTGAACTACGGCACTAAGGGTGAACTGGCCCTGATTTACGGCATCACCAATACCCTGCTGGAATTTAAAGAAATACAGCAGGTCAAGTTTTTGCTGGAGGGCAAGGAAGTCGAGAGCCTGGGGCACCTATCCCTCCTGGATCCGTTCAAGCGACAAGGGCAGTGAAGAGAGGTCAATGGTCAATAGTCGATATTCAATGGTCATTTCGTCGCCTGAAGCACGAGGATTTTGACCAGTAACGTATTTGGATATTTGAACCCTTATGAAGATCGAGCGACTTATCCTGCAAGGCTTCAAATCCTTTGGCGAACGCACCAGCCTCGAGTTTGGCCCGGGCATCTATGGCATTGTGGGCCCCAACGGCTCCGGTAAGAGCAACCTGGTGGAGGCGCTGCGCTGGGTGGTGGGGGCGCGTGCGCGGGAGCTGCGGGGGGAAGAGGCCCTTTCGCTGTTGTTCCACGGCTCTGACGGTAAAGCGCCGCTGGGGTTTGCCGAAGTGGGCCTCGAGCTGGGGGGCAACGGCCAGCGGGTGAACCTGAGCCGCCGCCTCGAGCGCGACGGCAATAGCGAGATACGCCTCAACGGCTCGCGCAGCACCCTGCGACAGGTGGAGCAGGCTCTGATGGGCACGGGGCTTTCCCGAACCGGTTACGCCATTGTGGGGCAGGGCGAGGTGGGGCAAATTTTGCAGGCGGGGCCTGAGGTACTGCTTTCCTACCTGGAGGAAGCCGCCGGTCTGCGGGCCGTCACCCAGGCCAGCAAAACCGCGCACGAACGTTTGGAGAGTGCTACCCTCGAGCTGCAAACCCGTATCCAGGAACTCTCCGAGCGCAAGGCCTCGGTAGCCGAAAAAGCCCAGCAGGCCGAGGTTGCCCGCAGGGCCGCTACCCTGGCCGCCCGCAGCCTGGTGCTGCGCCGCAGTGTGCTGGCCGCCCGTATTCGCGAAGCCGACCAGGAGGCCAAAGCTGCGCGGCAGAAAGCCCAGGCGCTGGAACAGGAGCGCACCGAGGCCAGCCAGCGTTTGCGCGAACTCGAGGCCGAGAAAAGCCAGGCCCTGGAGGCCCTGGAAGCCGCCCAGAATGCCCACAGCGAGGCCCTAAGGCAAGCCGAGGCCCTGAGCGGCGAGCTGCGGCTGGCCGCTCAGGAGCAGGCTTCGCTCGAGGCACTGTTGCGCCGCCTGGCGCAGGACATGGCCGAAAGCGAAACCAGACTGACCCGGCTGCGCTCGCTCCCGGAGCCTGTAGCCCCCGGCGAGCCGGAGCCCAGCGCTGAGGCCACCCGGGGCTACCAGCAGCGCTTACAGGACCTGCAAGCTGCCATACAGGCTGAAGAACGGCGGCTGAAGGAACAGCAGCAAGCCTTCGAGCGCTACCTGCAAGCCCAGGCCACCTACGAGGCACAGAAACTGGCCTACGAGCAGATGCTGGCCCAAAAAGCCGCCCTCGAGGCCGACCAGGGCCGTCTCGAGGCCGAATTGAAACACCTGCAGGAGCAGCTTGCGATGGCGCAGGCCCGTGAAAACGAGCTTCGCGCTCAGTTGAATGAACTGGTCAGGCAAGAAGGCCAGACCCTGAGCGAGGCCCGTGCAGCCGATGCCGAAGCCCGCCGCCTCGAGGCCACGCTGCGTTCCGGCTCCGACCTGGCCGAGGGCCCCAAGCGAGCCCGCGAGGCCGGCATTCCGGGCCTGATGGGGGTGGTGGCCGATCTGCTGCAGGTGCCCGCTGGGCTCGATCTGGCCATCGAAGTAGCGATGGGCGGGCGAATGCAATGGGTGCTGACCGAGCACGAGCAGGCTGCCCAGGCCGCTGTGCAGCACCTCAAACAGCACGGGGGCCGGGCGACCTTTCTGCCGCGCACCCTGCTGCGAACCTTCCGGGAACGGGAGCGCGACTGGAGCAAGGAGCCAGGCGTGGTGGGGGTGGCCCGCCGACTGGTGCAGCTACCGGCCTGCCCCGAGGCCCTGCCCACGCTGCTAGGCGAGACCCTGGTAATGGAAAACCTGGAGGCTGCGCTTGCCCTGGCCAGGGCGCATCCCGACCATCCGCGCATCGTCACCCTGGAAGGCGAGTTGCTAGAGGCGAACGGAGCCATCACGGGGGGGCGCGTGCAGCGCGGCGGGCAGATGCTCACCCTGCGCCGCCGGTATCAGGAAGTAAAGGCCGAAGCCCTTCGACTGAACACCGAGGCCGAAGCCCTGCAAACCCAAACCAAAAGCCTGCGGGCCGAACTGGCCAGCCTCGAGGTATCCCAGTTGCAGCGCCGTCAGACCGAGCTGGGTTCCGAGCTCAAAGCGGTGCAAAAAAGCCTGGCCCGACTCTCGCAAAACGCCGTTCCACTAGCGCCACAGCCCGTACCCCCACCCCAGCCCGAACGCCTGCAAGCCCTGCGCCATGAGCGCGAGGTGCTCAGCATGCAGGTTACCCAGGAGCGTGAGCTGGCCGCGCAGTGGCGGCGCTACCGAGAGGATCTCGAGCGCTACCACCAGGCCCAGAAAGAAATGGGTGAACTCGAGGCCCGCCTGCACCACCTGCGAACCGAGCAGGCCGAGTTAGCCCAGAAGCTCACCGCTACCCAGGCCCGTAAAGCCGAACTCGAGCAGGCCCAGCGCGGCCTGAACCTGCGCCAGCTTGAAAGCGCTCTGCACACTGCCCGGGGCCGAACTCGAGCGCTGTCGGAGGAAGAAACCCGGCTGATCGGGCGCACCAACCAACTTCTAACCGACCTCGAGGCCCTTCACCTGACCCAGGCCCGGCGCGAGGCCACCATCGAGACCCTACAGCAAGAACTGACCGAGCTGCCCCCGGGGCCGGTGGAGGAAGGTTCCTCGCGCAGCCTGGCCCGCGCCCTCTCGGAAACCGAGGCCGCCCTGGAAGCCCTGGGCCCCATCAACCACCTGGCCGAGCAGGAATACGCCCTTCTGAGCGAGGACATCCAGAAGCTCGAGGTAGCCTTGCAGGAGTCGGAAGAGGTCGTGCGCAAGCTGGAGGCCGAGCTGCGCGGGGTAGAGTCCGAGTACCGCGAACGAATGCATCAGGTTTATGCGGTGTTCAAGGAAAAATTCGCCCACTACGCCAGCGCCTTACTCGACGCCGAGGTCAAGCTCGAGCGCACCCATCATGGCCTGGATCTGGTGCTCAAGCCCGCCGGCAAGCGCACGGTGAACCTGAACCTGCTCTCCATGGGCGAGCGAACTATGGGCGCTCTGGCTTTTTTATTCGCCTTATCGGAGATAGGGGAGAGCAACACCACCGGCGCAGGCGGTTTGCCCATTGCCGTTCTTGACGAGGTGGACGCGCCGCTGGACGAGGCTAATATACAGCGCTTTTGCCGCTTCTTGCAGCACTTCAAAGGCCAGACCCAGTTTATACTGGTCACCCACCAGAAGCGCACCATGGAAGCCTGCGATGCCCTCTACGGCGTGACTACCGACAGGGGCCTGAGCCGGGTGTACAGCATCAAGCGCGAGGAAGCTATTACCTGACTGCTAAACTATAGCCATGAACCCCACCCTGCTCAGCGTGAAGGAGTACTTAGAGCTCGAGGAGCGCGCAGAACTCCGCCACGAATATGTTGATGGGCGACTTCTAGCCATGGCCGGGGAGACCCAGGAGCACGAAGACATTGTACTCAACCTGGTTGAAGCCCTCCGTCCGCTGGCCAGGGGCAAGGGTTGCAGGCTGTACACCACCAACATCAAGTTGCAAGTTCGACCTACCCGATTCCGCTATCCCGATCTGATGGTGATTTGCAGCCCTAAGGTTGAGCCGAGAATTGAATTTGCCCCCTGCTTGATTGTGGAAGTTTTATCGGATAGCACCGAACAAACCGATCTCAGTGAGAAACTGAGTGAATACACTGCGCTGCCCAGCCTCGAACGCTACCTACTGGTCTCTCAGACCCACAAACTGGTTCTGGTCTATATCCGGCAGCCTGACGGCTGGCGGCTCGAGACCCTTGAGAATAGCGGCGAAGTTTACATCCCTTGTCTGGATGTAAGCCTTACCCTCGAGGAAATTTACCGGGGACTTGCCCTTTGATAGGTGAATCTACTGCTTTGGGCGTACCATTTTGCCGTAAGGGAATGCAATTGCCAAGGCCCGGGCGATAACCAGAGCCAGTATGCCCGCACTCCAGACCAACACATCCGCACCCTTAATATCTCCCGAGAACAGCCCCAGCATCATCTCACGTAGAACAAATATCACTGCCACTTCAACCAAAATCTCGGCCCGGATGCGGTCGTACTCAAAGTAGTCCACAAAGGCCCGTACCAGCTCGAGCACCACTACCAATGAAAGGATATTTGTGACCAGATCTTTCAGGCCCAGACGAACCGTGGGCTGGCTGACCGCAAGGCCTAGGTCCATCAGGGTGCGCCCTACACTCACCAGCAGGCCTATCAGCAGGGCTACAAGTGCAAGGTTGAAGATAACCCGGGTGATGATCCGAAAAATGTTGAGCAAGTTTTGTTGGGTGATCATGCGTCCTCCAACTTGTCCACCACCTCAAACAACCCTTCCAGATCCATTTTGGCGTAGATGGCGCTGGTGTTGATGTTGGTGTGCCCCAGCAGCCTTGCCGTGGCGTGCAGGTCGCGGCTAGCCCGGTAGAAGCGCGTTCCGGCGGTGTGCCGCAGCATGTGGGCCCCGTAGTAGCGCTTGGGAAAGCCCAGGGTTCGGTAATGTCGGTTCAGGATTTTCCGCAAGGTTTTGTCGGTCATGGCCTGGCCGCTGGCCTTGCGCCCCCCCAGGTTGACGAGCAAAGCCCGCTCGCCCGCAGCAGCGTGCACCAGCCGAAGTTTCAGCCAGCCCTCTAGCTCCCGCACCAGTGCGCGTGAGAGGGGCACGCTGCGCTGTTTGCCGCCCTTACCGTTGCGGATAAGCAAGAGCCGCTCCTCGAGATGCACATCCTCCACCCATAAGTTAACAAGTTCACTAATACGCAGCCCGGCCTCGGCCATGAGCCGCACCGCCAGGCGATCCCGGTAGGTTTGGGGCTCGCCGCCCGCAAGGTACGCTAAGAGCTTCTGGTACAGGCCCTGAGGCAGGGCCGGGCGACGTTCTTCGGGGGGTGTGGGGTCTTTGGGCGAGCGTACCTGCGGTAGCTTGGCAGCACCCGCCCACTCGAGCGCCCGGTACAAAGCCCGCACGCCCGCCACGTAGGTTGCAATGGAGCCCGGCTTCAGGACTTGACCATCGGAGCCTGTCAGATGACCGCCCTGGGTTTGCAGGTCGGCGATGTAGCGGTCGAGGTCGTCGGCCTCGGCCTTCAGGATGTCGAGCGACTGCGTCTCCGACCAGGCCCAGGCCAGGAAGTCGCGCACCGCTAACTGATAGTTCTCCAGGGTTCTGGCGCTCAGGGTGGCGCGTTTGCGGCCCTTGAGCACCATGTAGGCCCGGAGCAGCTCGAGCAGACCTGACTCGTTGCGCTCGTGTGCCGCCCGAACGGCCTCGAGGCGGCGCTTGGTGGGGTTGTGCCAGTTGGCAAGCGGCACCAGCATGGTTCCAGTATACAAAAAGCGCACTTATTTATCTAAGTGCGCTTTTTATTTCCGCCTTTTGAAAGCAATAAACCCCAGGGAAAAGTCCTGGGGTTTTTGACCAGATGCAATTCTACCAGTCTTGCTTCACCACAGCGGTTTGGAGAAGCTCAGTTTGACCAGCCCTTTTTCGGCCACAATGGCTTCACCAGGGTTCAGGATGGCCAGGCCTCTTGGTTTTTCCAGGCTCACCTCGAGAATCAGGCGCTTTGCAAGCGGCTTGACCGCCGGTCTGACCTCGAGGCCCGCCTCAGGAGAATCCCACTCCGTAAAGGCCAGGTCGTCAGCCTGGTTCAGATCCACGCTATAGACCCGGCTTTTCTGGCCGTCGTACTCGTGTATCAGCAGCAGCCGGGGCTTGGGCCAGGCCAGGCCCACCACCTCGTTTTTGGGGTTATCCAGCAGATAGGCATACTCGGCAAAAAGGCCGTCTGGATTAAGGCCCAGCAGCACCAGCCGGAGCACCGGCGAGCTCGAGGCGGCCTCACAGCTAGGCACGCACAGGGGCCGCCCGCCAATCAGGGCCAGGTAGTTTCGGCTTTCATCCAGCGCAACACCCCCCAGCAGGCCCTTGTGAATACCCTGAGCAAAGACCGGCGGCAGTGCTTCCCGCGCACCTGTCTGCCCGATGGGCCCGTATACCCGGCTCTTCTGGGTTTTTGGGTCGAGGAACAAAAGCCGCTGGCCGCCCTCGAGCCAGGCCCAGCCCTCACTGGCCGCAGCGACGGCCTCGGCTATGGGGTAAAAGGCTTCGATGCTGGGCTGCTCAGACAGCCGCAACAAGGCCAGCGCACTCTCCCCCTCCCGGCGCAAGGTGACCCAGACCTGCCCATTTCGCATGGCCTGGCCGAGGTGTACCAGGGTATCCTCAAGGCTCAAGCCCGCCCAGGCTTCGGGTAGCGGTACGCGGGCCATTTCACCAAGCGTAAGCCTGGCCTGCTCGAGGGCGGGCTGGGCGCTGCTGGCCTGTACCAATGGCTCCGCAGGCTGCTGCGGGGCGGGGTTACGGGAAATGTTGGTCGGAGCCGGTTGGGCCGCCCCCTGCGCAACCGGCGGTGTAACAGTAGCCCTGGTTGGGTTCGATGGAGCCGTGGAGCTGTTTGCAGCTGCCTTGGGGTTGTTGGACGCAGCCGCCAGAGCGCTCAGGTGCTCATCGAGCTTCCAGAGCGAGTGGGCCATCTGATAGCGGCTGACCGCCTCGCTCCCCCGAAACAGTCCATCCGAGCCAAGGGGCATAATCTGAAGGGCCACCATCCGCAGCACTGCGGCCTCGGCCCAGTGGGCTGCGGGCAGGTCATCGGGTCGGACGAGCTTGGCGGGCGCAGCCAGGCCCAGGCGTTGGGTGAGTTTGTCCAGCACCACTGCCAGCTGATACCGGGTCAGCAACGAGGTTCCGCGGTAGGTCTGATCCGGGAAACCCTGCACAAGCCCCTCCCCTACCATCCGGCGGATGCCGGGCAGGGCCCAGTGGTTGGGCTTCACGTCCTTGAAGCGCACCTCGGCCTCCTGGGCGGCCAGAGGGCTGTCGGCCAGTACCCGTGCAAGGGTGGTGGCCAGTTGAAAACGATCCAGCCGCACCTCACCCTTGAACAAGCCCCCCGGAAAGCCCTGCAGCCAGCCTCGAGCGGTCACCTGGCCCACCGCCTGGGCCGCCCAGTGGTCGGCGGGCACATCGTTTGGCATCGCTAACGCAGTCGTTACAAAAAACGTTACAAACATCAAAAATCTCATGATTGCAATACTAGAAGGCTCAACACACCTTATTCGTGCATTTGTCACAGGAAATCGTTACGTGTTCTCACCCAGTTTCATCAAAGCTTAAGCCAATGTTGAGTTAACACCGGGGTTCAGAAATGGACTTTCTATACTCCGGGCATATGGAAACCAATTTCGTGACGGCTCTGCTAATGGCTGGTCTGGTGTTCTTGATTTTGTTCTCGATCTGGTATCCGCAGGCACAAAACCATAAGGTAGACCAGGGGGTACGGGCCCTGGCCCGCATGTCGCGCCACGCCAGGCGGCACAACACCCTGGTGCGCTATCACAACGGCGTGCCCTTCGTCGTGACCCATCAGCGCCGGGGTCTGGTTTACATGTACGCCGGCAAATTTGTGACTCGAGACCAACTGGTCAAACTGCTGGGCAGTGAAGACACTGTGCGTCGAGCTGAACAGGAGGAGTCGCAGGTAGCGCCCAATCCCACCCGCCTAACTATCCCTGGCTAAACATGCCCAGGAGCGCATGTGGTACACAAACGTTGCCGCCCACGAAAACGAAAATGCGTTTGGGCCCAGACGCATGTTTTCGAGTTCCCAGATTGCCCAGCTAGGGAGCCAGCATAGAGTAAATGACAGGGTTCCGACTCAAAGCCACGGCTATGCGCTGGGCGGCTGCGCGCAGTTCTGGAAGGCGCTCGTCCACCAACTTTTCGGGGGTAACAAGTCCGGTGTAGCCCGATGTGTTGATGGCCGCAACCGTAGTGCCATCAGGTGCACGGATAGGAACCGCCAATGCCGTTACACCATAATCTAGCTCGTCTACGGTGCTAGCATAGCCTAGCTGACGCACCTGCTGGATAATTCGCCTTAGTTCGCTCTTGTCAGTGATCGTGCGGCTTGTCAGAGGTACTGGATTCAGCTCGGACAGCCAGGTGTCCAGGCGCTCCTCGCTCAAACCTGCCAGCAAAACCCGCCCCAAGGAGGTGGCGAAAGCCGGATAACGCGCCCCTACATGTGCAGCTGCCCGTCGTGCTCGCTGTACTGAGTAATGAGCTACGTACAAAACATCATGACCATACAGTGTGGCAACAGAGGAAGCATCGCCAAAGGCCTCTACCAGGGCTCGGAGTTCAGGCAAAAACACCTCGTCTACCCGCGCAGCAAAATAAAAGGCCGAGCCTATACCCAATACCCTCGGTCGTAAGTAGTAACGCTTACCCACCTGGCCCACATAGCCAAGGGTTTTGAGAGTGATCAGACTCCGACGAACCGCAGCCGGGGGCAGGCCAGTCCGGCGAGCGATATCGCTCAGGGTCATCTCGCTGTGATAAGCATCGAAAGCTTCCAAAACCGCAAGACCTCTGGCAAATGCCTCCACAAATTCTGCTGGACGCTCTGTTTCGGGGGTTGGGAGTTGAAGCTTCATCCTTCAGGGGCCAATACGAAGTCGAAGGTAAACTGAGCGTCCGGACGTCGCTTAAGGGGTAAGTCAAGAACCTGATCCTTCCTGACGGGCTCGAGCTTGACTACCAAAGAACGCCTCACCCCAAAGACCGCATCGCTATCAAGGTACTCGCTGTTTTCGAAAAATACCTCGGTTACCAGGGGGCGGTAGCCTTCGGCCGAGACCATGTAATGCAAGTGTGCAGTGCGCCAGGCGTGCCGCTTTCCGGCCCTCAACAAATCACCTACAGGGCCGTCATAGGGCACCGTGTAGGGCCTAGGCATGACCGTAGTATACCAGTACTCACCTTTCTCGTTGGTTCGGAGCCTTCCTCGCAGGTCGTATTTGTCTCGGCCGTATTTTTGTTCCTGAATAGGGTAAGTGCCGGATGCGTCGGCCTGCCAGGTATCCACAATGGCACCAGCGATTGGCCTGCCCAGGGTATCGCGCACGATGCCTCGGGTCAGCAAAACTACCCCGTCATACCCTTCGGCCAGGTCGCTGCCCAGCTCTCGCTCAGGAGCATCCGGCAGGTAAAAGGGACCTAGATTTGAGTGGGGGGTGCCACCCCCATAGCTGTTGATCATATCAACCAGAGCAGAAAGGCCTAGTACGTCTGAAAGGAGAATGAACTCACTTCGCTCTGGGTTGGAGATCTTCCCACACTCGTAAAGGAAGTTCATTACCATCATCCACTCTTCGTGAGTAAGGCGCACCTCCCGAACATAATCGTGCAGATGCTGCACGAAGGTGTCCAGAAGGAACCTGAAACGAGAGTCCGGCTCGATTTGAAACGAGTCCTGAACTGCCTGGGTGATAGAAAACTCATTAATGTCGCGCACGCCTAACCCCTCCTTGTTTTGCCGGCTTTTGCCTTGACATCAAGTTATCTCGAGTATAATATTTGTCAAGAGGAAAAGTTTTCGTATAGCGAAAATCTCATCAGGGAGATAACCGATGCGCATAGGCAAAACGGATCAGCCTTTTACGTCCATAGCCACATCAGATGCCGAGAGCGTGACCATTCGCGGCTTTGACCTGTGTCACGAGTTGATAGGCAAGCTTAGTTTCAGTGAGCTCTTTTGGTTGCTGATGTTGGGTCAACTACCCACCACCGGTCAGCGAGCTATGCTGGATGCCTGTCTCATAGCTATCGCTGAGCATGGGCTGGTGCCAACCGTGCAAGCCGCCCGCATGACCCTTGCTGCCGCACCGGAGGCCTGGCAAGGGGCAATGGCTGCGGGCCTTCTGGGAATGGGCACAGTGGTTGCGGGTTCTTCCGAAGCAGCAGGCCGTTACCTTGTCGAGCTAAGAGATACAGCGGAAGCAATCGGAAACGAAGAACTAGCGGTGGAAGAAAGCCTGAAGCGTCTCAAGGCAGCTCGGGCAAAGGTGGCCGGGTTGGGGCACCCCCAGCACACAGCAGGTGATCCCAGGGCTGTACGCCTACTCGAGCTCGCCGATGAGCACGGTACGTCAGCCCAGCACGTGCGGCTTTTGCGTCTGTTAGGAAAAATGGCCCCGGACATCATGGAGCGGCGTCTTCCGATTAACGTGTCGGGAGCAATTGCTGCCGTAATGCTTGATGCTGGTTGGCCTGTAGAAGGGCTCAAGGCAGTGCCACTAGTGGCTCGAGCAGCAGGGCTTGCCGCGCATCTACACGAGGAAACCCAGCGTCCGATAGGCTTCATATTGTCCTACCACGCAGCACAGGCCATACATTACGACGGCCCCATTCGCAAGGAGTAGAGCAATGGCTAAACCTTTAGCTGGTGTTCGAGTAGTAGAAATGGGTACTTACATCACGGGCCCGGCAGCGGCCATGCACCTCGCTGACCTGGGCGCAGACGTTGTCAAAGTGGAGCGGCCAGGTGAAGGAGATCCTTTTCGGGCTTTCAAGGGCGGTCTTTACAGCCCTCACTTTCAGACCTATAACCGCAACAAGCGCTCCATTGCCCTTGACAACGCTCGGGCTGAGGACCGCGCGATCTTTCAAGAGCTTATTGCAACCGCGGACGTTTTCATCCACAACTTTCGACCTGGAGTAGCAGAAAGGTTAGGGGCAGGCGAGGAGGAACTGCGCCGAATACGGCATAACCTGATCTACTGCGCCATATCGGGTTTCGGGGCCACAGGACCCAAGCGCGATTACCCCGTGTACGACACCGTGGCGCAGGCTGCATCAGGGTATTTATGGCAACTTTTACCCCCCGATAAGCCGCGGGTTATTGGCCCAGCTATCGCCGACGCAGTAGCCGGCATCTACGCTGCGCTGGGTATTTTGGCTGCACTGGTGGAGCGTCAGCGTACGGGCAGAGGGCGCAGGCTCGACATATCTATGCTCGAGGCCATGAGCTACTTCAACCTTGATAGCTTTACCCACCACTTCAGCGTAGGCGAGGTGATGGGCCCCCTCTCACGACCTTCCGTTTCTCAAAGTTATGTGTTTGAGTGTGCCGACGGCAAGTGGATCGCTATTCACCTTTCCTCTCCAACCAAGTTTTGGGAAGGCTTGCTCAGGGCTACACAGCAGGAACAACTAGCGCAAGACCCCCGTTTCTCCGAGCGCCTCAAGCGAATTGCCAATCAGCAGGCTTTGATTGAAATACTAACTCCGATATTTTTACAGGAAAGCCGAGAAGAATGGTGCCAACGCCTGGCAGCCGAGGGGGTACCCCATGCGCCTGTCTACGACTCCAGCGAAGCGCTGGAGGATCCACAAGCTCAACATCTCAAGCTCAAGGTTACGGTTCCAGGCTCGCCCATGGGGCACTTTACCACCGTCCGTTCTCCCTACACCTTTGATGGGCAGATAGATACCGATATAATCCCACCCCCAACCCTGGATGAGCACGGAGATGAAATCCGCGCTG
This sequence comes from Meiothermus sp. CFH 77666, assembly GCF_017497985.1. Classification (NCBI taxonomy): domain Bacteria; kingdom Thermotogati; phylum Deinococcota; class Deinococci; order Thermales; family Thermaceae; genus Meiothermus; species Meiothermus sp. CFH 77666. The sequence continues at coordinate 233,185 of NZ_JAGDFV010000001.1, forward strand.
AGCTGGCGCAGCGCAAGGCTGGTAAGCGTTCTTGACGCCCAGCAAACCCTGGGCTAGATAAGGAGGAAGCATGTGTAAGCTCGAGCCCCCACTACTCGCCCCCCTGGAGTCCGGCAGTCCACTTGTGGGTTCAAAGTCCCTCCCCGAATCCCTCCCACTGGGGATTGGTGAACCTGACCGCCTAACCCTCATTCGGGGTGGGACAGTTCTTTCAATGGATGCTCGGGTTGGAAACTTCGCTGTGGGCGACGTGCTGCTCAAGGGTAGCCGTATCCTCGAGGTGGCTCCTAAAATCGAGGCTCCGGATGCTGCGGTCATTGATGCCAACGGTCACATTGTGATGCCGGGTTTTATTGACACCCACCATCATCACTTTGAAACAGCCCTGCGTGGGTTGTTGGCCGATGCCATTTTGCTGAATGATGGCCGACCCTCCTCGGCAATGAACTACTACGAGGTAATGCTCCTCAAGCTGTCCAGGGTGTATCGTCCAGAGGACGTCTACATCAACATCCTCTATGGCAGCATTGCCCAGCTTGATGCCGGGGTCACTACTGCAATGGACGTGAGCCAAATTCATCACTCACCTGAACACAGTGACGCAGCTGTTGCTGCTCTGCAGGATGCAGGCCGACGTGCCGTGCTGGGCTACTTTGAGGGCTGGGGGGACAAGAGTCAGTATCCACAGGATGCAGCCCGCATTCGCAATCAGCATTTCTCCAGCGATGACCAGTTGTTGACTATGGTGATGGGTGGGGAAATCTACCTCCCAGGCTTCGAGTCGGCATGGCGAATAGGCAGAGAGCTGGCACTTCCCATCGCGGCACACATCGTAGGTACCTTCGGCATGGCGCCAACCTTCGATAACCTATCTCAACAAAACCAGTTTGGCTCCGACAATATCTTTATTCACATGACAGGAATGTCGGATACGGCCTGGCAGCGCGCTGCCGATTCAGGGGCCCACGTTTCACTGTCGGTACCTATTGAGATGCATATGCGTCACGGCACTCCGCCCCTTCAAAAAGCGCTCGATCTGGGTATGATAGTATCGCTATCAAGCGATGTAGAGTGCACGATGACTGCCGACATGTTTACCCAAATGCGCTCTACCATTACCCTACAGCGCATGTTTGCCAACCAACTTGCCTTGGAGGGCAAAGAATTTCCTTCTCTGATGACAGTTACCGAGGTTTTGCAGATGGCTACCCTCAATGGGGCTCGTGGGCTTCGTCTGGAGGCTAAAACAGGTTCGCTCACCCCAGGCAAGGAAGCCGATATTATCCTGCTGGACACCAACTGCCTCAATACCGCTCCCCTAAACCATGCACCTGGCGCGGTGGTAACCCTCATGGAGCGTAGCAATGTTTCAACTGTGATATGCGGAGGCAAAGTACGCAAATGGAAGGGGGAGCTGCTGGGCTTTGACCTGGAGCATTTACGCCGGAGACTCGAGCAAAGCCGCGATTACATATTTGCGGCAGCCGGAATAGAGAAAGACCTTTTTCGCTGAGCCCGGAGAACCAACTGGCCCGATAGAATAGGGTCCATGTTAAAGGCTGTTCCCGGAACCAACGACATTTTCGCTCAGGCCAAGGAATACCCTTTCCGCGAGCCGGTTTTTCGCTACATTACCCAGACCGCCGAGGAGGTCTTGCGGGGAGCTGGGGCCCAGATGATTCATACCCCGATATTCGAGTACCTGGAAGTTCTGCAAAAAGGCGTGGGGCTCACCTCGGACATCGTGGTCAAGAAGGAGATGTACACCCTCGAGGATCGCGGAGGGCGGGTGCTGGGTCTGCGCCCCGAGCCCACCGCCTCCATTGTGCGGGCCTACAACCAGCACGGCATGAAGGTCTGGCCCCAGCCGGTGCGGCTTTTCACCTGGGGGCCCATTTTCCGGGCCGAGCGCCACCAGAAGGGCCGCTACAAGCAGTTTCATCAGGTAGACTACGAGGCCCTGGGCCTCTCCGACCCCCTCCTGGACGCCGAGGCCATTGCGTTGATGGTGCGGATCTACAAAACCCTGGGCCTGAAAAACCTCGAGGTCAAGCTAGGCTCGGTAGGCGACCCCGAAGACCGCACCCGCTATAACCAGTACCTGCGGGAGCTCTTCCGGCCCTACGCCGAGCGGCTCTCGGAGGACTCGAGGGTGCGCCTGGAGGCCAACCCCATGCGGATTCTGGACTCCAAGAGCGAGCAGGATCAGCAGATTGTGGCCGATTTACAGGTAAAGCCAATGCTGGAGTTTCTGGGTGACGCGTCGCGCTCGTTCCACGAGCGGGTCTGTCACTATCTAACCCAGCTTGGTATTCCATTCACGGTAGACCCTAGCATTGTGCGTGGCCTTGACTATTACGTGCGTACGGCCTGGGAGGTTCACCATGCCCAGATCGGGGCCAAGTCGGCCTTAGGCGGCGGAGGGCGCTACGATGGCCTCTCGGAGATGCTGGGCGGCCCGCGGGTGCCGGGGGTGGGCTTTGGTATCGGTATCGAGCGGGTGGCGATAGCTCTCGAGCAGGAGGGCGTTGCCATTCCCCCCGACCTCTCCCCTACCCTCTACCTGGCCCCCCTTGACGAAGCAGCCAAGATAGAAGCTCTGACCCTGGCCGAACAACTGCGCCCGAAGGTTTACGTGGAGCTGGGCTACACCCCCAAAAGCCCGCGCAAGGCCCTCGAGGAGGCCCTCAAGAAAGGAGCCAAGTATGTGGGTTTCCTGGGCGAGGGCGAGCGGGCCAAAGGAGTTATTACCCTCAAGCACCTGGAAAGCGGGGAGCAAACCGAGCTCGAGCCCCTGCAACTGCACAGCCTTTTTGAAGGCCCTGACCCTAAATAGCCCTTACCCGGTAGGGTGCAGATGGCTGACTGCTTTGGGGTGTCCTTCCGTGACGCGGTTTACCCACTTCGTACTCCCTGTATCAAACTGCAAATGCTACTACAATGCATACTTTACGGTGCAGGGTGTATTGGCTCTCTATGTGTATATATTCACGATAAATACTGCTTGTGAAATGAGTATTTAGAGGTTTGCTCCCCGTGCGTAACACTCGACAGGTGCCAAGTCGTGCGCCTGCAATTTGAGAACTTTTCACAAAACGGTATGCTAAAGCCTATGCGTCGTACGCTATATTGTGGTCATTTGCGCGAACAACATGCAGGGGAAAAAGTGATCCTGGAGGGCTGGGTCAACCGAAGGCGCGACCTGGGGGGGCTCATTTTTATCGATCTGCGGGATCGCGAGGGCATCGTTCAGGTCATCGTAAACCCGGACTCACCCTGCTTTGCCGAAGCTGATAGGGTGCGCTCGGAATGGGTGGTGCGGGTGGAAGGAGTGGTTCGCAGCCGCCCTGCCGAACAGGTCAACCCCAAACTTAGCACCGGCGCAGTGGAGGTGGTGGCGGAGGGCCTCGAGGTGCTGGCCGAGGCCAGAACCCCACCCTTCCCCATTGATGCCGGTTGGCGGGGTGAGCCAGACCAGAGCGTCAATGAAGAGGTGCGCCTCAGGAACCGCGTGCTGGACCTGCGGCGAAAGCGGCTGCACGACAACCTGCGCCTGCGGCACAAGGTAATTGCCGCCATCTACCGCTTTCTGGACGCCGAAGGCTTCATCAGCGTGGAGACCCCCTACCTGACCCGCTCGACCCCCGAAGGGGCGCGGGACTTCCTGGTGCCCTCGAGGCTGGAGCCCGGCCACTTTTACGCCCTACCCCAGTCACCCCAGCTTTTCAAACAGATGCTGATGGTGGCGGGCTATGACCGCTACTTCCAGATCGCCCGATGCTTCCGCGACGAAGACCTGCGGGCCGACCGCCAACCCGACTTTACCCAGCTCGATCTGGAGATGTCCTTTGTCACCCAGGAGGACATCCTCGAGCTCAACGAGCGACTGGCCGCCTATATCTTGCGGGAGACGCTGGGGGTCGAGCTCACCCTGCCCTTTCCCCGCCTGACCTATGCCGAGGTGATGAACCGCTACGGCTCGGACAAGCCCGACCTGCGCTTTGGCCTCGAGCTCCAGGACGTGACCGAGGTGTTCAGGGGGGGTGCCTTCCGGGCCTTTGCCAGCGCCGAGACCGTCAAGGTGCTGGTAGTACCGGCCCTGCTGCCCCGCAAGGAGATCGAGGAACTCGAGGCCCTGGCCAGGTCCAAGGGGGCCGCCGGGCTGGCCTGGGCGCGGTTGGAGAACGGAGTGCTCACGGGCGGAATCGCCAAGTTTATTCCACCCACCCTTTTGGAACAGGTGGCCGTACCGGAGGGCCAGACTTTGCTGTTCGTGGCGGGCCCCTGGCGCAAAACCGTAGAAAGCCTGGGAGCGGTGCGGCTCGAGCTGGGCAAACGGCTAAAGCTGATCGAGCCCGGCTACAAGTTTTTGTGGGTGGTGGACTTTCCCCTGCTGGAGTGGGACGAAGAAGCCGGGCGCTTTACCTACATGCACCACCCCTTTACCAGCCCCAACTTAGACGACCTGCACCTGCTCGAGACCGACCCCGGCAAGGTACGGGCCTACGCCTACGACTTTGTTTTCAATGGCTCCGAGGCCGGGGGCGGCTCCATTCGTATCCACCGCCGCGACCTGCAGGAACGCATGTTTGCCCTGCTGGGCATCGGCCCAGAGGAGGCCCAGGAGAAGTTTGGGTTTCTGCTCGAGGCCCTTTCCTATGGCGCACCCCCCCACGGCGGGATCGCCTGGGGCCTGGATCGCTTTGTAGCCAACCTGGCGGGCGAAGAGTCCATCCGCGAGGTCATCGCATTCCCCAAGAACAAAGAGGGCAAGGAGCCCCTCACCGGCGCTCCGGCGCCCGTGGATGAGGCCCAGCTGGCTACGGTGGGGCTGGCCATACGGGGGCAGGCATGAACGATGGGCGAGGCGCGCTTACGCTGATTCAAGGGGGGTTTCATGCCTAACAGCCATCGCATCCCCTATCTTCTGGTGGATGCTTTTACGGAAATTCCGGGTGGGGGCAACCGGGTGGCGCTGGTGCTGGATGCACGGGGCATGACCACCGAGGAGATGCAGCTGGTGGCCACCCGGCTGGGGCAACCCCAGGCCGCTTTTGTGACCGACTGGGACGGTACAGGGTTTGGCGTGCGTTTTTTTGCCGCCAATGGCGAGGTGGAGTTTAGCGGACATGCCGCCGTGGCCCTGGCGCTCACGTTGGCCAGAGAAGAAAAGCTGCCCGCCGGTATCAAAAAACTCTATTTGCGAACCATCGGGGAGTCGCTCAAGGTGGAGCTCGAGGACGGGCGGGCCCTGGTCCAAAGCCCCAGCCCTCGCTTCCGCGACCCCCCCTCCTGGAAGGTGTTGCAGGAGTTTATCGAGGTAATGGGCGCCAATGAGCGCTACCTGCACCGGGGCCTGCCCTATGGCATCACCTTTACCGGCTTGTGGACGCTCTTTATGCCGGTAGTGGCGCCCGGCCTGGTGGACGCCCTCGAGCCAGACATGGAAAAACTGGCGGAGCTATCGGAGAAGCTCGAGGTTGCCACCGTGCACGTTTACGCGCCCTATGGCCCCCGCCGCTTCTACGCACGCACCTTTGCCCCGGCCCTGGGCATCCCCGAAGACCCCGTCACCGGCTCACCCAATGCGGCCCTGGGCGCTCTGCTGGCGCGGGCGGGGGTGGTGCCCCGCTGGGAGGGCGCGGTCAACCTGACCGTTACCCAGGGCCATCGCATGGGCGGCCCGGGCCAGGTAGAGGTACGGGTCGAGTATGGCCCCGCCGGCAACATCCTGGGGGTGTTCATTGGCGGTACCGCCGTGGTGGCCGAAAACGGCGTGGTAGAACTGGGGGGCAGCCCGAATTAGGCGACGATATTCGGCCCCCGGCCCTTTGTCCAAGTTTGGCGCAACAAAGACCCCTGGTAACTCTATGAACAAACCCATCCGGCTAGTGCTCATCGACGTGGACGGCACCCTGTTCGGCCCCAGCGGTGTACCCCAGTGTGCCTGGGAGGCCGCAAAACGGGCCAGGGAAGCGGGGTTACACCTGAGCATCTGCACCGGACGGCCCGGACGCGGTTTCGCCCTCGAGTATGCCGAGCGGCTTGACCCTGAAGGTTTTCATATTTTCGAGTCGGGGGCCGTGATTGTGTCGGGGCACCGGGAGGTAGTACGGGTTTCGGCACTGCCCATGCAGGTTTATCTAAGGCTCCTGGAGCTGAGCCGCTTGCACGGCGTTCCCTTCGAGGTCTACACCGCCGAAGGGGGCTTCTACCGCGAGATCCAGCACCCCGACCTGTTCTTCCACGAGACCATGCTGGGCTTCAAGGCCGAACAGCGCGATTTGAGCGAGGTGGCCGAAAGAGTGGTTCGGGTGCAGTTTGTCTGGCGTCCCTCCCCTACCTGGTCTTTGGTGCGCGAGCAAATTGTGCTCATGCCTGAGGTAGAGCTGCACGAAGCCACCAGCCCCGGTATGCCGGGGGTCGGCTTCAGTTCGGTAACGGCGCGAGGCGTTTCCAAACGGGCGGCTGCGGAATGGGTAGCGGCTCAACTTGGGCTGGACCTGAGCCAGTGCGCCATGATTGGCGATGGTGAAAACGACCTCGAGCTCATACAAACCGCCCGGCTGGGCATTGCGATGGGCAACGCGCCCGAAAGCGTCCGGCAGGCTGCCGACCTGGTAGTGAGCAGAGTGGATGAGTGTGGCCTCGAGCAAGCCCTGGATATCCTGAGGGCGCAACTGGTTCAGCGGTAATATGTGCATATTTTCACGATGAGGAATGTTCGTGAAAAGTTTCCGCATTACGCCATGTAAGAAGCTAAGGAGTTACAACATGATCAAACTGGTAGCCCTTGACCTGGACGGAACCTTCTACGCAGGAAGAACCCTGGGGGTACCCGAGTCGGCCTGGGCTGCGATCGAGCGGGGCCGCGAGGCCGGCTTGAAGTTTGCAGTCTGTACCGGTCGTCCCCAGGGAGGGCACGGCCTCGAGTATGCCCAGCGTATACAGCCAGACGGCCCGCATGTCTTCAACGACGGCGCTTCCATCTGCGATGCCTGGGGTCGGTCACTCCATGCAGAGCCGGTGCCCCGGTTAGGGGAAATCATCGGTATTGCCCGCAGATATGGCCTGCCCTTCGACCTCATGGGCGCCGACAATGGGCGCTACTACGAAACCAAGCTGATGCCCCCCGAACTGCTGACCCACATCGAGATGACCGGGGTGGTAGCCCGCTCGGCACGGTTTGAGGAAATCCGTGAGACCCTGGTCAGGCTGTGGTTTGTGGTGCCCGATCTGAGCTTGTGGGAAACGGTCAAACCCGACCTGGAAGCCCTGCCCGAAATTGATCTGGCCGAGTACCTGAGCCCCCGCGAGGTCATTACCGGCGTGATCAAAAAGGGGGTTTCCAAGGCCTCCGGGCTGCGTTGGCTGGCCGCACACTATGGGCTTTCACTCGATGAAATCGCCATGATTGGCGATAGTCACAACGACCTCGAGGCCATCCGCGAGGCAGGTCTCGGGATTGCCATGGGCAACGCAGTAGAGGAAATCATCGCCGTGGCCGACCACATCACCGGCCACGTGCGCGAGAATGGCTTTGCACAGGCTATCGAATATGTACTGGCGCAGAATGAGCAGATCTAATACCAACTCTGCGCGTGAGCGGCGCTAAACGCGCCCCTCACTTGCCGCGCCAGGGGGCGCGTCCGAGGGACTTGTATATCGCTTTTGGGTCACCTCTGGGCAGATTTGGTATAAGTAGATCAACCTTGCATCAGCAGCCTTGGCCTCCGTTGCCCACATCGGGATATTTTTCCCTACCCACCTTCCGGGGTCAGTGCCAACATTGGCACATGTTTGGTATTCGCGACCGCCGGCTGGGGCTATTGGTCGGCTTGATGTTTGCCCCCTTTGCCCTGCAACTGCTGGGCTGGGCGGGTACACCCCTGGGCGGGGGGCCCTGTGGGGCTATTGGGCTGGATCAGTTGATGCTCGAGCAGCCCCAGGTTTTCTTTTACGCTCAAATCATGCTGTGGGGCATCTCGTTGCTGATGGCCACAGGGTTTTTTGTACTGATGCTGGGGTTCATGCACAACGGTACGATTCAGAAATCCCAGGCCCGGCCTTTTTTGCTGATTGCTCTCGTGGTGGGCAGTTTGACGGCCCTGATTTATGCCCTGACCCACACCGTTGGTCTACCCGCACCCAGCCCTATCGGTTGGCTGATGAGCGGGGCCGAGCCCACCGATGTCATCGGAATTCTGATTTTCACGGTGCTGCTCGTGCAAATCAGTCTGACTTTGCGCTGGCTGGTGCAATCGGAGCCCACCCCTCAAAAAGCAGCCCCACCCCAGACCCATCAGTCCAAGGTTATTTGAGCCAGGTTTTTGCTAGAAGCGAGCTAGATTAAGGAGCAAATGGAAGATTCGTGGCTGGATCGGTGGTTGTTGGAGCGCTTTCGCAGTGCCCATACCTCGAGTTTTGGTAAACTTTCGGCCCGTCCGGGCCTCGAGGGGCTGGCTGAGGAAGCGCAAGAGGTCGTGCGTTCGTACAGCCAGGAGGACATGCAGCAACGTATTTTCCAGACCTATCGAGCATTCTTCACGTCCCCTCTCCTGGGCTTCATTCGTTTGGTGGTGCGAATCGCGCCCAACCTGGCGCACCCATTACTGATATGGAGTACGCCCCTGGCCTTTCGCTTTCTGGTGGGCAAGTCCGAGCCCATTGCACAAAACCAGCTCCGCATAGGTCGGTGCAGGTTTGCCGAGCAAGCCGGTACCGAAGCCTGTACCAGGGCCTGCAAGCTACCAACCGAAACCTTTTTCCGCGAGGCCCTCGAGGTCGAGCTTCACCTCGAGCCCAACCACAGCACCCTTTCCTGCACCGCCGAGCTGGCCCTCCTTACCCAGATAAACCGCCGTTTACAATCGTGATTTTGCCAGGTCTTTCCTGCGCTGACCCCCCAGGGTGTGCTACCATAAACAGCCGTGACAGCCATTTCCGGAGGCCGCTGGGTTGCTGAAATTTATGGCTGCAACCTGGAAGTGCTGGAAAACCCCAAACTCGTGGAGGTCGCGCTCAAGGATGCCGTCCTCAAACTAGGAGCACCCCCTGGAAGCGTTCAGGCAACGGTTTATAAGTTTTACCCCCAGGGGCTCTCGGCAGCCATTCTTTCGCCCGTTGCCGCCGTCATGATGCACACCTGGCCCGAAGATGATGCTTCGGCTGCCCTCGACCTTTACTTTTACAAAACCGAGGTAGACCCCGAGTCGGTTTTGCGGGGGTTGGCCAGGGCTTTTGGTGCTCGAGAGGAGTCGGCCTTTCGCTTCTGGCGGGGCGGAGAACACGAAATCAAGCGCAGAACCCAGAGCAACTCGAGCAGATTGGATAGCTAGTCCGCCGAAGGCCTGCGCAACAATCGCCGGGCCCTTACCGGTTTGTCGCCTCGACAACTTTGACCCAGAAACCCCTGTCTTTTCCGGAGGAACCATGGAATACGGAATGTACTACCTTGAGCAAGTCACCCCCTACGAGGCCATCTACCGTCGCATGGACAAGGTGCTGGCCGCCGGGCGAACCAAATTCCAGGATTACTTCATCTTTCAGACCCGCGCTTTCGGCAAGGTGCTGGTGCTGGATAAAGACGTGCAGTCCACCGAACGCGACGAGTACATCTACCACGAAACCCTGGTACATCCGGCCATGCTGGCCCACCCCAACCCGCGTTCCGTGTTCATTGTGGGCGGCGGTGAAGGCGCTACCCTGCGCGAAGTGCTGCGTCATCCCACCGTCCAGAAAGCCGTGATGTGCGATATTGATGATGAATTGGTGGAAATGGCCCGTACTCTGTTGCCTGAGTGGCACCAGGGTGCTTTCGACGACCCACGGGCAAGAGTTGTTACCGAGGATGCCAGGGGCTATCTGGAGAACCACCCCGAGACCTATGACGTGATTATTGTGGATCTGAACGACCCCATCGGTGAGGATAACCCGGCCCGAATGCTTTTTACGGTGGAGTTTTACGAGCTGCTAAAAAAGCGCCTCAACCCCGGCGGTCTGATGGCCATGCAGGCGGGCATGATTCTGCTCACCCACCACAAAATGCATCCGGTAGTGCACCACACTGTAAAGCAGGTCTTCCGGCACACCCGTAGTTACCACAACTACATTCCGGGTTTTATGTTGAATTTCGGCTTTATTGTGGCCTCGGAAGCCGTGGATATTACCGGACTAAGCGAGGGTACCCTGGAGGCCCGCATACTGGAGCGCAATCTAACGCTCAGGCACCTCGAGGCCCCTTTCATTGAGGCCATGTTCGTTCTGCCGAAAGACCTCAAGGAAGCCATCGCTGCCGAAAAGATGGTCTCCCGTGATGCCGAGCCCTTCTGGCTGACCGAAGAAGGTGAAGCTCGCCAAAGCAAAGTCTGAATCGTCGACGTTCCCATCTCCCTGCAAATTTTCATCACCTGGCAATAGAATCTAAATTATGCAAAGAACCCTTTTCATCGCAGTTGCGCTCCTGGCCATTGTCATCGCAGCAGTGCTGTTCCTAGTGTTCCGACCCCAACCCTCAGCCAACGCCGCCGACGCAGTCAAGGGAGCCAGGTTTGTTATCGGAAACCCCGATGCCAAAGTGACGGTGGTGGACTTCTCCAATTACCTTTGCAGCCACTGCCGCGACCACTCCAACAATGTGTTTCCCCTGATCAAAAGGGACTATATAGATACCGGCAAGGTACGCTACATTTTTCGTGATTTCCCTTTCGGAGGGCAGGAAAACGTCATTCGGGCCGGCGAGGCCGCAGCCTGCGCTGCCGACAACAATTTGTACGTCGAATACCACGAGGCGCTGTTCCGGGCGCAGCTACAATGGGCTGGCCTTAGTGGAGCGGCGCTGGATAACTACTTTGCCGATCTGGCAGGCCAGATCGGGATAGCCCCGGCCACTTTCTCACAATGCTTGCAATCCGGTAGCAAGCGGGCAGGCGTGCTCGCCGATCAGAAGCTAGCCGGTGAGCTTGGGCTCACCGGTACCCCGAGCTTTTTTGTCAATGGCGAAAAGTACACCGGGCAACGCTCCTATGAAAGCTGGCGTGAAATTTTGGATAAGGCCCTGGCAGGCCAGACCCCATCCAGCGACCAGGGGGGTGCTAGCAGCCCCGCCAAGCCGTAATCACGCCTCTAGACAGCCGCAAGACCTGAGCGCTGTTGCGTTCAGCGCTCAGCGCACCTTTTGAGCCATTAGACTTCAAGATGGCTTTGTCATGGAGTAGCTGCCTGTAAACCCGAAACCCAAGCGTAGGCCGGGCCCGGCCTACGCTTGGGTGCGTAATGTGCGCCTGGGCCCAGGCGCACTCTCGTTTTCGGGAGTAACGCAATCAGGAAGCCTGTCGAAGACGGGCTTCCTCGAGCGCCTTCAAAGGTTTGTCGAGGTGTGGCAGGTCGAACACCACTTCCGTGACCCCCGAACCCGGTAACTCAAACATCAGCTCCACCATGGCTTTTTCAATCACCGCCCGCAAGCCGCGAGCACCTGTGCCGCGCTTGAGGGCCCGGCGGGCAATCTCACGCAGCACCGCCGGCGTGAAGCGTATTTCGATGCCCTCCATGCGTAGCAGCTCCTGGTACTGGCGGATGAGGGCATTTCTGGGCTCGGTCAGAATGCGCACCAGGGCTTCTTCGTCGAGGGCCTCGAGCTGCACAATCACCGGCATCCGGCCCACAAACTCGGGGATCAGGCCGAAGCGTACCAAGTCTTCAGGGATGGGCTCGAGCTTCTCTTCGGTTTTCTTGGGGCGGGTGAAACCGATGGGGTTCTGGTCTACCCTCGAAAGCACAATGCGCTCGAGGCCCTCGAAAGCTCCGCCCAGAATGAACAGGATGTTTTTGGTATTGAGGGTAATGAATTCCTGGTGGGGATGCTTACGCCCCCCCTGAGGCGGCACATTGGAAAGGGTGCCCTCCACAATCTTCAAGAGGGCCTGCTGAACCCCCTCACCCGAGACGTCGCGGGTCAGGCTGGGGTTCTCCGACTTGCGGGCTATCTTGTCAATTTCGTCAATGTAGATGATGCCTTTCTCGGCAGCCTGAACGTCAAAATCGGCGGCCTGCAAAAGCCGTAGCAAAACGTTCTCTACATCCTCGCCCACGTAACCGGCTTCGGTCAGGGTAGTGGCGTCGGCGATAGCAAACGGCACGTCCAGCATCCGGGCCAGGGTCTCGGCCAGCAGGGTTTTGCCGGTTCCTGTAGGGCCAATTAGGAGCACGTTGGACTTCTGCACCTCGGCCTCGGGGTGCATCAGGCGCTTGTAGTGGTTGTATACCGCTACCGAGAGGGTTTTCTTGGGCAATTCTTGCCCAATCACGTACTGATCCAGGAAGCTTTTGATCTCGGCGGGCTTTGGCAGATGGCTGGGGCCGACAAAACCAGGCTTGGGTTCGGCCTCCAACAGATCGTTAGCCCGCTCAACGCATTCATTGCAGATATAGACCTCTCCCAGAGGCGACTCAATCAAATGGGCTACCTCCGGGTGCTTGCGCCCACAGAAGTTGCAAGAAGGCTTACTGCGTCTCACGGGTAACCACCTGATCTACCAATCCATAGCTAGCAGCCTCTTCAGCAGTAAGGTAGTAGTCACGCTCGGTATCGCGCTCCACCTTTTCCAGAAGCTGGTTGGTGTGACGGGCAATGATGCCGTTGAGAACCTTGCGCGTTTTGAGGATTTGCTCGGCCTGGATGGCAATATCGGTAGCTTGTCCACCCAGGCCCCTGGCCCAGGGTTGGTGAATCATGACCTTGGAGTGCGGCAGGGCATACCGCTTGCCCGGTGCCCCTGCCGCCAGCAAAACGGCACCCATTGAGGCCGCCAGGCCCACACAGATGGTCGAGACCGGCGCCGTGACGAACTGCATGGTGTCGTAGATTGCCAACCCGGCATCCACATCCCCCCCCGGCGAGTTGATGTACATGCGGATTTCTTGATTGGGGTTCTGCGCGGCCAGGAAGAGAATTTGCGCCACTATAGTGTTGGCTACCTGCGCATCTATAGGCGTACCCAAAAAAATGATGCGATCTTTGAGCAGGCGGCTATAGATGTCGTAAACGCGCTCACCACGAGCAGTTTGTTCGATAACGTAGGGGACTATCATATCGGCTCTATTCTATGCCCGAATACCAGGTTAAGAGGGCATTGGCGCACATAAAGCCCTCTTTCACTCATTTTGAGCCATCGGGCCCCAAAAAAGCCTTGCTCTCGACAGAACAGTGACCGCTGGAAACTCGAATACATGCGTCTGGGTCTAGACGCATTCTCGTTTTCGTGGACGGCCACGTTTGTGAAGGGCAGCATATCAGTCCAAAAAAGTGTTCGCTCCCTATCGGGAGCGTAAAAAGCGTTCACTGTGAGCAGTCTGTCAGCCCTCAATCCTAGCTACTGCCTCGTGTAGCGCTTTGTCGTGCAAGCGCTGGATGCGCAGGCGAGCAATCACATCCTGGCCCAGCTCGTTTTGCAGGCGGGCGGGGGTGGTGCGGTAGGAGCGAGCTACTTCGTTCAGGAACTCGGCAAACTCTTCCTGACTCAGCTCCGTTTTGAGCTCTTCAGCCAGGGCTTCCACGGCAAGCGAGCGGCGCAAGCGCTTGGTAGCGCTCTCCCTGAGGTTTTGCTTGAACTCCTCGAGCTTACCGTCTTTCTCCAGCTGAGCGAGATAGGCGCTCAGCTCAAGGTTTTGCTCTTTGAGGTCACCGGCCAGGCTCATCAGCAGGCTTTGCTCCTCGCGGGCCTGCATGGTAGGTGGAATCTCTACCTCAATCGCCTCAGCGAGCTTATCCAGCAGTAAACTGGCCTTGGCATTACGGGCCTCGCGCTGAAACTGGGCTTTCAGGCTCTCGCGTACTTTACTGACCAGAGCTTCCAGATTGTCCTCGCCCACCGTTTTGGCAAATTCGTCGTCCAGTTCAGGCAGTTGCAGGGCCTTGACTTCCAGCACCCTGGTTTTGACCTCGCGCACGATCGTTTCGCCGTCCTTGACGGGCACCATTACTTCGTCGCCGGCTTTTTTGCCCAGCAAGGCCTCGCGCACGTGAGGTTGAGCATTTTCCATCACCACTGGGAAGCGCCCTCCGTCCTCGGTCTCGATGAAGACATTGTCTTTTTCCTGGGCTTCACGATCCACCGCCACCATTTCCCCGTAGCGGTTGCGCAGTTCGTCCAGGGCGCGGCTCACCATTTCTTCGGTCAGTTGGGGGGTTTCAACCTCGAGCTTGAAGTTTTGCCAGTCCGGCAGCCTAACCTCGGGATAGTTTTCAATTTCAACGGTGTACACAAAGGGCTGACCAAAAGTCAGGCTCTCCTCGAGTACCCTGGCCCCCACCGGCAGCAGCGACAGCTCCCTGGCAGCTTTGGGTAAGGTTTCGTCGCGCAGAACCTCTTTTACCTCCTGCAGAAGCGACTCCCTGCCAATTTTGGCCTCAATCACCTTGCCGGGGGCTTTGCCCGGGCGGAACCCCGGCAGCTTAACCTGCGCCGCATACTCGTTCAGGACGGATTGGTAGGTTTGCTCGACCTGGCTGGCCGGAACCTCCACCTTGATTTTCACTCTGTAGCCTTCACGTTCCAGGATTTCTGCCACAACACACCTCAGGAAGGGCCTATGGGGCCACCAAGTGTCTAGTCTACAACCACAAAGCAGTATTTAGATACTCCCCAACTCGAAAGGCATTTCCATGCAGAAGCAGTGAACTCTACGCCCGATCCTCTACTTCAGATTGCGGGACAACTGACCCTTTATACCCCCCATAGGTATGAAGTAATTTGTGAACTAAGGAGCAAGCTATGAAAACCATCCTGATAATCGGTGGAAATTTCGGCGGAATGACCAGCGCTTTCGAGCTCAAGCGCAAGCTGGGCAAAGAAGCAAAGATTGTGGTGGTCTCGAGGCAAAAAGAGTTTGTTTACATCCCCTCACTCATCTGGGTGCCTTTTGGCCGCCGCAAAGTCTCGGACATCACCTTCGACGCCGAAAGCACCTTCCGGCGCGGGGGTATTGAGTTTATTCACGCTGAAGCCACCCAGATTAAGCCTGCGGAAAATAAAGTGGTGCTGGCCGATGGAACCGTTCTGGATTACGATTTCCTGGTCATTGCCACCGGCGCCAAGCTGGTCTGGGATGCCGTACCCGGCCTTGGGCCCAAAGGCTACTCGCACTCCATCTTCACCCCATCCGACGCCGAAAAGACCTACGAGGCCTACAAAAAATTCCTGGAAAATCCAGGCCCGGTAGTGATTGGAGCCGTTCCGGGAGCTAGCTGCATGGGGGCCGGCTACGAGTATCTTTTCAACTTCGATCATCAGGTTCGCAAAGCTGGCAAACGTAATCAGGTGAGCATTACCTGGGTCACCCCGGAACCCTTCCTGGGCCATTTCGGCATCGGTGGTATGACCGGCGGCGAGGCCATGCTCAAGATGTTCCTCAAGATGCAGGGCATCGACTACCGGGTCAATGCAGCCATTACGGAAGTACGCCCCGACGGCGTGGTGCTCTCCACCGGAGAGGTGCTGCCCTCAAAGTTCACCATGCTGGTGCCCCCCTTCGAAGGGGTGGAAGTTCTGCAAAAAACCCCTGAACTGGTGGATGAAAAGGGCTTTGTGGAAGTCTCCGAGGGCTACCAGAGCACCCATTATCCGAATGTGTTCGCGGTGGGCCTAGCTGCCAAGGTGCCCAATCCCTTCAAGGGTGACGTAGCCTTTGGAGTGCCCAAAACCGGCTTCCCCACCGACGAAATGGCCAAAACCGCTGCGGCCAACATCCGCGAAATCCTCCATGGTAACTACAATAACCTGCACTGCAAATCCTTTGGCAGCATGCCGGCAGTGTGCGTGATGGATGCGGGCAACAAAGAAGTCATTATCCTGGGCAACCACCTCTACCCGCCGCGCCAGTTCCAGGTCATGCTGCCCAACGTGCTGGGCGACTTCAACAAGGTGCTGGTGGAAAAAATGTTGTTGCTCAAGTATCGCAACGGCTGGTCGTTTCTCCCGTAAGGCGTCTCTGCTATCCATCCCTCCCCTCAAAGGGAGGGTTTTCTTTTGTTTACACCGCTCTTCACAGCTTCGCAGAGCGGAAATGTACGGTCACGAATCAAGAAACCCCGGCCATTACCGGGGTTGGGTGGTGCGCGGAGGGGGACTTGAACCCCCACACCTTGCGGCACAAGATCCTAAGTCTTGCGTGTCTACCAATTCCACCATCCGCGCAAGGGTTGGGATTAGAGGGCAGGGGTTCGGTTTTGTTTCCTTCTGTACCCTAACCCCTCGACCTCTACTCCCTGATTTGGGGTGAGCGATGGGACTTGAACCCACGACCCCCGGTTCCACAGACCGGTGCTCTAACCGACTGAGCTACGCTCACCGCGCCGCAACAGCAAAAGGTATTGTAGGCTTCGCATTCTCAAGCGTCAAGGAGGGCAAACATGCGGCAGTTGCAAGTGGGAATTTGGCTGTCGGCGTTGACGCTGCTCCATACACGTCCTATACTCTGCGCCAAGGTGTCAAACAATCGTTCGTTTGAAGAAGACAGGTTGCAAAAGGTCACTCGCCGTGATGAAATTCTGGACGCAGCAGGCCAGCTCTTTAGCCGCCAGGGTTTTCATGCAACCTCCATGCGCGACCTGGCCCGTGCAGTTAATCTGCAAGGCGGCAGCCTCTACGCCCACATCGAGTCGAAGGAAGAGGTACTGTTCGAGCTGGTGAACCGGGCAGCTGATCAGTTTATGGGCAATGCGGAGGCGATTCCAGATCATCTCACGCCTAAAGAACAGCTCGAGCGCCTTATAAAGGGACACCTGGAAGTGATTGTGCGCGAGTTGGACAACGCTACGGTCTTTTTTCATGAGTGGAAGTTCCTCAACCCCGACCTACAAAGCAAAATCACAGCCCGCCGCGACGCCTATGAAGGTCACTTTCGCAGGATTATCGAGGCCGGGGTCAAATCGGGTCAGTTTCAGGTAGAAGATGTGCGGTTAGCAAGCTTGTTTGTATTGTCTGCCCTGAACTGGACGTATCACTGGTACCGGCCCGGCGGCAAGCTGACCCTCGAGTCGCTATCGCAGCATTATTGTGATCTGGTTTTCAGAACCCTGGGCGCCAGGTAGAGCACGTCGTCGGGTAGCTCCACCTGGCACCGGCCCGGTTAAGTTGCGTTTGTATAAGGTTTAGAGTCGAATCCAGGCTGCGCTAGAAAATCATGCTCCGGCGCAATAACCAAAATAATTTTCGACCATCCCGGTAGCCAAAACATAAGGAGGTCCTTAGCCAGTTGCGCTTGAGCCAGACCAGAAACATAGAGAACCAACTGGTCAGTGCTCTTTCCCCCGATCCGAAATATCCTCCAGGGCAAACTCCAGGGCCATTTCCCAGGCCGACTGCTCTAGTTGCAAAACCTGCCCCACGACCCGATCCACTTCCTCGGGCGAAAGCTCGGAGGAAGCCTCGAGGGCCAGGCTGCCAAAGTCGTGAATCAGGGCCTGGGCTTCGGGGGCCATCCAGTGTTGGGTAATCTCATCGGCCAGACCGCTCAAACCCTCCATCTCCTCATCATCTGGCAGGAGCGAACTCCAGGCATCGAAAAAAACCCTGTGTCTGGCCCAGTTCGCCACAATACCTATGGCATAAGGAGCTTGCTCAAGACCTTGCAAAAAATCCAGGTAACGCTGTCGAACCGGGTGAGCAGGCAGTCGGGACAGCTCGAGGCTGGCCAGCCAGTCCAGCTCCTCAACCGTGAACAACAAGGCGTTAATCATGATTAGGCGGTGCCGCTGTGGCGCTCTGCGCAATAAGGAAGTTTGCAGCCCAAGCATGGCTTGGTACAGATACATCTCTTGCACCAACCAGCGCTCGAGGGCACGGCATGAAACCTTTCCCTGGCGCCACAAGCACAGGAAGGGTTGCTCGGTCGGAGCGGCCCAGCCCCTGAAGCCTCGCAGGTCAATCACACCTTCAGGGTGAGGCTAAAAAGGCCGAGTGGTTGTGTGTAGGGCTAAGATTGGGGATCCGAGCCCTGTTTGACCGGGCAAATTTGGAGCTGCATTACAGTCTAACGCCGCAATCCAGCGTTACGCCCAAGGAGCACTACCCATCGTTGTGGAGCGCGTTCTCAAGAGCCTCAGCGAAAGCGTGGGGCTGGTCAATCCAGGGGTAATGGCCTGCCCCTTCGATAAGCTCCAGTCGTCCTCCTACGAGATCGGTGATGGTCTGGGCCTCCGGATAACTGGTAGCGTCCAGCGAGCCCAGGAGAACTGTGGTAGGCGTGTGAACCTCGAGCAGGAAAGGGGTGTAGTCCAAACGCCACAGTCCGTTCAGCACGAACATACGCCCAGGCGTATCATCTCCCACTATGGTTAGACCCTCTGCCACCCATTCATATTCCATGCGGCTGTGCGAACTGGGAAACATAAGCCGGTCAAATGCCGCCTTGGGCTCTACCTGGGCAAACGCTTCCTGGAGCAGCCGGGTGCCATCCTCAGGCAGTTCAACCTCGACATCCTGGTCTGCCATACCCCGTAACCCCAGGGAAGCCCGGTAAAGTTGAGCAGCAAGCCAGGGGAAGTTGATCCAGGGGTTAATCAGCAACAACCGCTCGGTAGACCCTGGAAAGCGGCGGGCATAGTCCAGGGCCAGCAACCCCCCAAAACCATGGCCTAGTAAAGTCCAGGTATCCAGGCCCAGATGCTCGCGCAGGTGCGCAAGGTCGCTCACCAGGGCATCTATGGTAAAAAGGCGCGGTTCTTGCAGCAGGGCAGGACTGCGACCTCCTCCCCGCTGATCGAGGTAGAGCACCCGAAAGCCTTCCAGATACTCTTCAAGCCCTTCTCGAAGGGCATAACTGCTGCCCCCGGGCCCCCCGTGCAGCACCACAAGGGCCGGGGCATCCAGGGGGCCGGTGTCCTCGAGGTAAACCTCGACGCCATCATCCACTGCAATCAAGTCAATTTCTTCGCGCATAAGGTTCCAGGTTGGTCAGAGGCCGAAAGCAAAAGGCTCAAAGCGGGGCGCTAGCCGTGTTCGCGGCTCCCCTCCTCGAGCAGCTCAAAACTCCAGGAGCGAAAACCCTCCAACCCGGATGCTGCTTGCTCCATTTCAGGCGCATAAGCCCAGACCTCGAGCAGATAGAGTTCCTGTTCTGCTCGGTACAGCAGCCTGTATGGATGTGGGAACCTCCGGGCCAGACCCCGCAGGGCATCGAGGTTTTTGCCTTCTATAAAGAGTACCTTCATCTATATCTACTGTACCCTTTCATTGGTTTCAAGGCTCGCATACCAATATAGACACCCAGCGCCGAAAGCCGAAGGCTAAAGCCATAGGCTCTGGGAGGAGTATGCAGGTCGCTGATATGACCGGCCTGTATGGTGCATATTCGAATGAAGTTGTGGTTGTTAAAAAACACCTCCGACGCCTTCCCCTCTACAAACCGTTGAGGAAGCTCAGCCGACATTCACTCTCCACAGGCGTTCCAGAAAAAGCACCTCGCAGGCTTCCTCGAGGCTGGTCATGAGCGAGTAGGCTTGCAGGAGGGCTTTTTCCGGTATCTCCTCGGTGCTCTTGATAAAGGCCCCGTGGCCGCGCACTACGCAGGCCCGGTGGCTCTGCAAGGCCTGCGCCACCGCCTGAGCAGCCTCTTCCGTTCCCGAGGTAGTCTGGGGAGCCACCACGGGAATCTGGTCGAAGTAGTAGTGCCCCTCCAGATCAATGGGCACGATAAAATCCAGATGAAACGAAAGCGCTATTGCATGGCGTGGGTGCGCGTGTACTACCGCCGTGGCGTCGGTTTGCTGGTAGATGGCCCGATGAATCACTCGCTCTACCGAGGCGCCCTGGTCGCGCTCGAGGTCGGGCAGCAGGGGCAGCCAGAGGAGGTCGTCCGGGGTCAGGTGGGCTTTCTGAACGCCCGAGCGGGTAATCCAGAGCCCGTCCCGATCCCGCACCGAGAAGTTGCCCGAAGTAGCTGAGGCCAGCCCGGCGGCAAACAAATCGGCCCCGATCTGCTGGAAGGTGAGAAAGAGTTTTGCCTTCATGAGCTAACCTGTCGCCGTGCACGATTCCCAAATACCATTGGGCTGTAAGCCTCAGCCTACAGCCCACGGCAGTCATTTTGTTCTAGGCTTCGCGTCCAGGCTGCTCCGGACGTACACCCGGGCGGTGGGGCGCTCCCACAGGGGCCTGCTCGGCTTCGCGGCGGGCTTCCTCGAGGCGCTTGAGGGTTCTCTGGTCTATCACCTGGGTATTACGCACAAAGTCCGACCCCGTACCGGCGGGAATCAGCTTGCCCAGAATCACGTTTTCCTTGAGCCCGATTAGCTCGTCGAGTTTGCCCGCAATGGCGGCCTCGGTCAGCACGTGGGTGGTGTGCTGGAAGCTGGCAGCCGAGAGCCAGCTCTTGGTGGAGAGGGCGCTCTTGGTCACACCCATCAGCATGGGCTTCCAGCTTGCGGGGGTTTTGCCCTCGGCCATCAGGGCCTCGTTGGCCGATTCCACGTCCCACTTCTCAATCACCTGGCCCTCGAGGTAGCGGCTATCCCCGGAGTCGGTAATCTCCACGTACTTGAGCATCTGCCGCACAATTACCTCGATGTGCTTGTCGTGCAGCTTCACCCCCTGGGCCCGGTATACGCGCTGGATTTCGTCGGTCAGGTAGCGCTCTACCGCCTCAGGGCCTTTGGCTTCTAGCAGTTGGTGGGGGTCTATGGCGCCACGGGTCAGGGGTTGACCGGCCTCTACCGTCTCGCCTTCCTTCACGGTGATGCGGGCTTCCTTGGGCACTTTGTACTCCTTGGAGAAGCCCTCGCTGCTCACAAAGATGCTGGTCTTGTCTTCGTGCTCCTCGATGTGAACCGTGCCGTCAATCTCGGCAATCACTGCCTTGACCTTGGGGCGCCGGGCCTCGAAGAGCTCGATCACACGGGGCAGACCCTGGGTGATGTCGGTGCCGGTGGCCACCCCGCCGGTGTGGAAGGTGCGCATGGTGAGCTGGGTTCCGGGCTCCCCGATAGACTCGGCGGCCACCACGCCCACACTTTCGCCGATGGAGACCAGCTTGGCCGCCGAGAGGTCCCAGCCGTAGCAGTGCTGGCAGACCCCATAGCGGGTACGGCAGGTGAGGGGCGAGCGCACCGGCACTTCCTCAATCAGGCGTTCTTCAGCGGCCTTGACAATCAGGTTTACGTCTTCCAGGGTGAGCTGGTGCCCCTCCGCAAAGGTCTTGCCCTTGATTTCGAACTCGCGGGCCACCGTGCGACCATACAACCCGGATTCGATGTCGCTCTTTTTGCGCAGCCGCTTGTTGCGGAAGGCCTCGTCAAACTGCAACAGGGGCACCGAGATATAGTCGGGCGTGCCGCAGTCCTGCTCACGCACAATCACTTCGTGAGCCACATCGTGCAGCTTGCGGGTCAGGTAGCCCGAGTCGGCAGTGCGCAGCGCGGTGTCGGCGCCGCCCTTACGGGCCCCGTGGGTGGAGATGAAGTACTCCAGTACCGTGAGACCCTCACGGAACGAAGCTTTCACCGGCACCGGGTAGGTCTCGCCCGAAGGCTTGGCCATCAGGCCGCGCATCCCGGAGATCTGACGGATCTGCTGGGGGTTACCCCGCGCACCGGACTGGCTCATCACGTAGAGCGGGTTGAAGGGGTAGTTCTCCTCGAAGTTCTTGAACACCGCCCCAGTCACCTTTTCGGTAGTCTGGCTCCAGAGCTGCAAAATCTGCTGGAAGCGCTCCTCCTCGGTCATCAGGCCGAGTTCAAACGCCTGCTCGATCTGGGCCAGCTTAGCGTCGGCCTCCTGCAAGAATTGCTTTTTCTCGGCAGGAATCACCGCATCATCAATACCGATGGTGATGCCGGAGGTGGTGGAAAGTACGAAGCCGTAGTACTTGAGCGCATCCAGGAGCTTGGCGGTCTTCTCTACCCCGAGCATCAGGAAGCTCCTGTAAACCAGGTCTTTTAGGGAGTTCTTTTCCTGGGCGACCTCGAGGTTCACCAGCTCCTGGGCTTTTTCCGGATCCTCGATGGCCTCGCTCACAATGCGCAAGAAGAGCATCCGCCCCGGTGAGGTTTCCAGGAGTTTGTCGCCCAGCCGCACCGTCACCACGTCCTGGTGATCGACCACCCCACTCTGCACTGCCAGCAGCGCCTCGTCAATGCTGCTGAAGACGTACTTGAGGCGGCCCACACTGGTTTCTTTGCCGGCCACCTTGATTTTGGCGTTCAGGGCCACCTTACCCTGGTCATAGGCGTTGAGAGCTTCTTCAATGGTTTTGAACTCTGAGCCCTGACCCTTCTTCTCGCGGCGGAGCTGGGTGATGTAGTACAGGCCCAGGATGATGTCGCGGGCGGGCTTGGCTACGGGCTCACCGGAGGCCGGCGAGAGGATGTTGTGGGCCGAGAGCATCTGGATGCGGGCCTCGGCCTGGGCATAGCTCGAGAGCGGCACGTGCACGGCCATCTGGTCGCCGTCGAAGTCGGCGTTGAAGGCCTCACACACCAGCGGGTGAAGCTGAATGGACTGACCTTCGACCAGCACCGGCTGGAAGGCCTGGATACCCAGGCGGTGCAGGGTGGGGGCCCGGTTCAGGAGCACCACCTTGCCGTGGATCACCTCTTCCAGGGCGTCCCAGACCTCATCTTTGATGTCGCGGGAGCGTTCCAGCATCTTGCGGGCGCTCTTGACGTTGTTGGCAATGCCCTTCTCTTCCATCTTCTTGAGCAGGAAGGGCTTGAAGAGCTCCAGGGCCATGCGCTTGGGCAGACCGCACTGGTGCAGCTTAAGCTGCGGCCCCACCACAATCACGCTTCGGCCCGAGTAGTCCACGCGCTTGCCCAGCAGGTTCTGGCGGAAGCGGCCCTGCTTGCCTGAGAGGATGTCGGTCAGGGAGCGCAGGGCGCGGTCGGAACCGGGGTTGGTGACCGGGGTGCCACGCCGTCCGTTGTCCAGGAGGGCATCTACTGCTTCTTGCAGCATCCGCTTCTCGTTGCGGATGATCATCTCGGGGGCTCCTTGTGATAGGAGCTTGCGCAGGCGGTTGTTGCGGTTGATCAGGCGGCGGTAGAGGTCGTTCAGGTCGCTGGTTGCAAAGCGGCCACCGTCTACCTGTACCATCGGGCGCAGGTCGGGGGGCAGCACCGGCACCGCCTCCAGCACCATCCACTCGGGGCGGTTGCCGGAGTCGCGGAACGAACGTACCACTTCGAGGCGCTTGCGAGCTTTGGCCCTGCGGGCGCGGCTGGGGTGTTTCATCTCCTCGATCAGCTCGGCCTCGAGCACGCTCAGGTCAATATCCTTCAGGAGTTCCTGGATAGCCTGCGCGCCCATTTTGGCATCGATGTCGTAGGACTCAATCACCCGCACGGCCATGCGGATGAAGTCCACCTCCACCCGGCCATAAATCTCCGAGGTTACCTTGCCGCCATCGGCCAGGGCGTCTCCGGGGGAGACCCGGTCGCCGTTGGTCACGTCCACATCGTCCTCGAAGGGGTAAAGCTTGGCCTTCATCACCACGATGGAGGCCGGCTCGTGCAGGTGTACCACCCCATCGGCCTCGGCGTAGACTTCCTCCTCGGGCTCGATGGCGCCTACCAGCTTGTCGCCTTTGCGCACACGCATCCCCTCGGCGGCCAACACGTGCATGTGGGGCTGGAGGGGGTAGTCGGCCACCCGGGGGCGCTCCAGGGTGAAGCTGAGGTGAACCTCTTTCTTAGCCGTTTCGGCCTCGAGCTTTTCCACCTTGAGGCCCTTGGGCATCTTGAGCTGCCCCTTGCCCTGGGCCAGCACGTCGCCGTTGCCCACCAGCTCACCTTGGCCCACCTTGAGGTGCATCCCGGCGGGAATCAGGTAAATAGCGCTGGCCACGCTGGTGTCGGGGTCGAGAATCTTGACCAGGGCCCCATCGCCCACCTCTTCCACGTCCACCACACCGGAGTCTTCGCTGGTGATCTGGTAGGAGGCCTCGAGTTCGGCAATGGGCTCACCCGGCTTGTACGAGTCCTGTTCAATCCAGGCCGCTTTGGGTAGGGTCAGACTGGCCCGCTCCTTGTCGGCGTATTCAACCCGGATGCGGCGGGGGAAGCGGAAGAGCACCAGCCCGTCCATCTTGCTCACCACCCCCGGCGCCAGCTCCTGGCCTTTCTTGACCTCGTCCCCGTCTTTGACGAAGGTCTCCACCCCAGCAGGAATCGCATAGGTTTCCTGCTTGCCAAAGCGCAGCTCCCGGTACTCATCGTCGGTGAGGAGCTGGCGCTTCTGCACCGGCACTCCACCTAGCATGGCCCCTTTGGGGTCAATGGTGATGTACTTGGCAAAATAAAGAACCTGCTCGAGTTCCTGGGCGCTCAGGTCAAGCAAGGTGCCGATCTTGCTGGGTACGTCTTTTACGTACCAGATGTGGGCTACCGGGGTTGCGAGTTCCACGTGGCCCATCCGGTAGCGCCGCACAATGCTCTTAGTTACCTCCACGCCGCAACGCTCGCACACCTTGCCTTCAAAGCGCTGGCGCTTGTACTTGCCGCAGGCGCACTCATAGTCCTTCTGAGGCCCAAAGATGCGCTCATCAAACAGGCCGTCGCGCTCGGGTTTAAGCGTGCGGTAGTTGATGGTTTCGGGTTTCTCTACTTCACCATAGCTCCAGCTCCGGATTTTCTCCGGGGAGGCCAGGCCGATTCGTACCTTGCGAACTTCTCGTCTAATCATTTCTTCCCTCGCTGATGGCCGATAGCGGACGGCTTTTCGCTAAACCCTCTGGGCTAACGGCTATTCGCTTTCAGCTCTTAGCGCCTTGAAGCCAATCCTTCAAAAATGTCCAGGTGCTTGGCGTTTTCGTCGTAGGTCTCCACGTCCAGACCCAGCGATTGCAGCTCTTTTACCAGCACCCGGAAGCTTTCGGGTACGCTGGCCTCGGGTACATCTTCGCCCTTGACCACGGCTTCGTAGGCAGCATTGCGGCCCTCGATGTCGTCGGACTTGATGGTGAGAATCTCTTGCAGGGTGTGGGCCGCACCATAGGCTTCCAGCGCCCACACCTCCATCTCGCCAAAGCGCTGGCCCCCAAACTGCGCCTTACCGCCCAGGGGCTGCTGCGTGATGAGCGAGTAGGGGCCGGTCGAACGCGCGTGCATCTTATCCTC
This sequence comes from Meiothermus sp. CFH 77666, assembly GCF_017497985.1. Classification (NCBI taxonomy): domain Bacteria; kingdom Thermotogati; phylum Deinococcota; class Deinococci; order Thermales; family Thermaceae; genus Meiothermus; species Meiothermus sp. CFH 77666. The sequence goes on from NZ_JAGDFV010000001.1 coordinate 258,296, forward strand.
GACCATGTGGTAGAGCTTCATGATGTACATCACCCCCACCACAATGGGGCCTTCGATGGGCTCGCCGGTGCGTCCGTCGTAGAGCACGCTTTTGCCCTGTTGGGCCACTTCCCGCAGTTGCTCGGCAGGGTCTTTATCGCCATCCACCAGACCCAGCTTGGCAGCCCGGGCGAGTACCTCCCGCTCGCGGTTGTCTATCCCAAAACCGGCCTTGATGCGAGCCTGCCATTTCTTGTCGAAAGCTTTGCCCAGCATTTCCTTGATCTCGTCCTCGGAAATGCCGTCAAAGACCGGGGTGATGAACTTGAGGTCGAGCTCATAACCGGCCAGGCCCAGGTGGGTCTCCAGAATCTGACCGAGGTTCATACGGCTCGGTACGCCCAGAGGGTTGAGCACGATGTCTACCGGGGTGCCGTCGGGCATGTGCGGCATATCTTCGGGGGGCAGAATCTTGGAGACCACCCCCTTGTTGCCGTGGCGGTTGGCGAGCTTGTCGCCCACTTGCAGCTTGCGCTTCTGGGCCACATAGACCCGTACCACCTCACGCACACCGGGCTTGAGCTCCACCCCGGGGTCGCCCCGGCGCAAGCGCAGGGTACGCACCACTATGCCCCCTTCGCCGGGCGGCACCCGCAAGGAGGTATCCTTCACGTCGCGGGCCTTTTCGCCGAATATGCTGCGCAGCAATCGCTCTTCAGGGGTGGGCTCGGTCTCACCCTTGAAGCTGGTGCGGCCTACCAGGATGTCACCCGCCTTAACCTCAGCGCCAATCCGCACCACGCCGTCTTCGTCGAGGTCGCGCAGGGCAGCTTCCGAGAGGTTGGGGATGTCGCGGGTAACACGCTCGGGGCCGAGCTTGGTATCGCGGGCCTCGATCTCGTAGCGCTCGATATGAACCGAGGTGTAAAAATCGCGGCGCAAAAGGTCTTCTGAGATGACGATAGCGTCTTCGTAGTTGTAGCCATCGAAAGGCATAATGGCCAGCAGCACGTTTTGCCCCAGGGCCAGCCGTCCTTCGTCGGAGGCAGGGCCGTCGGCGAGCAGGTCGCCTTTCCTAACCCGCTGACCCTTGGAGACCCGGGGACGCTGGTCAAGTGCGGTTCCCTGGTTGGAGCGGGTAAAACGGCGCAGGTTGAACTCGTATAGCCCCTTGTCATCGCCGCGCACGGCAATCTTGGTGCCATCCACATACTCCACCACGCCATCCACACTGGAGTAGAGCGAGGTGAGGGAGTCGCGCACCACCCGCTCCTCCACGCCGGTCATGACCACCGGGCTCTGGGCCCGCAGCAGGGGCACCGCCTGGGCTTGCATGTTGGAGCCCATCAGGGCGCGGTTGGCGTCGTCGTGCTCGAGGAAGGGAATCAGGTTGGTGTTGACCGAGAAAATCTGCTTGGGCGAGACGTCCATGTACTCCACTTCTTCAGGACGCATCACGATGGGCTCGCCCTTCTTACGCACCACCACCTGCTGGGTGTCGAAATGCCCATCTGGCTTAAGTGGGGTGTTGGCCTGGGCAATGGCATAGCGGTCTTCCTCGGTGGCGGTCATGAAATCCACCTTGTCGGTCACCCGGCCGTTTTCCACCTTGCGGTAGGGGGTCAGAATAAAGCCTAGGTCGTTGATGCGGCCAAACGAAGCCAGCGAGGAGATCAGACCGATGTTGGCGCCTTCGGGCGTTTCGATGGGGCAGATGCGACCGTAGTGGGTGCGGTGCACGTCGCGCACGTCGAAACCCGCCCGTTCGCGGGTCAGACCGCCCGGCCCCAGCGCGGAAATGCGCCGCTTGTGGCGAAGCTCCGAGAGGGGGTTGGTCTGATCTTTGAACTGGCTGAGCTGGCTGCGTCCAAAGAACTCGCGGATGGCGGCTACCAGAGGACGGTTGTTGACCAGCTTTGCCGGGGTGGCGCTTTCGGGGGTGCCGAGCAACATGCGCTCGCGCACCCCACGCGCCAGCCGCGAAAGCCCCACTCGGAACTGGTCGGCCAGTAGCTCGCCTACAGTGCGGATCCGGCGGTTGCCCAGGTGGTCAATGTCGTCGTACTCGTAGCCAGGCTCGCCGCTTTGCAGGGCGAAGAGGTATTTGAGCACCGGCAGCAGGCCTTCATCTTTGAACTCGCCGTTCTCAAACTTGATGAGCATGCGGCCCGAAAGCTGAATGCCCAGTTTTTGCTGGGCCTTGTACTTGCCTGCTTCGCCCAGGTCGTAGCGGCGCGGGTCAGAGAGTAGCGAGTGCAGGTAGGTAATGGCTTTGTCCCGCTTGGGTGGGTCGCCGGGGCGCAGCTCAGTGAAGAGTTTGAGCAAGGCTTCGTCCACGCCCATCTCGAGGGCTTTGTTGCCACGGTACTGGGCATCCAGCAGGCCCGGAAGCAGGTCGGGATAGGCCGAGAGTTCCTTGCTGAGGCTTTCTGGGGTAAAGCCCAGCACACGCAGAAGTAGCGCCAGGGGGAACTTCTTTTTGTTGACCTTCATTACCACCACGCCGGACTGCTCGAACTCGAGGTCGATCCAGGGGCCGCGCTTGGGCAGGGGAATCACCGAAGCCACATATTTGCCGGGCCGGGTCTGGTCGGCGGTAAAGTACACCCCCGGCGAGCGGTGGATCTGGGAAACGATCACCCGATCCGCCCCGTTGACGATAAACGAGCCGTCTTCGGTCATGAGCGGGAGGTCGCCCAGGAATACCTCATCTTCTTTGAGCAAGCCGGTGTCCTTGTGCACCAGCAGTAGCTTGGCGTACAGGGGGGCCTGGTAGGTCAGGTCTTTCTCGCGGCACTCGTCCTGATCAAAGGGCGGCTCGCCCAGGCGGTACTCGAGGAAATCGAGCACCAGCCCCCGCCCCTTCTCACCTTCTTCGATGGGAAAGGTCTCTTTGAAAGCAGCTTGTAGACCAATGGCCTCGCGCTTAGCGGGAGGAACATTGGCCTGCAAGGCTTTGTTAAACGAGTCAACCTGGATTTCGGTGAGGGGAGGAAGGGGAATAACTTCTGTAATCTTGCCAAACCGCTCTATCTTCATCAAAACACCTCATAACCCGTGGGCTCTTCTCCGCACTTCGCGGGTACGGATACAGCTTGCTCTGGGCCTTGTGTGGGGTTTTCGTAAGCTAACAGGGTTCTTCCGCAGGCGAAAAGATTCCCTGCGGCGGCTGATTCTTACGCTTTTTGTGGAACACACCGGGGGTGCAGGCCACAAAACACGTCCGTTAGCATATCACATTTTTACACACAAATGCAATATGCACCCTGAAGCTTCAAGCTGCTGAGAGGGATTGTAGCACAGGATGAGATGTTTGAGGAGTGTTAGCGTATTAACAAAAACCTCCTCAGATGTCAAGGGAAAAACACCCGGGAGTTTTTCCCTTCTCAACCCCTAGTTCACTCTGCTACCCTGCCTTTTAGAAAGGAGGTGAAACCAGTGTTGCGGGAGCCTAGCATGGAGCAAGCAAAACAGAACGTTGGCGGCGCGATGCAGCCTCTCAGCCTGCCCTGGCTGGCTATGCAGCTCGAGGAACCCTCACCCTGGCTCAGGCCGCCCGTGGAGCAAGAGTAAGGATAGCTATCACAAGAAACCCATAACCAGGCCAAAAGGAGGCAGGAATGAAACTTCGGGAGTTGTCAGAGGGTGAGATGCAGGAAACCGTTGGCGGCTGCTGGATTACAGATGGGTCGAACCATCACTCCATCCTGGAGGTTTGTGCTGGCGGGGGCGGAGGCGGTTCGTACCCCAGAACTCGAGTTTATGATGTCCGGATTAACGATTATGGGTATCCAAAAGATGTAATCGATTCGTTACACCAAGGACAGCCTGTAGAACCCCGCTATAATGCACGTCGGGATGACCCGGAAATATTCATGATGATAGTAGAGGATCCACACGGATTCAGACCCGGCTCCTGGACTGCGCCTTCGGGAGGATGGGAGGGAATGCGGTAGTTGTTGCAGCCCGTGCAATTGCACGGGCTAGTTGCTTCATTTGTATGGACACAACTATTGCAGGGAGGATAGCTCAATTTGCGGAAGTGACATTTTGGTTATACTTGGCCATCGGATTATTCGTTTTCTGGGGGTATAGCTTCTTTCTCAAGGATAGCAAGCTACTGTTTCCCATATTCCGTCGTCCCACGCTGAGTGGTGCCTTACTGCTGATTTTTGTGTGGTTTCTGGACGGGTTGTCGTCCTTTATGGCTAAGAGACTTGTAGAGAACACCGTATCAGAAGGCGCACTTGCTACAGTAATCGCTAAACCCCTTGCTTGGCACGTATTACTCCACTCATCTGTTGAAGAACTTGCCAGAGGCGGTTTTTACCAGCTATTTGCATCGCTAACCCTTGTGGGTGTTTGGCTCAATTCCTTTCTTTTCGGTGTTGCACACCTGTCTGGAAGAACCGTTGAAATTGCCAATCATCCACTTATTCTGTTGTTTTTACCCCTGAGCAGCTTTGCTACTGGTTTATCTCTCTTGGCAGTTATTATGCGAATGGGGTTGGTGTGGGCAATACTGCTGCATTTTGCCGTCAACACAGTTCGGTTTGTGGTGATCACTGAAAATATCGTAGTGAACTATTTACTGTTCTTTGCAAGCGTACTTTGTTTGCTGTGGATTGGTAGCCTAAACCTTAGAAAAGCAATCTTTGATCAGAGGGTACAAGAAAAAGATTTAGACCCTTGATTACAAAGTCGTATAAATACCCGTACAAAGTGTCCATTGCAGCACGAACTATGCAGTACGCTCTTGCAAAAGCCGTAGCAGAAACCTTTTCGTTCCTCCCCTACCGTGTGGGAGAGGTTAGGTGGGGTTGCTGAGCAGCGACTTTGCGTAACCTGGTGGTTGGGGGCCTCACCCAATACCCTCCCCCACCCTCCCTACGTGGTAGGGAGGGGGCTCTATGTCAATCCCTCCCGGAAACCCGGAGGTGTACGGACATCTCTACGACGCTGTACTTACTCGCGCACCTCACCAGTATTCATGGCTTGCAAGGCTATACTCACATTGCACAACCCATCGTACGATCACAGGAAATCGCCCAGAATGCGCTCAACCTGGTCGGTCTCGATTAAGAATGCGTCGTGGCCGTGGGGGCTATGAATTTCGCGGTAGATGCCGCCACTCAGGGCGGCCATCTCCCGAACCTCCTGGGCGGTGTATAGGACGTCGGAATTAATGCCCACAAACAAGCTGGGAATCTTCCTGAGCTGGGCCAGAGCTGCCGCAATGCCCCCCCGCCCCCGGCCCACGTCGTGGGTGTCCATCACCTCGGAGAGCACCAGGTAAGCATTTGCATCAAACCGCTTGGCGAACTTCTCCCCCTGGTACAGCACGTAGCTTTCGCCGCGCTCAGGGTGATGCTGCCAGCGCAGCCGGAAGGATTCGGGCGAGCGGAAGGAAAGCATGGCAATGGCCCGGCCAAGCTGCAAGCCCAGGGGCTGCTCGGCGTAGTACCCCCCCTGGTAGCCGGGGTCGGATAGCACCGCCTCCCTCGAGAGCCGGTTGAAGGCGCGGGCCCAGGGGCTGTGTACCGCTGGAGCTGCCAGCACCACCAGCTTATGCACACGCTGCGGATAGAGCAGGGCAAACTCGAGGGCCACCATGCCCCCTAAGCTGCCCCCCAAAAGGGTCACTTTCTCGATGCCCAAAAAATCCAGCAGCCGGGCCTGCGCGCGGGCCAGGTCGCGCACGGTCAGTTTGGGGAAGTCGGGGCCATAGGGCTGCCCGGTCTCCGGGTTGAGGGAAAGGGGGCCGGTAGAGCCGTAACAACTGCCGATGTGGTTGGCGCAGATGACGAAATACTTTTCGGTATCGAGCATCCGGCCCGGCCCGGCCAGCTCGTCCCACCAGCCATCGGGCCCAAAAGCCTGGTCAAGCCTGGGCAGGCTGCTGAGGGTTTCCTGGGTGTAGGTGCCGGCCAGGTGTGCTGAGCCGGTCCAGGCGTGGAACACCAGCACGGCATTGCTGCGGTCGAAGTTGAGCTGGCCGTAGGTTTCATATCGCAAGCGCAGCTCGGGCAGGATACCCCCATACTCGAGGCGGAACCCACCCGCAACCAGGGCCTGGGCCGGCACCGGAGGGGGCACCCGCCCCCGGCTTTTGGGGGGCTTGATCAACAGGGCCTCGTGGTCGCCCCAGGCTTCTTGAATCAGGAGGTCGGTCATGTATGGCTCCAGCGAGCTTGACTTTGGTTCAGACACCCACCCTGGCAGTCAGGGCTTGCTTGAGGTCGGCCTTGAGGTCGTCCAGGGCTTCCAAGCCCACACTGAGCCGCACCAGCTCGGGGTTCACGCCTGCACGGGCCTGCTCTTCGGGGGAGAGTTGGGAGTGCGTGGTGGAGGCCGGGTGGATGGCCAGGGTGCGGGTATCGCCTACGTTGGCCAGGTGCGATACCAGCTCGAGTCGGTTGATGAAGTTTTTAGCGGCCTCGTAACCCGCCTTAAGCCCAAAGGTAAGCACCGAGCCCGGCCTGCCCTTGAAGTACTTCTGGGCTTTGGCGTAGCTGGGGTGATCGTCGAGGCCAGGGTAGTTGACCCAGGCCACCTCGTCCTGCTCGCGCAGCCAGTGGGCCAGGGCCAGGGTGTTTTCCACGTGGCGCTCTGAGCGTAGCGAGAGGGTCTCGAGGCCCAGCAGCAACAGGAAGGCTTCAAATGGCCCCAGGCACTGCCCCTGGTCGCGCAGGCCGTCTATGCGGGCCTTGATAATGAAGGCCAGGTTGCCCAGAGCCTTGTGCAGCTCGAGGCCGTGGTAACCCGGTTGCGGCTCGGTAACCAGCGGGTAGCGCCCGTTACCCCAGTCAAAATTGCCTCCGTCCACAATCAGGCCCGCAATGGCCGCGCCATGTCCCCCGATCCATTTGGTGCCGGAATGGGTCACCACGTTGGCCCCCCACTCAATCGGGCGGAAGAGGTAGCCACCGTGCCCAAAGGTGTTATCCACAAAGAGGGCAATGCCTCGTTCCTGGGCGGCCTGGGCAATCAGCTCAAAGTCGGGGATGTTGAGGGCCGGGTTGCCCAGCGACTCCAGGTACCAGAAGCGGGTTCTGTCGTCCGAAAGACGGATAAAGTCCTCCACGCTCTCGGCGCTATCGGTAAAACGGCTCTCGATCCCCAGGCGGGGCAGCGTGACCTTGAACTGATTGATGCTGCCGCCATACAGGTTAGGGGTGGACACAAAGTTGTCGCCGGCCTGGGCAATGTTGGTAATGGCTAAAAACTGCGCCGCATGGCCCGAGCTGGTAGCCAGGGCGGCCACGCCCCCCTCCAGGGCAGCAATGCGCTTTTCCAGCACATCGGTGGTGGGGTTCATGATGCGGGTGTAGATGTTGCCGAACTCCTGCAGGGCAAAAAGCCGAGCCGCATGGTCGGCATCCTTGAACTGGTACGAGGTAGTGGCATAGATGGGCACCTGGCGGGCGCCGGTGGTGGGGTCGGGGCTGTAGCCTGCGTGCAGTTGAAGGGTTTCGAAGCGGTGTTTTTGCGACATACTGCTCTCCTACCGCGTGAATTTGGGGCGCTTTCGGTAGGAGTTTTGCCTGAAAGCAAAACCCCCTACCAGGCGTTCTTTTATGGCTGGAAGGGGGTCACGATCCGTGCATTCCCTTCTCTTATCTTTCTCGACTGCCAAACTATGCCAAGTTTCGAACGTTGTGTGCCTACAACATTCAGCAGTCGAGCCGGAATTAGCACCGTACAAAAAGGCCCTTGGTGATGAGCAAAGGCTTTTTTGTGGGTTGCTGCGACTTCGCAGGGCCGAATCCCTCCGCCGCTCTGGATAAAAGAACTTTTTGGTTGTGGCCGCGCCCCGGCGCGGATATCAGTGAGTGTAGAGAGATGGGGGAATTCTGTCAACCCGTAGTGCTAAGCAGGGTGTGTCCATGATTCAACCAAAGTCAAAACCAACCCGCAACGTAGCCTCACTTGATGTGATTTGCTTAGCGAATGCCGAATCTCGCAGCGCACAACGAGCAGCGTAAGTGGGGTATTGTGTACGACCTCGAGGCTTGGGTTGAAATGATTTGACGAAGCTCCTACGGCACAAACGGTTTTTCTGCTAGAGCATGACTACTTATTGATGACAGCCCCCAAGGGGGTTGAGGGATTTGCGGTTTGGGTCGATTTTGGGATACGCCCTGTTCAACAGACGGCCACTGTTGTGGTCAGGCGAAGGTTTTCTTGGAGCCGGATGGCTCAAAATATGTGAAGAGCACTCTAATCGGCCTGACCGCTTGCTGCCAGGGCCGCCAGGCTGGCTCTGCGGATCAATCCAAGGTAAGCAGCCGGGGCACGGGCCGGGCCCACGATAACCCCCTGTACGCCCCGGTAACTTCGGGGTAGCTGGAGCCAGCGGGTTTCACTCTTCGCGGCCAGCAACAGCAGCCCAGGCGCCAGCCAGGGCACTGTTTCTGAAGCCAGAGCCGCATCCACCCGTGATTGTATTGCCGAGGCCGGGACATCCTCATGGGGGATGGGCACAAATGATTCGTTAGCCCAGCTCAGTTTATGGGCCAGGTCGTGGAAGGTCTGCCAGTCGTCAATATCAATAAACCAGGGCCCAGCACCCCATTCAACCCGTTCAATCTTTTCTTGATGGGCCTTCAAGACCGCCCGGGCACCTAGATCGCCGCGAAGCTTTAGAACATCTGGAAAAAGCATCCTGGACAAAAAAACGGGCGGGCGTATCTGGCCCTGTTCACTGGCCGCCACCGCGAGCGCTCGAGGGTCGCGGTGCTGGATAGCCTGCTTGAGCTGTGCGAGTTTTTCCGGTGTTAGGGCGGGCATGTCGGCCAGAAACACCAGAACCCCCTGGGCCTCGGCGAGTACCCGCATACCCGCTTTCAGAGAGGTGCTCTGGCCGAATCGGTAATGGCGGTTCAGGACGGTGAGAACCCTGCAGCCCAGTTCGGGCGGCTGCCCTTCCAACCAGCGCTCCACTGCATACCGTGCAACCCTGGCCTCGCGACCCAAAACCACTGCAACTCGGCCATCGGCTACACGCGCAGCATGCTCCAGTACCCGAGTCAACAGGATATGGCCCTCCCCGGCGGGCAGCAGGAACTTGGGAACCCCAAACCTCGAGGCCCTGCCGGCAGAGAGCACGATCGCGTCAATCGGTGGCATATGCGGGGTATTCGCCGAGAAAGCAGGTCGGGGTAGGTTAGGTAGTCTGGCTAAAAAAGCTGAGCCTTCCGAAAAACTTTCAGGCGATCCACAAATCAAAATAACACTGCCAGGACTCTGCACCCTTCGGAGGTTAACCTTTCAGAATCCGCAAGACCCCTCCCACAAGACTACCCTTTGCTTAGACGAAGCCGGAGGTCTGGTGCAAACTGTAATCTCCAGCATGCTCAAGCGGGCTACAAGGTTTTAGATTAGCGGTGCTTGTCAAAAGCAAAAAGGGAGGTTGGACTGCATGATACCTGCGGCCTTTGAGTACAAACGCCCTATGTCCCTCGAGGAGGCCATTAGCCACCTGGCTGAACATGGCTACGATGCCAGGGTGCTGGCCGGGGGGCAAAGCCTGATCCCGGCCATGCGCTACCGCCTGGCCCAACCCTCCGTGCTGGTGGATATCAACAAACTCCCCAACCTGGGATATCTCAGTGAAGAAAACGGGATGCTTCGCATGGGTGCACTCGTACGTGACACCGATGTAGAGTTCAACAAACACATCCAGAGCAGGTATCATCTGATTAGCGATGTTTCGAGGGTGGTGGCCGACCCCATCGTGCGCTTCCGGGGTACGGTAGTAGGTTCGCTCTGCCACAACGACCCCTCCGGCGACTGGGCCGCTGCCGCGATTGCAGCACGAGCCCAGATGGTTATCCAGGGCAAAAATGGGTCTCGAGTTGAAGCCATTGATCAATTTTTAGTGGACAGCTTCGCTACCTCCATTGGCGAAGGGGAAATGGCGATTGAAGCACGCTTTCCAACTCCTAACGCCCTCACTTCGGGCGCCTACGAAAAAATTGAACGCAAGGTCGGTGATTACGCCACCGCTGCTGCCGCCGTGCAGATCGAGCTCAACCCCGATGGAACCATCAAAGAGGCCGGCATCGGCATCACGGCGGTAGCGCATATGGCGCTGAGGGTGGTGGAGGGCGAAAAGCTGTTGCGGGGTCAGAAGCCCACGCTCGAGCTGATCCGGGCCGCCGCCGAGGAGGCCCGCAAAATCGCCAACCCCAACCCCGACGCACGGGGGTCTGCGGAGTACAAGAAAGACATGGCCCGGGTACTGGTGGGCCGGGGTCTGATCAAGGCCCTGCGGCGCTTGAATGTGGTAGTGGCCTGACGACGCTAGGGAGAAAGCATGGAAATCACCCTGAAAATCAATGGTGTTGAAAAGAAGCTAAACGTAGAACCCCGCACCCTGCTGGCCCACGCCATTCGCGATGCAGGGCTCACCGGCACCCACATCGGCTGCGATAGCTCGTCGTGTGGGGTGTGTACGGTGGTGCTCGACGGCAAAACCGCCGTGAAGAGCTGCACCATGTTTGCAGTGATGGCCGAGGGGCACGAAATCACCACCATCGAAGGCATGGCCCAGGGCGGAAAGCTACACCCCCTGCAGCAAGCCTTTTACGATCAACACGGCTTGCAGTGCGGCTACTGCACCCCCGGCATGATTATGGCGGCACATGTACTACTGCAGCACAACCCCAACCCCACGGAAGAGGAGATTCGCTTTGGGCTCTCGGGCAACCTCTGCCGTTGTACGGGCTATCAGAACATCGTCAAGGCGGTGCAACAGGCTGCCCAGATGTTGCAGCAACCCGCAGGCGCCGCCGCAGACGATTAATCGTCACAGGGCAAATAGCTATCGGCCATCTGCTATCAGCACGACTGAAAGGAGCACCAATGGCAGTGGAAACTCCAAACCTCGAGCCCAAGGGTATCCAGGGGATTGGCAAGGCCATCAAACGCAAGGAAGACCCACGCTTCATCGTGGGCAAGGGCAACTACCTCGACGACATTAACCTACCCGGCATGTTGTACATGGCCCTGGTGCATAGCCCCTACGCCCACGCCAGGATTCTGAACATAGACGCCTCCGAAGCCCTCAAAATCCCCGGGGTCAAGGCGGTTATCACCGCAAAAGACCTCGCAGCCGCCGGTCTTTCCTGGATTCCCACCCTGGCCGGCGACAAACAGATGGTGCTGGCCGATGGCAAGGTGCTCTACCAGTACCAGGAGGTCGCGGCAGTTTATGCCGAGACCCGCCAGGCCGCCGCCGACGGCGCCGCTGCCGTGCAGGTAGAATACGAGCCTTTGCCGGTGGTGGTAGACCCCTATAAGGCCACCGCCCCCGATGCCCCGGTCTTGCGCGAGGACATCAAGGGCAACATGACGGGTGCGCATGGCCCCCGCCGTCACGATAACCACATCTGGACCTGGAATGTGGGCTCCAAAGACGAGACCGAAAAAGCCCTGGCGGCCTCTGAGGTCCGCATCAAGCAGCACATGGTCTACCCCCGTAGCCACCCGGCTCCCTTGGAGCCTTGCGGCTGCATCGGCGATATGAACAAGGCCACCGGACGGCTCACGGTCTACATGACCACCCAGGCCCCCCACGCCATCCGCACGGTGCTCTCGCTGGTGACCAAAATCCCCGAGAACAACATCCGGGTCATCTCGCCCGATATTGGGGGTGGGTTCGGCAACAAGGTGCCGGTTTATCCGGGCTACGTGTGCGCCATCGTGGGTAGCATCGTGCTGGGAGCGCCGGTGAAGTGGGTCGAGACCCGCACCGAGAACCTCACCACCACCGGCTTCGCCCGCGACTTCCACATGGACATCGAGATCGGGGCCACCAAAGACGGAAAGGTGACGGCCATGAAGGTCTATACCCTGGCCGACCACGGAGCCTTCGATGCCGCCGCCGACCCCAGCAAGTACCCGGCAGGGCTGTTCTCCATCTGCACCGGCTCCTACGACTTCCAGAAAGCCTACGCCGAGGTGGAGGCGGTTTACACCAACAAAGCCCCCGGTGGGGTGGCCTACCGCTGCTCGTTCCGCGTGACCGAGGCCAGCTACCTGATCGAGCGCAGCATGGATGTGCTGGCGCACGAACTCAAAATGGACCCCGCCGAGCTGCGGCTCAAGAACTTCATCCAGCCTTCCCAGTTTCCCTACCCCTCGACGCTAGGCTGGACCTACGACTCGGGCGATTACGAGAAAACCCTTAAGGTAGCCCTCGAGCGCATTGGCTACGCCGAGCTGCGCAAGGAACAGGCCGAGAAACGGGCCAAAGGTGAGCTGATGGGCATTGGCATCTCCACCTTCACCGAAATTGTGGGAGCCGGGCCTAGCAAGGACTTCGACATCCTGGGCATCAAGATGTTCGACGGGGCCGAAATCCGCGTACACCCCTCGGGTTCGGCCATCGTGCGGGCGGGCACCCGCCACCAGGGCCAGGGCCACGAGACCACCTGGGCGCAGATTGTCTCCGAGGAACTGGGCCTGGATGTGGACAAAATTATCGTGGAGGAGGGCGACACCGACACCGCCCCCTACGGCCTGGGCACCTATGCCAGCCGCTCCACCCCCACTGCGGGGGGTGCCATGGCGCTGGCCGCCCGGCGCATCCGCGAGAAGGCCAAAAAGATTGCGGCACACCTGCTGGAAGTGGGCGAAAGCGATGTGGAGTGGGTGGACAAAAAGTTCGTGGTCAAGGGCGTGCCCGGCAAGAGCGTGACCATGAACGAGGTGGCCTTTGCGGCCTACACCAACCTGCCCCCAGGTCTGGAGCCAGGATTGGAGACCACCTACTACTACGACCCCCCCAACCTGACCTTCCCCCACGGGGCCTACATCTGCGTGGTGGACATTGACAAGGGCACTGGCGAGGTCAAGGTGCGGCGCTTTGTGGCCATTGATGACTGCGGCACCATCATCAACCCCATGATTGTGGAGGGGCAGGTACACGGCGGTCTGACCGAAGGCTTTGCCATTGCCTTCATGCAGGAAATCGCTTTCGACGAGCAGGGCAACCACCTCTCGTCGAACTTCACCGACTACCTGCTGCCCACCGCACTCGAGACCCCCAGATGGGAAACCGGCCACACCGTGACCCCCAGCCCACACCACCCCATCGGGGCCAAGGGGGTGGGCGAGTCGCCCACGGTAGGTAGCCCGGCGGCCTTTGTAAATGCTGTGGTGGACGCACTGGCCCACCTGGGGGTGCGTCACATTGACATGCCCATCACCCGCGAAAAGGTCTGGAAGGTACTGCGGCAGGCCGGGGTGGATTCGTTCTAGCAAGAAACGCCGATAGCCTATAGCTCATGGCATATAGCAAACAAGATGGGTTTTGCTATCAGCTATCAGCTATAGACAATCTCTGAGGTTAGCGCATGAAACTCGAGTACAGCGGACAGGAAAAAGTACAAGCAAGCGCAGAAAAGGTCTGGAGCTTTATCCAGGATCCGCAAAAAGTGGCCTCCTGCCTGCCCGACCTGAAATCGGTCGAGTTCAAGGACGATAAAAATATGGTCGCCACCGTGGGTGTTGCTGTGGGGCCAGTGCGGGGTTCGTTTAAGTTCAATATCGAACTCGACCCCCGTCCCGAAGAAAACAAAATGATGGTTCGTATCCGAGGTGGTGGGCTGGGTAGCGCGGTAGACCTGACCGCCAGCGCCGATATCAGCGGCCAGGAAGACCAGACCACCCTGCTCGACTGGAATGGCGTGGCCAGCGTAAGCGGCCCGGCGGCCACCGTGGGTGGGCGGGTGCTGGACGCCCAGGCTAAGCGGCTCATCGAGACCGTGTTTGCCAACATGGGCAAAAAGATGAGCGAAGTATAGCTTTCCGGGTCTGTGGTCTCAGGCAGAAACAGGGCGACTGGCCTTAGCCTGAGACCGCTGCATTTGTGACCAGCAAATGATTTTCCAAGCCCATCTGGCTTTACCCTGGAATTTACATGGATCTTTACAGCAAAATCGAGGAGCTGCGGCGCAGGGGGGAGTCCTTTGCGCTGGCTACGGTGGTTTCCCGGCAGGCGCCGGTTTCTTCCCACCTGGGCGATAAAGCCCTGGTGTTCGAGGACGGGCGTTTTGAGGGATATGTAGGGGGGGCCTGCTCCCGCGAGATTGTTCGCAAGCAGGCCCTCGAGGTCTTACGGCTCGGCAAGCCGCGTCTGGTCAAAATCACCCCCGAGGCCGCCGCTAAGGTGGTGCTGGAACACGCCGATCAGGTGGTGATTCCCATGACCTGCGCCAGCGAAGGTGCGGTGGATGTTTACATCGAACCCCTGGTCGGAAAGGCCTGCCTGCTGGTGGTGGGCGGCTCCCAGATTGCCCTCACGACAGCGCAGATTGCGGCCCGGATGAACTACCGGGTCACGCTGGCCTGCGATATGCCAGAGCTGGCAGGGGTGAGCCTCGAGTCCGACATTCAGGTGCTGGACTGGCGCGATCTGGAGGGCTGGCTACCCCACCAGAACCCCGCCAAAACCAGCATCGTGGTGGCCTCGCAGGGCCATTACGACGAAGACGTACTGGCCCTCATTGCCAGGTGGATGCCCCAGCCCGCCTACCTGGGCCTGGTCGCCAGCCGCAAACGCGGCGCTGCGGTGCTGGACAACCTCGAGATTCTGGGCGTCCCCAAAACCGCCTTGCCAGGGCTCAAATACCCCGCCGGCCTCGACCTCGGCGGACGCGGGCGCGACGAGGTAGCCATCTCGATCCTGGCCGAAATAATCCTGTACAAAAGCGGGAAGGCGTGGCCTGATAGCGCCGGGGTCGCAAAGGAGAAAATCCCTGTCAACGACCAGACCTCGAGCCAACCTTTGCCTTCCTCACCCCAAAACGACCCAACCGTCCTGAGAGAAATACAGCAGGTAGCATCCATCGCGGCGGAAATTTCAGCAGTTACCAGCACCCCTGCTGCCTACCCAACGCCCCTGCCTCCCGGAATGGCCATAGACCCAACCAGTGGCGAAGTGCTGGAAATCGCCAGAGCGGTGAGCGCGGAGTATCAGGGCCAGACCTACTACTTCAGTTGCCCCAATTGCCGCGCCAAGTTCCTCAAGAACCCCGATAAATACCTGAAAGGCAAGGCATGAGCCAGGCCGAAATTAACCCCCTGCTCACCACCGTCGAGGGCATCCAGGCCGTTCTGCGCGAACGAAACTACATCGCCGACCTGCCCATGGCCACCGCCCTGCGGCTGGTGATGGCGCTACGCAAACCCCTGCTGGTAGAAGGCCCCGCCGGGGTTGGCAAGACCCAGGTAGCCAAAACCCTGGCCGAGGTGCTGGATACCAAGCTTATTCGCTTGCAGTGCTACGAGGGGCTGGACACCGCCCAGGCCCTCTACGAGTGGAACTACCCCAAACAGATGCTGCACATCCGCCTGACCGAGCATACAGGAGCAAGCGTAGCGGAGCGAGAAGCCCAGATTTTCAGCGAGGCCTATCTGCTGCGACGCCCGTTGCTCGAGGCCATCTCGCAGGACAAGCCCCCGGTGTTGTTGATTGACGAAATTGACCGCACCGACGAAGAGTTCGAGGCTTTTTTGCTGGAGCTACTGGCCGAGTTCCAGGTCACCATCCCCGAGCTGGGCACCCTCAAGGCCACCCACCGGCCCTACGTGATTCTGACCTCCAACCGCAGCCGGGAGCTATCCGACGCCCTGCGGCGGCGCTGCTTGTACCTGTGGCAAAACTACCCCAGCTTCGAGAAGGAGGTGGAGATCATCCGTACCAAGCTGCCGGGTATCAACGAGCGGCTGGCCCAGAAGATCGCCACTGTGGTCGCCCATCTGCGCGAACTTCCCCTGAACAAAGCCCCCGGCGTAGCCGAGAGCCTGGACTGGGCCGAAGCCCTGGTCTCCTTGCACAAGGAGTCGCTGGATATGCACATCCTGGAGCAGACCTGGGGCGTGATTCTCAAGGATAAAGACGACCTGACCCTGGTAGAGGCCCACAAGCAGCGCATTGCCGAGCTGGTGGCCTAGGGCCGGCGTTCTGCAGCGCTGGCTTTCAGCCGCCCGCAGGTTGACTAACCAAATGTCCACCTCCGCTGAACCCCTACAGTTCCCGTATGGCAGTCTGCCCGAGAATCTGATTGCCTTTACCGAACACCTGCGGCACACCACCCAGCGCTTCAATCTCGGCCCAGGGGAGGTGCAGGATGCCTTGGAGGCGCTGGGAGCCATCAACCTGGGCAGCCTGCAGGAGGTGCGTCAGGCTCTCAAGCTGGTGCTTTGCAGCAACCTCGAGCAAGAACGGGTCTTTGACGACCTGTTTTTCCAGTTTTTTCTTCCCAGCCGCAAACGAGTCGGGGCCCAGCCCAACTCCCACAAGGCGAGCCCCGGCAGCCAGGGCGAGACCGGCCAAAAAAGCCAGCCCGCCCGCAACACCCCCTCCGAAAACCTTCTCGACCCAAAGAGCCCATTGGCGCAGGGCAAAGCCAAGTTAGCTGAAGACTCCGATAAGAGCGACTGGGCCGCCCCTCTGCTCAAGGCCATGTTCAGCCGCACAGCGGGCAGCGAAACCCCGGAGGTGGAGATCCCTCAGCAAGACCTGGATGAAATGCTCCAGGCTGCAACGCAACTGATTAATCAGGTCAGGCTGGGCCGGAGCCGCCGCTGGGTTAGCACCCCCAAGGGCACTCGTTTCCACTTTCGACGCACCCTGCGCAAAGCTCTCCACACCGGGGGCGACCCCCTTTATCCAGCCTGGCAACGCCATCCCAAACGCCAGCCTCGTTTTGTGTTTGTGCTGGACGGAAGCCGCTCAATGCAGTCCTACTCCGACCGGCTCTTGCAATTTGCATTTGCCCTGCGTATGCGCTGTAACCGGGTCGAGGTTTTTGTCTTTTCTACCAGCCTAAAGCGCATTACCCGGCAGCTCGAGAAAGCGGGAAACCTATCCGAACGCCCCAGGCTCAGTCGGCTGGGCCAGGCCTGGGGAGGTGGAACCCAGATCGGGGAGAACCTGCTCTACCTGGAGCAAAAGTACGGCGGCCTGATCCGGGGCGATAGCATCGTGATTGTTGCCAGCGATGGCCTGGACACCGGAGCACCGGAAGTACTGGACTACGCGCTGCGGCAAATTTATCACCGTAGCGCAGCCTTGATCTGGCTGAACCCACTGCTAAAGTACGACGGCTACAACCCCCACGCCAACTGCATGAAGGCCGCCCTCCCCTACCTGGACAGGTTCTGCGCCGCCCACACCCCTAAGGAATACGCCCAGCTCACCCACCGCTTGCGGCTGCGAAAATAGAGCGCTCTTCATAAGAGCTATCGGGGATTCAGAATCCCTTTGCTGTCTGCATCCCGCTAGCCTTCCAGCAACTTGGCCCAGTCAGTTGGGGGCTGGGGCTGGGTATAGGCAGTGTCCATCTGGGCGAGCTGGAGTTTGCCCGAATACTCCTCGTTGACGGCCTGCCAGTAGGTGTACTCCTCGATCACCCAGATACCGCTTTCGCGGGCTCCGTTCCCGCTGCCGCGCACCCCGCCAAAGGGCAGGTGGGCTTCGGCGCCCACAGTGGAGTTGTTGATGCTGGTCATCCCGGCTTTGATTTCATTCTTGAAGCGGTAGGCCCAGTCGCGGCGGTTGGTGTAGAGCGCGCTGGAAAGGCCGTAGGGGTGAGCGTTGGCGGCCTGGATGGCTTCGTCCAGCCCTTCTACCCGCACCAGGTTGATGGTAGGGCCAAAGATCTCCTGCTCAAACTGCTTCATGCCGGGCCGGGCCTCCCACACCGTTGGCCAGCCGAAATAGCCCGCCTCGGGATCGCCCTTGAAGTAAGGATAGGGGTTTGAAGCGGTAATCCGGGCCTTACCAAATAGAAGCGTAGCACCGTCTTGCTGCCCCCAGGAGTAGTGCTCGATCCAGCGCTCGTAGAGCCGGGTGTTAATGAAGGGGCCATAGGTCACCTCGGGATGCTCGAGGGGGTTCCCCACTACGGTGGCCTCGGCCTTTTCCAGGAAGCGCTTTTTGAACTCGTCGTAGATGGGGGCGTCCACAATAATATTGCCCGCGCTGGTGCAGCGCTGCCCACCGGTGGCAAAGGCACTCCACCAGGCCCCCTCCACGGCCAGCTCGAGGTCAGTGTCGCGCAGTACCACCAGGGGGTTTTTACCGCCGAGCTCGAGGGTCGGGCGCAGCAGGTTGCGGCCCGCCACCTCGCCAATCCAGCGCCCTACCGCCGTACTGCCGGTGAAGGCAAATTTGTTCAGCAACCCTTCGTCCATCAGCTCTACCAGCCACTGCCCCGTAGATTCCTTGCCCTCACCAAACACCACATTGATGACCCCCGGCGGCAGTCCGGCTTCCTCGAAGAGCTTGACAAACACGTAGGAAAGCGCAGGCGAGTCGTCGGAGGGCTTCCAGACCACCGTGTTGCCGGTGAGGATGGCCGGAATCAGCTTCCAGGACGGTACTGCAATGGGAAAATTGCCCGCCGTAATCATGCCCACCACGCCAATGGGACGCCGGAAGGTAAAGAGTTCCTTCTGCTTCATCTCGCTAGGCACGGTCTGGCCATAGAGCCTGCGCCCTTCCGAGGCGAAGAAGATGGCCGTATCAATGGCTTCTTGAACGTCACCACCGGCCTCTTTGAAGGTTTTGCCCACCTCGCGTACCATCAGCCGCACCAGGGTGTCTTTTTCGCGGGTCAGCACCCCGGCCAGGTTCATCAGTACGCCCCCGCGCACGGGGGCTGGGGTACGCGACCAGTCCAGGAAGGCTTTTTGCGCTGCCCTGGCGGCTTTTCGCAAAGTATCCTTGGTTCCTTCCGGGAAGCGAGCGGTCAGGTCGGCCCGGTCGGCAGGGTTGTGGCGCTCGAGGAGCCTGCCTTCAAATACCTCCTCACCGCCGATTAGGTGGCCTATCTCCAACGTGTTGCCATATTTGCTTTTATACGTTTGCATGTCACCTCTCCACAGAGTTGAGCTTGGCCCGCAGGGCCTCAACGGTGGCTGGCGGTACCAATTTGGAGACATCTCCCCCGTAGCGGGCAATTTCTTTGACCATGGTGGAGGAAACAAACGACCACCGGGTAGCTGCCATGATAAAAAACGTTTCGGGGTGGTTGCCGTACTGCCGGTTGAGGTGGGCCATCTGGAGCTCGTTTTCGTAGTCGGATACAGCCCTCAGCCCCTTGACGATGACCTTGGAATTAATCCGCTTCATGTACTCCACCAAAAGCCCGCTAAAGCTATCCACCTCTACATTGGTCATTCGAGCCGTAGCCACCGCCTGTCGGATAATTTCAACCCGCTCCTGTGGGGAAAATAGCCACAGTCCCCGCTTGGAGGGGTTCTCGAGCACCGCCACCGTTACCCTGGTGAAATGCCTCGAGGCCCGCTGAATCACGTCGAAGTGCCCGTTGTGCAAGGGGTCGAAACTGCCGGGATAGACTACGTGCATGTTGCCTCGCTTTCGCGCAGTATCTTCACACAGTCAGGCCCCCAGCGTCAAACACATCGGGCTATGAACGGCAAGCCTGCTATCTTTCTCATCCGACCGTTTCGGCCTCGACGATGGTAAGGGTATTGAAACCGTACTCCCGGCGCTCACCCATGGGCAGGGTCAGGTCGGAGGGATGCTGCAAAATGTAGAGGCCATCCGGTTCAACAATCCGCGCCTCGAGCAGCCGCTCAAAGTCCTGCAGAAGGTCGTGGGGATAGGGCGGTGCCATAAAGGCCACCGTGAAGTGCTGGCCGCGCCGCTTTGCATCCTGCAAATAACGCTCCACCGCCACCCCTTCAATCCGAACTTTGAGGCGGGCTTTGCTGGCATTCTCACGCAGGTACTGAATGGCCTGGCGGTCTTTTTCCACCAGGGTGGTTTCAAAACCCTCCGAGGCGGCCTCGAGGCCTATCGCACCGCTGCCTGCGTACAAATCCAGAAAGCTGCCCCTGCGGGGATAACGAAAACGCAAATAGTCAAACAGGGCCTTGCGCAGCCGCACCGGGCTGGGTCTCGCCGATTCCGGCACCTTTAGCGCAACCCCTTTCGCTGCTCCACCCAGAATACGCAACACCGCGATACCCTTAGTTCACTGCCCCGGAACCCGGGTCGGAATCTGTACAATGTCTGGGCTCCGGAACCAGATCTGGCATTGCACATTGCGGCTTTGGGTAGGCTTGACCTGCACTTCAAAACGGCTACTGGCCCCGTTGGGCAGACTACGCACTGCGATTGGGGCCGAATTGGTGCCATAAACCCGACGATTGGGCACCCCGTTCACGGTGGTGACCTGCTTGTCGGTTACCCGCAGGTTGATTCGCACATTGTTCAGGGTTTGGCCAGACTGGTTGACCACCGTGCCCTTTGCCACCATTGCGCCGCCGGCATTCAGGGCGCAGCTCCACTCGCTAACCCGCAGTTTATAGACCGTACTCTGGGCCTGAACCAGTCCTGCCACCAGTAGCAACCCGGCATAAAGGATGACTCTCTTCATAAGGCAATGCTATCAGAGAACGGATTCAACCCTACACCATGTCCCAACCCTCTAGCATTGACTGGCAGCACTCAACGGGGGTTTGGAACGAGCGTAGCAATTTGCACCACTCGAGGATTGCGAAACCACAACTCACAACGATTGACCGAGTCAAAGCCGGTGCGAACTCGCACCTCAAATAGCGCCACTTCGCCCGGCATCAAATTGCGATCTTGTAAAGCTGCTGAATTGGTCGCCATGCGAAGCCCCGGCCCGATCACCCGCACACTGGCCCTCAGGTCTTGCAATGGCCGGGGGCTAATATTTCTGACCGTGCCCTGAACCAGAACCCCTCGAGAAAACGCTTTGCAACTCCAGGAAACAACCCGCAGACGATAAGCGCTGGACTGTCCCAGCACCATTCCACCAACGGCTAGGGTCAGGAACAAAACCAGCAAGCGCTTCATGAGTGTGGTGGCCCAACTTTGTTTCAAATCAAGTCCAGCATCCTATCAGGCGGTACTTCGCCAGCAGTTTACTGCAGAACTGAGTTTCGCAAAACGTTATTTGAAGGCTGTGAGAGTATTTCCGTAGCGATGAGGCAGATTACAAAAACTCTCTTCCGTTTGAAGAGGAGCATAGATAAGGGCAGCGCAACCGCAAAGTGCACGAAAGCCTCCCGTGCACTGTAGGGGAGGCTGGAGGGGTCAGTGAAATGTGCGCCGTCCTCAGTAAAAAACTACTCCCTAAAAAAAACAAAACCTCACTTTCCGTGAGGCTTTTCTGGTCGAGGAGACTGGATTCGAACCAGCGACCCCCTGCTCCCGAAGCAGGTGCGCTACCAGGCTGCGCTACTCCTCGCAACAACCAACTAGTGAGTATAGAGCCCCATCGCCTCTTTGTCTATATTGGCCGTTTCCGCCAGGCTTTTATCGTTCCCTTTGACTCTCTCGTGATGTGAGGAAGACGGCAACACCGCAGGCTAAGTTGCGCCCGTATAGGGTCTAGAGATGAATCCAGGCTGCGCTAGAAAATCATGCTCCAGGCGCAATACCCGAACGATTTTCGATCATGCCATTATCCAAAACATAGGCGGGAGGCACTTAGCTCGGTATTGGTTTCGCCAAATAGGACATTTCTGATGGCAACCCGGTGTACCGGCTGAGGGCGCTGTGACCAAGGCTTTGCTGCAAATGATGAGAGCCCAGGTTTACACGAACCTAACTCAGAACGATGGCGTGCATGGCACAAAAACCCAGTCAATAGCGTCATTCTGAACACAGCGAGGAATCTGCTGCGCTACCATCCCCAACATTCGCCAGCCTTGCGCCGTGCCAGATTTCTCGTAGGCTAGCGCCTCGGAAATGACAGGTGTGTTTGTTGTTGGCTTCGATGATCCGTGCGCCATTGACGCAGCCACTCTCAGGAAGTTTATATACGCAAATAAGCATGTGAGCAACATCAAGAAGTTCTTAATCACTTCCTTGACTTTGAGGTTTTATCTGTTCCGTATCGTTAGCATGGGTGTCGTAATCTTAGCTCAGAAGGCGGTGGGTGTTTCAAAATCTGAGGTGGGTTGGGTATGCTGAAACCTTTTCTGTGGCTATTTCTTCTTACCGCCCTGGCCGCGTGCAACGGCAACAGTGAAAGCATTACGCCCCCGGGTGGGCCTACCCCCACCCGCTCGGGGCTCTGGTCAGACCC
Organism: Meiothermus sp. CFH 77666; assembly: GCF_017497985.1. Lineage (NCBI taxonomy): Bacteria > Thermotogati > Deinococcota > Deinococci > Thermales > Thermaceae > Meiothermus > Meiothermus sp. CFH 77666. The sequence goes on from NZ_JAGDFV010000001.1 coordinate 280,378, forward strand.
CAACATCTGGCCGAGCAAGAAGGTGCCTGCTGAAAGAGAAGTGGTCAGCATCCCACCCGATCTAGCCGTAACCCTGGACGTAAGCCCGCCGCCCTTGAAGGGGCTAACGGTTTACGGGGTTCTTAGATTTGACGACAAGGATCTGGAGCTCAAAGCCGACTGGATTATGGTGCACGGAAGGTTGGAAATTGGAACCCCCAACCAGCCTTTTCGACGTCGTGCGGTAATTACCCTCACCGGCAACAATCCGGCCGAAGATCAGATGGGCATGGGCACCAAGGTTCTCGGGGTGATGAGGGGCATCCTCGAGCTTCACGGTGAACCGCGCAAGGGCTGGACCAGACTGGCCCAAACAGCCGCCAAAGGCGCGACCCAGATCACGGTACTGGACGCCAGGGACTGGCGGGTAGGGGATCAGATTGTGATCGCCTCAACCGACTTTGACCCCCGACAGGCGGAGGTCAAGACCATTACGGCCATCGCTGGCAATACCCTCACCCTCGACTCTGCCCTCAAGTACCCACACTTTGGCAGCGTCACCTTCGATGTTGATCAGCGGGCAGAAGTGGGCCTGCTCTCCAGAAACGTGCGGATACAAGGGGATGAGTCCTCCGCCAACACCGGATTCGGTGGGCACATCATGGGTATGATGGGCAGTTTTATGCGGGTTTCGGGGGTCGAGCTGTTCCGCATGGGCCAGCTTGACCAGCTCGCACGCTACCCCTTTCACTGGCACCTGATGGGCGAATCGCCGGGCCAGTACATCAAAAACAGCTCCATTCATCAAAGCTTCAACCGCTGCGTTACCGTACACGGAACCAGCCAGGTAGAGGTTGTGGGCAACGTTGCGTACAACAATATCGGTCACTGCTATTTCCTGGAAGATGGCGCCGAAAGCAAAAACCTCATTGAGGGCAATCTGGGTATATGGACCCGCAAGCCCGACACTTCCAAAGGGCAAAAAGGGGTCATTCCCACCGATCGCACTCCGGCTACTTTCTGGATAACGCACCCCAACAACATCGTTCGCAACAATGTGGCGGCTGGCTCGGAACACACCGGCTTTTGGTATGCCCTGCCCGAAAACCCCACCGGCCCCTCGGCCACCACCACCATCTGGCCCCGTCGCACCCCGCTGGGCGAGTTCTCGGGCAACGTGGCCCACTCCAACTGGGACGGCCTGATGGTAGACCGCGGCCCCAATAAAAACACCCTGGAATCCGAAACCACCATCTACAACCCCCGCACCAACCCCGCGGATGCACAGAACCAGTGGGACAACACCAAAAACCCCCCAGTGGTGGCGGAATTCAAGAACTTCACCGGCTACAAAAACCGCGGCAATGCCATCTGGCTGCGCGGCACCAACCACAAAGTCACCGGGGCCCGGCTTTCCGACAACGCTATCGGGGTCACCTTCGCCTCCTGGGAGACCACCCTCGAGGACTCGCTGATAGTAGGTGACAGCGACAATAAAGGCTTCCCCGAGAGCTGGGAGTTCCGCGGCGCGGATGGTCGCAGCCTGCCCCGGCCCTGGGCCATAAGCAACGGAGGCCCTATCCAGGACAACTTTCCCATCCGTGGCTTCGAGTTTTACGATGGCAAGATCGGCTTCCGCAATGTTCAGTTTGTGAACTTCCAACCCCTGCCAATCCAGAATGCCCAGGGCGGCCAGAGCGCAATTCGCGAGGCCGGGGCCATGAGCTACCTGCGCTTTACCGATTTTTCCATTGACAGCCGCAACTTTGCCGAAGGGGCCCACTTTACCAATGCGAAGCCGGTCTACCTGCCGCCGCGCCCTGAGCCCACCCCGGAGGAGATCGCCAACGACGATACCTCCGACGGCTACCGGGGTAGTGTGTTTGTAGATGCCGACGGCTCGGTGAGTGGGAAACGTGGCCATGCCGTTGTGCTGAATACGCCCTTCCTGCTGGACACTAACTGTGAAATTCGCTCTGAGTGGAACGCTGGCATCTGCAACTACAGCTACGGGCGGCTTTACATCTACAACGAAAGCGGGGGCGGCATCGCCCCGGTCTCGCTCACCCGCAACGACGGTAGCAATCGCGTTTTCCGGATGTGGGGCACACCCAAAGGCGGCGACAACACCCAATTCGGGGCTACCGTATTCAAGGGCCGCAGTTATAACCTGGGCGTTTCCGGCAGCATGCCCGCCAGGCTCAAGCTGCGGTTTGACAATAGCCTGCCGGGAGAGTTCGTTATCGTGGCTATGCCTTACAGTGGGGAACCCTTCATCTACCGCGACTACTGGATAGACAACCGCAACAAACTGCCCCGCGCAGCCTCCAGGGCCGAGTTTGATAGCAGCAATGGAGACCGCTACTGGAGCGAAGGCGGAAGTGTGTTTGTGAAGTTGGTAGTACGTGATCAACCAGGCCGCGACTGGGCTGTGCTGGATATTTGCCGTAACGACCTGTGCAGGTGAGGGAAATCGTGGCTGGATGAAACGGCTCAGGTGCTAATCCATCAGGGTTTTTTCCTGGAGCAACGCGGCCAGACCACTCTCATCCAGTATGGGAATCCCCAACTCTTGGGCTTTGGCACGTTTTGAGCCCGCACCCGGCCCCGCTACCACATAGCTGGTTTTCTTGCTGACCGAGCCGGACACTTTGGCGCCAAGGGCCTCCAGTTCGCGCGCCACCTCATCCCGGGGGCGAGACAGTTCTCCGGTAAGCACAAAGGTCAGCCCCTCAAGGGCGTTGCTTTTTTGCCTCTCTCTGGCCTCAAAACTAACCCCGGCGGCCCGCAGGCGCTCAATAAAACGACGCATCTCGGGTTTGGCAAGGGCATTGTGGATAGCCTGGGCGGTGACCTCGGCAATGTCCGGCACGGCGTCGAGCTCCTCTACGGTGGCGGAGAGGATTTTGTCCAGATGGCCAAAGCGCCTGGCCAGGGCCCTGGCGGTAGCCTCGCCCACCTGCGGGATGCCCAGGGCAAATAACAGCCGCTCGAGGCCCCGGCTTTTGCTGCTCTCAATCTGATTCAGCAGGTTCTGGGCGCTTTTCTCCGCCATGCGCTCGAGGGCAGTTAAGTCCTCCTTGCGAAGCCGATACAGGTCGGCAGCATCCCTGACCAGGCCAGCCCCCAGCAGCTGCTCGATAAGCTTTTCCCCCAGGCCCTGGATGTCCATGGCCCGGCGGCTCGCAAAGTGGCGGATAGACTCAAAGGCCTTGGCCGGGCATAAGGGGTTGGGGCACAGGTGAATCTTGCCGGACAGCACTAGCTCGCTCTGGCACTCCGGACAGTGGCGGGGCCATTCCACAGGTGTATGGCCCCTGGGCGCTTCGGTGATGACCCGGAGCACCTCGGGAATCACCCCGCCGGACTTGTGCACAAGCACCGTGTCGCCAATCCGCAGGCCCAGCTCCTGCACAAAGCTTTCGTTGTGAAGCGTAACCCGGCTAACGGTGGAGCCATCCAGCGAGATGGGCTCGAGTTCCGCTACCGGCGTGACCCGCCCCGTGCGCCCTACCTGAAAAACCACATTCACCACCCGTGTGGGCTTCTCCTCGGCAGGGAACTTGTAGGCAATGGCAAAGCGGGGGGTTTTGGCGGTATAGCCGAGTTCCGACCAGAGCGCCAGGTTATTGAGTTTGACCGTCACCCCGTCGGCTTCAAAAGGCAGCTTGCGGCGCTGGGCCAGCATGGCCCGATACCCCTCCTGAACCCCCTCCACCCCCCGCACCACCCGGTAGTGAGGCTCCACCGAAAAGCCGAGTTGGCCAAGTTTTTCCAGCAAATCCCGCTGGGTGGCCACCCCAAAGGTCTCGGGCCTTCCCACCCCATAAAACAAACCCCGCAAGCCCCGGCTAGCGCTGACCCGGGGGTCTTTTTGACGCAGGCTGCCCGCCGCAGCGTTGCGGGGGTTCTTGAAAGGGGCTGCACCCTCCTCTTCCAGTCTGGCGTTCAAATCCAGGAAGGCTTGAATGGGTAAGTAGATTTCACCCCGAACCTCGAGGCTCAAGGGTTCAGGCAGCTCTCGAGGGATGTCGGCAATGGTGAGTAGGTTTGGGGTAATGTCCTCTCCTACTGCGCCATCGCCACGGGTCAGACCCCGCCGCAGCAGGCCATTGCGGTAGATTAGATTAACCGAAAGACCGTCAATCTTGTACTCCAAAACATATTCTCGGGGTTCTGCGCTGCCCAGGGCGCGGTTGATGCTGGCCTCAAAGTCCTGGATGTCCTCAGGGCCAAAAGCGTTCCCCAAGGAGTACATTCGGGTGGGGTGGGGCACGGCTTCAAAGGTGGTCTCGTAGAGCAAGCTCCCCACGGTCTGGGTAGGCGAGTCTGGGGTTACCAGCTCTGGATGCGCTTCCTCGAGTTCTTTCAGTTCACGTAACAGGCGGTCATATTCGGCATCGGAAATCTCCGGGTCGTCGAGTACAAAGTATCGGTAGTTGTGGTAACGGATTTGCTCTCGTAGCTCGGCAATTCGCTGCTTAGGCGTAGACATAACACGATGGTATCATTTTGTTCAAGAAGATTGTGTAGCTTCGCAGTAGGCTTGCCCACGCTCACAAATCGCCCTAAGGCACGCTAGGTTCTTTTGTCAAGCCCCTTTCATGCCTCATGGGTTCTGCTCTATAATGCCGGAGGCTAATAGCCAGTTAAAAACTTGTGTGATTCACAAGTAAACGGAGGCGAATCGCATGAAGAAACTCGTAGTGTTCGGTGCTGCCGTTGCCGCCGCGTTGGGTCTGGGACTATCCCAGGATATTCGCGTCGGCATGGCTTTCGACGCAGGTGGTAAAAACGACCGTAGCTTCAACCAATCCACCTTCGAGGGCGCCCAGCGGGCCGCCAAAGAGCTGGGGGTCAAGGTCTTTGACTTCGAGCCCGGCGACCCTGGCCAGGTGGGTCAGGGCATCCGCCGTTTCGCCGAGGAAGGCTTCGACCTGATCGTGGGGGTCGGCTTTGCCAACGAACCTTCCATTACCCGTAACGCTCAAGAATTCAAAAACATCAAGTTCGCCGTAATTGACTCGGTGCCCTGCGAAGGCAAGTGCGACAACGCAGTTGGACTGGTCTTCCGTGAGCACGAAGGTAGCTACCTGGTGGGCTACATCGCAGGCCGCACCACCAACACGGGCGTGGTCGGCTTTGTGGGTGGCATGGACATCCCCCTCATTCACAAGTTCGAGCAGGGCTATCGCGCCGGGGCCATTGCAGGTATGCGCGAGCGCAACATTGCCAACCCCCGGGTGCTCATCAACTACGTGGGCAACACCCCTGCCGCCTGGAACGACCCCGGCAAGGCCAAGGAAATTGCAAACGCTCAGGCCAAGCAAGGTGCGGACATCATCTATGCCGCTGCGGGTGCTTCGGGCCTGGGCGTGCTGGACTTTGTGAAGCAGCAGCGCTGCTTGAAGCAAGCCGATCTCCCTTCCGGCGTGCGCTTCATCTCCAACAACGGTTCAAACGTTCCGCGCTACGCTGCCTACAACCAGTCCTGCCCTGCCGCCACCACCCGTCCGCTGTTCATGGTGGGTGTAGATGCCAACCAGAACTACTTGGGTGATACCGACAACAACCCCCGCACCCTCAACCACGTGCTCACCTCCATGCTTAAGCGGGTGGATGTGGCCACCTATGATGTGATCAAGTCTGTCAAGGACAATACCTTCAAGGGTGGCGTGCGCGAGTTTGGTCTGAACAACAACGGCGTGGGTTATGCGCTGGATGACTACAACCGCGCCCTGATTCCGCAAGCGGTCATTAATCGCCTGGCCGTGTTGCGCAGCCAGATCATCTCCGGTGCCCTTAAGGTGCCTGACAAACGCTAGGTGTCTTCATAGTGCAACGCTCAGGGGTTCTCCCTGAGCGTTTTTTTGCACCCGGCCTTTAGCTTTCGACTGTGCGTCCGGGCAAGCCTTGCCTGTATGATTAGGCACATGAACAATCTCGCTTCCCCCCCCGGCTCGCACGAAAAGGGTGCGGTGGCCCTCGAGCTCAAAGACATCACCAAACGCTATCCTTTGGTGCTGGCGAACGACCATATCTCCCTGGATGTGCGCTGGGGCGAGGTACTGGCGGTGGTAGGGGAAAACGGGGCGGGAAAATCCACCCTGATGAAAATTGTCTACGGCCTGGTCAAGCCCGACCAGGGTGAGATCTGGGTCAACGGGCAAAAAGTGCAGATTAGCGAACCCGGCGACGCCATTGCCCAGGGAATTGGCATGGTGCATCAGCACTTCATGCTGGTAGATCCGTTTACGGTGCTGGAAAATGTGATTCTGGGCTCGGAGCCCACGCAAGGGGCGCAGCTCAACCTGGCCCAGGCCCGGGCCGAGGTCGAGGCTCTGATGAAGGAACTCGAGTTCGACCTGCCCCTCGATACCCCTGTAGAAGAACTGCCGGTGGGCTTGCAACAAAGGGTTGAAATCCTTAAAGCCCTTTACCGTAAGGCTAAAATCCTGATTCTGGACGAACCCACAGCAGTGCTGACACCGCAGGAAGCCGACGAGCTTTTTGACTTCCTGCGCCGCTACGTGAACCAGGGTAACGCCGTTATTTTCATAAGCCACAAGCTGGCCGAGGTCATCAAGCTCTCCCACCGCGTAACCGTCATTCGGGATGGCAAGGTCGTGGGTACGGTCAACACCACCGAGACCAACGTAGCCCAGCTGGCCCGCATGATGGTGGGGCGCGAGGTGATTTTGTCGGTGGATAAAACCGAAGCCAGGCCCCGCGAGGTGGTACTGAAAGTTTCCAACCTGACCATCCCCGGCAAAGACAAAAAGCACCGCCTGAATGGGGTGTCGTTCGAGGTACGGGCGGGCGAGATTGTAGGCATTGCAGGCGTGGAGGGCAATGGCCAGACCGAGCTGGTGGAGGCCATCACAGGCTTACGGCCTTATGAAGGCACTATTCAGTACGAAGGGCAGACCCTCCGGCCAAACGCCCGGGTTGTGCGTGAGTGGGGAGTATCCCACATCCCCGAAGACCGCAACGCCCGGGGCCTGGTGCTGGACTTTACCACCCGCGAGAACCTGATTCTAGGAGACCATTACCGCAAGCCCAACGCAGGCTTTCTGGGCTTCATTGATGCCGACCAGATCGAGGCCAGAGCCCGTGAGATTGTGGAGCAGTTCGATGTGCGCCCACGCAGCACCGAGCTGGCAGCCCGGCGCTATTCGGGGGGTAATGCCCAAAAAATCATTGTAGGGCGCGAGTTGAGCCGCAAGCCCAGGGTGCTGGTGGCCGCCCAGCCTACCCGCGGGGTGGACATCGGAGCCATTGAGTTCATCCACGAAAATATCGTCAAGGCCCGGGACGCAGGCATGGCCGTGCTGCTGGTCTCCGCCGACCTCAACGAGGTACGCTCGCTGGCTGACCGCATTCTGGTGATGTTTGAGGGCCGCATCATGGGCGAACTCAAAGCCAGCGAGGCCAGTGAGGAAAAGCTGGGGCTCTTGATGGCGGGCATTACAGACTAGCCGCGTTTCATACAAAGTCCATCTGATACCAACTGCAGGCGTACAACCAACTTTCTGTCACCCCAAGATACGTAGTGGGTTTCCAACCCCTATCCCCTACCCCATGCTCCCTGCCAACCCTTTCCTACGCAATGCCCCTACAGAAAGTGTTCAGGCAAAAGGGGGTATGAGCCGCTTGGCTTCCCCCTGAGCGGGAGAACAAGAGCGTTCATTCGGATCAGGCTTTGTGCAATCAGGAATGCGGAGTGGGGCCGTTATCCTTGAAAACCTCGGCGCTGGCTTCCCAGTAGGTTGCCATATCCTCGGCCAGCGCACGAGCACGGCGCAGGGTTTCGGGATCCTCGGTGCTGTGTGAGAGACCCATCAGGTTGGCGACCATATCGGAGAGCTTCGTGAGCAGCCCTTGCAGGGCTTCTTGTTGAGCAGCGCTGAGCTGTTGCAGGTTCTTGAGGGTGGCGGGGCTGGCCCCCACCAGGGGCCCCCGGCCTTTGCGCTGGTCGGCCAGTGAGGCCTCGAGGGCGCGGTAACGGGCCAGACGACGTTCAAACTCGGGCAGAATGTCCTGGTCTACCTGCTGTAAAACATCTTCTACCTGGCGTCGGAAACTGGGAGCCTCGAGCAGATCAATCTCCCGGGCCAGTGCGTTGCGGCGCTCCAGGGCTTTCTTCATCAGGGGGTCGTCCTCTATGGCGGGGGCCAGACGGCGCTCGAGCTGGGTCGCGCTCATGGCCAGCCAGGCCAGCAGGGTAATGAACAGGGGCACCGGCCAGGCCGTGCGGTAGGGCTCGAGGCTCTGCACAAACAGCAGGGCAGCCACCACCCCCAGGCCCAGCAGCAGAATCCAGATTGCCGGAGGCCGACGCCCTGCACGCAACACTCGCCAAAGCATAGGTACAGCCTAGCAAATCAGCTACGGAGTAGCCGCTCATCCAGGCTACTGTTTTGTCCAGGACAAAGCATTCCTAACACCGGATGGCTCAGCTAATTTTTCAGAAATACTTGGAAAAACGCTCGAGCACCGGCCCCAGACCATTTTCGTCGCTACGTACCACCACCCCGCCCGTCCCCTCGGCCACCAGGCGCAAGGCTTCCCAGTCCGCTTCGCCGATGCCAACGCTAAAGACGTGCACGGTGTTCTGAGGGGTAAAGGCCAGACCCGAGGCCACGATGTTTCGCAGTTGGGCGCTCTCGGGGAACTCGAGCCGCACCTCCCGCTCCTGCCGGTCGGTCAGCTTGAGCAGCCCGGAAATACCCACAGAACCAGCATTAGCAACTCCATCGGATAGCAACACCACCCCCCGGATGGCCTCCCTCGAGACCCCTTCGTAACTGTCGGCCAGTTCCAGACCCCGTTTGATGGCCTCGTACATGGCGGTGTTGCCCCTGGCCGTGAGGGAATCAATGGCCTCCACAATGGCAAACCGGGTCTTGCTCAGGGGGCCAATCGGAACCCGCACCTGCACACTGCTGGCAAAGGTGACCAGCCCTACGTGGGTGCCCGGCGCCGCTCGATCTAAAAAGCGTTTGGCCCCTTCCTTGGCCTGTTGAATGCGCTCGCCCGACATCGAGCCTGACGTATCTATCACCAGAACGGCCACACCAGGTTTCTTAACGTCCTCCCAGCTATTTTGGATGGCCCTTGCCACCTCGGGATTCAGCCTTCCGAGCAACTTTTTAGGCTCGTTGGGGTTGATACCCAGGGCAGCACCCAGCACATCGGCAAAGGGCAGGTTGGTTCCCGGACGAAAGCCCCAGGCCATAAACTGCCTCTGCACCGGTTCGCTCAGCAGGTACTCCTTAACCACCTGGGCTGCAGCCCGCTGTTGTGGCGTGACCCAGTCGGCGTTGGGAATGGCAAAGGGATTGTCGTGCCAGACCGTACCCTCTTTTGGGTAGAGCGCCACCACCTCGTAGCCCGCCTCGGTGATGGGCCGCTGCACAACCTGGCCACCCGGCACACTTTCGGCATTGACCCTTCCCTGGTAGAGCCAGGGCAGGTTGTACTCCTCCAGCGGGGCAAAATGCACGAAGCGCGGCCCCTGGAAAATTTTGGTCTGGAGTTTGAGGGTTTCGGGGTAATAGTGGTCTACCGTGGCCTGAAAGCGCCGTACATAGTTCTGGGTCTTGGCCGCCCGCACATCCTCCACAGTCAGGTTTGAACCCGAGCGGCCGGCGGCTGCCTGGTACAAAAGCTGCAAGGTCGAACGAGCAGTAGAGCTCACTGCCGGGTCGGTAAAGGCCACCCTGGGCTTGCGTCCCCACTCCGCTTTGGCCGTAGGGCAAGCAGCCCAGCCCTGTGGGCTTTCTTTCAGGGCGATGATGTCTGACCAGCCGATGGGTTTGGCCGGCCAGCCCAGGCACTCCGCCATCTCGCGGAAAGTGAAAATCACCACTGGGGTACGCACGATGGGGGGCATTGCAGCAAAGTCGAAAACCTGGCGGCGGGTGTCGAGGTTCACCTGGGCCAGCCAGTCCGAGGTCGAGGGCGAGACCACCGTGGGCTCGCCACCGGTGCGCTCCGGGAAGGCCACCCCCTGGTTGAGTTTGCGCACCAGGTGGGTATACATCTCACCCGAGTTGACCGTGACGCTTTTGGCCTGCACGGTGTATCGCCGGGAACCAATCAGTACGGTTTTACCCTGTTTGTTGAACTCCTCGAGGGCTGGTTTGAGCACATTCTGCTTCTCGCCCGAAGTCCAGATCAGGACTTCCACGGTCTGGGTAGGGTAAAACAAAAAGAAAAAGGCTAGCGCACCAATGAAGCCTATCGCCACCAGAACTTGCACCAGGTTTCGCACATCTACCAGTGTAGTGCAGTTTGGGCAGAAGGATGGTTCTGAATACAATGCCGCACCGGAAAGCTATCTGTAAGCTTTGCTAAGGCACTATCACAGGTCACGGGTCGCAAGCCCAGGCATCGAGCGCCTGAAGCAACCTGAATCAGGCCAGAAGCAAATAAACCCGCATCTCAACCCTCAAGGGTCTTGAAACTCGCCTTTGACACCTTCCAGCACCACTACATCGCTAGTATCGAGGTTGTAGAGCACCCTGGTTCCCTCTACAAATCCGTCTTTGTTCTGGCTTCGCACCGGCCTGTCTTTGGAACCATACAGATAGGCCACCCGGTCTTTCTCGCGCACCACCGCACTTTCGGCGGTGGAGGTGCGCCCATCCTGCACCAGCTTGATTCCACCAAAAAGGCGAAGAATCTCGTCGTCTACGTTGTAAATCATGCGCTGCGCGCTACCCTGAAGGGGCTTGTCGCCGGCGCGCTCGAGCTCGATGGGCCCGGCCACTCGAGCGTCGCCGCTCTGGTTGTCGTAGTCGAGGCGGCTGCCCCAGGCCTTGCTCCTGCCCTGCTGAACCTCCACCGCCCTGGGGGCAGGTTTGAGGTCGAGCTCGAGGCGATCCTCTTCTTCGATGTATCTGGCGGTGCCGCCGGTCATGAATACATAGTCGTTAACCTCACGAACCTGCTCCACCCGAGCAATCGCACCAAAGGCCCGGGCATCCTCACCAAAAGTAATCTGTACTCGGAAGGGGGGTGGGTCGGCAAAGAGCGAGCGGGTCAGGGAAGATCCCTCAGGCCTGCCCCCTATCCGGATATCAAAGGCCTTCAGACTGCCGTCGTTTTGCTCGGCGGCCTCGAGGCGCACCTGCTGCCCCACCTTCAGGTCGGTAAACTGCGCCACTTTACCTTCCTGCCAGAAACGGGTCAGGTTATCCGTAGTGAACACCTGCTCCCCCAAACGAAGGGTTTTCTTTTCGGGATCCAGCCCGGTAATGACCCCCCCATACAGGTCGCGCAGCTCGATGATGGCCGGGGGGTTATCGGGCCCGGTCTTAACCACCACAATCTTCTTGCCGCGCCGCTCAATTTCAGCCGTGGTCTGAAAGGAAGGCTCGGGGTCTTGCTGGGCCAGGGCCACCAGCAACAACCCCGAAACCAGCAAAAGCCAGCGCATAGGGCTTATTATTGCTCGCTCAGCTTGCGGAAGTCGTTCACCGGGAGCTTGGGTGCCTGGGCCAGCACCCGCACCTGGGAGCGGTTAACGTTGTGCAAGAGCGAGTTGCCTGAAAGGGTAGCCCGCTCCTTGACGTTGACGCTGCGGGCCGGCACGTTCTGGTTACCGACCCGGCCCGCCACTATGGTGGCCTCGCCGGTGTTGTCGTTGTAGATCAGGCTGGCTCCGGTGGTGGTAATGTCGCCATCTACCAAGGTGACGCCGCCGGTGGCCAGCAGGCGCTTCTCATCGGTCAGGCTGCGAATCTCCCTGGCGCGAATGACCAGGTCGCCCTTGCCCTCCCGCTTGCGAACCAGCACCACTTCTTTGGCATCGGTAAAAACCGCCAGACCCTGGTCCTCTTCGTAGTACACCGCGTCCGAGCGCCCTTCCTGGCGACCATTCTTGAGGGTCACGCCGCCTTCGCTGGTGGAGATGTTGGTGTCTACCTCGAAGGTCATGCGTGGGGCGGTAACTTCGACCGGGTCGCTGTTTTTGTCGCGGGGTTCCTGGCGCATCCGGGCGTTGCCGTCCAGGGTGCCGCGTCCGTTGGACTCACGGTAGACCAGCCTGGGGCCGCTCGCGGTCATGCGGTCGCGCTTGACCACCACGTTGCCATCGAAGGAGGCTACCCGCTCCCCTTCGGCCTCCTGCATGGTTTTGCCCTGTGGAGCCTCTAAGGTAGCGCGAGTAGCGTTGATTTCTAAGTCTTTGACTTTCCCAATCACCCCACCCGGCCTGCCGGCCTCGTAAACCCAGGGGCCATTGCGCAGGTTACCCGAGCGCTGCCCGCCAGGGGCCTCAATGGTGATGATGCGCTGTTCCTTGCTTTGGGCCAGGACTACCAAAGTCAGTAGAAAAAGAATCAAACCAACGCGTTTCATGAACTACCACCTTCGATAGGGCAGGGCGGCTGCTCCCCGCCGGAGATGAACTTTTCGATAGGGTCGCGCCAACTGGGGTTTTCGATACCAAAATCGCTTTTGAAGTCTTTGCCCTGCACCTCCAGGCTGGGCGCGGTGATGAATACGCTGGGCGCACGAAAACCCTCGCGCTGGTCTATCGTGACCGGCATCTCGCCAGGTTTACCCAGATTGACGGTGTAGCACCCCTTCAGGATCTCCACCCTGGCGTAGGGCAGCCGCAGGTTATCGGCTCGGTCAATGGTCACTTCTGGGGCAGAAAGCCGCATATCCAGGCGGTTTTCTACAAAGCGCTGCCCCGACTGCAAACCGGTTACCCTGGCCTCGCGGGTGCCAGGGTCTTGCTCGACCTGCATGGCGGCAAACTCCCAGCGGGCCTTGGGGTCTTGTTCGGGGTAAAGGGTCAGGCGGACATTCTCGAGTTTCACCCCTCGGTTGGGGGCAGCAGGCGTTGGAACAGGGCGGCTCACCAGAAAAAGCGAGAGTACCCCTATCACAACTAGAGCGATGAGCGCAGGTCGAACCACGGCTAGAGGGTAGAAGCAAGATCGCTAAGAAGCGTGAACAGAGGGCTAAAGACCGTTGGCACAGATTGAACGTTAGATGAGCAGCCGCTATGCTGCATCTGTACCCAGAATAGCGTTTTCCCCCGAGACACAAGGTTCTTTTCGCAGTTTTCTAACACAGCGCTGCTCACAGCACATCCCGCGTAGTGCCCCGAGTGCGGTAGTTGACCCAGTTCTTGCGAAGCCGCAGGGCTTTTTTGATTGCGCTGTAAAGCGGTGAGAGGCTGACATCGTAAGCGGGAAAGCGCACCCGGTTACCACCAAAGCCTTCCTTGAATGCGTCTATGCCTGCAGCATGGCTGCCCTCGCTCTGGCGGGGCACACCCCACAGATCGTAGATGCGGTAGCCGTTCTCGATACCCCAGTTGATGGCGCCCCAGTGCATGCCATTGGGTGCTTTGGCATTGGAGTTCTCGCGGCTGCTGCCACCATAAAGGTAGTCCACCTTGCCCGCGAAAGCCACAAACAGACCTGCGGCCAGCGCCTTACCCTCCAGACGCGAGATGGAGATGAAGGCCTGGCCCAGGGGTTGATTCATCTCATTGAGAACGGTTTGGTAATAGGCTTTGGCGTGCTGCAAAAGCCGGGCCCGCCGGTTGGTCTCCTCGAAAAGCTGCCAGAACTCTTCAAAAGCTTCCATGCCTTCGATGGTGGTCACAACGCGCTTCTCGGCGAGCCGGGTATTCCGGCGGTGCATATTTTCCATGTTGGCCAGCAGTCCGTCGCGCCCCAGGGTCAGGTCAAGCCAGATGGTGTATTCGGGCTGAATGGTCTCTTCTATGCGCATCTGGGGAAATTCCGGGGCGGGTTGCGCGGCGGGCTGGCCGGTCTCGGGCTCGAGTTTCAGGTAGACCGCACCTCCGGCCCGCTGTTTGAGCACCTCTACTACCCTGGGCAAATCCCGAATGTCGCGCAGTGCGGGGCCCCGCGAAGCGTACAGCATGGAGACAGGCCCCACAAAACTGCGGCGGAAAAGTTGTGCAGCCGCAATCAGCTCGTCGCCGTCGAAGATTGCGACCCGCTCCGGCTGCCACCCGGAGAGCTTTTTGACCTCCCCCCAGCCCCACGACTGCAAGGCACTGCTAATAGGCAGGGATGAAACCAGTTGATTCCAAAGCGCCGCCTCGGTAATGGGCTCTAATCTCAACACGCTGTACCATTATGCCGTATCCGGGATGGACTGCCCGAAAGGATGCTAGGCTATCTGGTAAAACCAGGAAAACTTATACTGGGCTGCGTGATGCGAATTGCCTTTCAGGGAACCGAGGGAGCCTACAGCGAAGAAGCCTCGCTCAAAGCCTTTCCAGGTGCACAAACCATTGGGCTTCCCACCTTTCATCAGGTGTTTTCTGCGGTGACCAACCACGAGGTGGATATGGGCGTGGTTCCGGTGGAAAACACCACCGCCGGAATTATCAATCAGACCTACGACCTGCTCCTGGAAACCGACCTGCACGTGGTGGGTGAGATCGTGCTGAAGGTCGAGCACTGCTTGCTGGCCCCGCCCGGAACCCGTTTGGAGGACATCCGCAAGGTTAAGAGCCATCCGCAGGGCCTGGCCCAGTGCGATGGCTTTATTGCCCGCTACAAACTCGAGGCCGAGCCCGTCTACGACACCGCCGGCGCCGCCCGCGAACTAGCCGAACACCCCCAGCCCGGCCTGGCCGCCATTGCCAGCCGCCGCGCCGCCGAGCGCTATGGCCTCTGCATCCTGGCCGAGGGCATTCAGGACTTTATTGGCAATTACACCCGCTTCTTTGTGCTCTCGCGGGAAGATTTACCCCGCCGGGAAGGCCCCTACAAAACCTCGGTAGTCTTTACCACCCGCCACCGGCCCGGCGAACTGCTCGCCGCTTTGCAGGCTTTTGCCGACCAGGGCATTAACCTGACCAAGCTCGAGTCCCGTCCCCGCCGCGACCCCGACCGTCCCTTTTCCCCCATCTTCTACGCCGATTTCGAGGGCCACGCCGAAGACCCCGGCCCGTCTCAGGCTTTGCTGACCCTGTTGCGTCGGGCTTCGTTTGTCAAAGTGTTGGGCTCGTATCCCGCAGTGACCAGTTGGGGCCTGCTCAAAGAGAGTTAAGTATTTCCACGATAGAAACGTTATGGGTAGGGAAAGGGTGATTCACGAGGCCGGCCGTTGCAAACAGAATTCGCACTTCCGTTGAGATGCATGATATTTCCATCGCAGGCGCACTTAGTGGTCTGGTAAGTAAATTTATGGGTTCATTCCGAACGTAGCGAAGCGAAGATAGGAATCTGATGTGCTTCAGTCCACTGTAATCACTGTTCCTTTGCAGAGCCAGATTCCTCGTTGCACTGCGTGCATCTCGGAATGACTACAAGAAATCAAGAGCGGAAGTTGGGTTCAATGGAGGCATCTCAAACACTTTGTTACCAGACCACTTAGTACACAGTCGTATAAATACCCGTACAAAGTGTCCATTGCGGCACAAACTATGCAGTACGCTCTTGCAAAAGCCGTAGCAGAAACCTTTTCGTTCCTCCCCTACCGTGTGGGGGAGGTTAGGTGGGGTTGCTGAGCAGCGACTTTGCGTAACCTGGTGGTTGGGGGCCTCACCCAATACCCTCCCCCACCCTCCCTACGTGGTAGGGAGGGGGCTCTATGTCAATCCCTCCCGGAAACCCGGAGGTGTACGGACATCTCTACAACGACCAACGAAAGCCCCCTGCATAAGGCAGGAGGCCACAAGCACTACCTACTTTCCGGCGGGGTGCTAACGGAATGTTGCTCCAAATAGCAGCCGGGCCGAAGGGGAGCTGTTGAAGGGAAAAATGCTCTGGCCACCGATGAACAGACCGGTATCGCGGTCGAGGGCGAACTCAATCCCGGCGTCCAGGGTCAGGGCAAAGTTGGCGTTGGGTAAGCCCAGGCCAAGGCCTCCGCCAAAGTAGGGCTTGATGCCGCGCAGGTCGCGATCGAACTGACCCAGGTCGGGCTTGAAAAGCACCTCGCCTCCAATCAGGAAGCTGGGGCCGGTAAAGCGCACATCGCCGTAGATGAGGGCTACCAGGTCGCGTTGTAGGTTGGCCTCGAGGCCAAACCCCAGGCTGGGCGAGGGCACTGAGATGCGGAGCTGGAAGGCCCGTTGAGCAAAACCGGACGAGGCAAACGCTAGAAGCAAAAGAACAATCAAGACAGGTAAACGTTTCATGACACACACCTCTGGTTCTGAGGTCGGCGACCTCACAGGCGATACCATAGCCGAGCCTGGCCTAAATCACCAGTGGCCTGGCTCTCACCCTGTGCTAAGGGCTGACCCTTACAGTGTGGCGCGTATGAAGCGATTTTCGCTATTTGTGCCCATACTGGCTGGCCTGCTGCTGAGCAGCCTGCTGGTGGCACAAAACCAACCCACAGCGACCAAAATCGGCTATCTCAATGCGAGGGCCGTGGTAGAAGCCCATCCACAGTTTGCCAGGGTCAAGGAGATCCAAACTAAGGCTGAAGCTGAACTCAAGCCCCTCCGCGAGCAGCTTCAACCCCTGGACGCTAAAATCCGCGCGGGCAATGCTACGGCCCAGGAGCAACAAAGCTACCGAGCCCTGAGCCAAAACCTGCAAGATTCGGTCAAGAAGTGGAACGACCAGCAGAACGCGGCTCTCCGTCCTATCACCGAGGATATTGACAAAATCGTGAGCAAAATTGCCCAGGAGCAGGGTTTTGCTATCGTGCTTGACCAGGAAGTGGCTGCCAGCAGTGGCCTGGTGGTGTATGCCGCACAGGAGCTGGACATTACCCAGGCCGTCGTGCGGGCTTTGCCTAAGTAATGGAGTGAAAGGATGAACAGAAACTGGTTGTTTGTAGTGATGCTGGCAGGTTTGCTA
Organism: Meiothermus sp. CFH 77666; assembly: GCF_017497985.1. Lineage (NCBI taxonomy): Bacteria > Thermotogati > Deinococcota > Deinococci > Thermales > Thermaceae > Meiothermus > Meiothermus sp. CFH 77666. Next base: position 297,177 of record NZ_JAGDFV010000001.1, read on the forward strand.
CTAGGTGGTTCGCTCATCGCACAGAACCGTCCCACCCCTACCCGCATCGGTTACGTGGATGCCGAAAAAGTGGTACAGGCCCACAAGGACTTCAAGAAGGTACAGGATGTGCGCACCCAGGCCGAGCGCGAGCTCAAACCCCTCCGCGACCAGCTTCAACCCCTGGAAGCCAAGCTGCGGGCCGGAAATGCCACTGCCAAGGAGCAGCAGGACTACCGGGTACTGGCCCAAAGCCTGCAAGAAGCAGGGCGCAAGTGGACCGAGCGCAGCAACGCAGTCTTGAAGCCCATCACCGAAGAGATTGACCAGGTTATCGCGCGGGTAGCCCAGCAGCAAGGCTTCGCCATCGTACTGGACAAGAAAGTGGCCGCCACCAGCGGTCTGGTGGTCTACGCCGCCGACGAACTCGAGATTACCGACGCCGTGATCCGGGCGCTCCCCAAATAGTTAAGAACCAACACCAACAGGCGTGGGCAGCAAGTGACCCACGCTTTTTGTTTGTTGTTTGAGTGAAGCCACCCCTCTGTGACTGCCCCTGTCTAAGTGCGCCCGCGATAGAAATATCATGCTGCTCAACAGAAGTGCGAATTCTGGGGTTTGCAGCGGCGCGGCCTCGTGAATCACCCTTTCCCTACCCATTACGTTTCTATTGTGGAGATACTTATCAGCTTTGGCTATCGGCTATAGACCATAAGCCATCGACTATGGATCATTGACGATAGACTATCGGCCTTCACTGGCTGGTTTATTGTCAGAGTCAAGCTTAATTGCCGATATGTTAGAATCGTAAACGATGGCCAAGGGCAAATCTAAAGGCGATAAAACAGTTAAGGCCTCCGCCACCGAGCGAAAGCGCGACCTCGAGGCTTTCTCCCTGGTCGTGATGGGGCTCTCGGTGTTGCTGGCTGCTGCTATCTATTTTGGCTCTAACCTAGCAGGCCAACTGGGCAGCACAGTGCAAAGTTTTTTCTGGGGCAACCTGGGCTACCTAGCCTGGCTGGTGCCGCCCAATTTAGCGATCTTGGGGGTTTGGCTGCTGCTAGATCGCCCATTGGGGGGCTTTCTAAGGGCTACCGCCCTCATCGCAGCGGGGGGTCTGGTCAGCCTACCCCTGGTCGCTCATGCCTCCAAACCGCTGGGTGGTACGGTTGGCGAAACCCTACATAAGCTGCTGACTGGCCACCTCGGCAATTTCGGCCTGCTACTTCCCCTGCTGGCCCTTAGCTTTGTGGCCGATCTGGCCCTTGGCCAGCGACCCGGTTTCCTGCTGGGCAAAGGTACCCGGCGGGTGGTGCTGGCCGCGCAGCGTCTATACCGGGCCTACAGGCTTTCTCAAACTGCTACAAGACTATTGCTGGAAGCTCAGACGCTGGCCGAGCGCTATCCCGAACACAAGGCCCTGTATACCCTCCAGGACGACCTCAGGGCTTTCCGGCGCAACCCCCAGGATGGCGAGGCCATTGGCGGGTTTGCCCGTCTGCTGGACGATTTTCGAGCCGAACGGGCCAAGGAGCTGGCTGGAAAGCTGGCTGCCGAGCCCCGGCCCCTGCCGGTGCGCCTCGAGCGACTGGCCGCAGCGCTGGCGGCTCCCTTGAAAGGCGAGGGTCTGGCCCAGGCCCTCGAGGAGCGACGCACCGCGCTGGTGTTGGAAATCGGCACCCTGCTGACCAAAACCCAGACCCTCACCCGCCAGGCCGAGGCTGCCGCTAAAAAACTGAGCAACCCCACCAACGCCCGGGCCTTGCTGGCCGCCCTGGACGAGCACCAAAGCCGCCTGGCGAGCTGGCGCGAGTCGGAAGAGCTGACCCTGGGCCTGGAGGAGCGGGTAGACGGCTGGCTGCGCTGGGCCGAGTGGGTGGAGTCGGCCCCGGCAGAAGCCCACCCGGCGGGGCTGCGGGCTTTGCTCGAGAAGGGCCTGCAGGCCGAGCCCCCTGCTTTTGCGGTGGCAACCGCCAAACCGCCCACCGAACCGGTGCTGGACTTCGATTTCGTGTTTCCCGAACCGGACAAGGTGGAGGCTACCCACAAAACCGTTCCACCCCCCGAGAAGCCCAAAACCGGCAAACCTGCCAAGAATAGCGCACCCCAGACTGCCTCCGCAGCCAGACCCTCAACTGCCCTGGCGCTACCCAGCTTCGATTTGCTCGACAAGCCCGAAGCGCCGCGCTACGACCCCAAGGCCCTGGAGATCATCACCCAGCGGCAGGTCGAGCTCATTAACAGCACCCTGCAACACCATGGGGTGGAGGCCCGGGTGGTGAGTTGGTCTCGCGGGCCCACCGTGACCCGCTTTGAGCTCGAGCCCGCCCCCGGCGAAAAAATCAGCCGGGTGCAGAACCTCCACAACGACCTGGCCCTGGCCCTGGCAGCTGGCTCGGTGCGCATCGAAGCGCCCATTCCCGGTAAGAGCGTGATTGGCCTCGAGGTGCCCAACACCGAGCGCGAACTGGTGCGCTACAGCGAGGCCATCCAGTCCACTGCCTTCGCTCGCAGCAAGGACATCCTACCCATGGTGCTGGGAAAGAGCATTGACGGCGAAGTCTGGGTGAAGGATCTGGCCCGCATGCCCCACCTGCTGATTGCCGGTTCTACCGGCTCGGGTAAGTCGGTGGCGGTGAACACCCTGATTACCAGTCTGCTGTTCAAGTACCTCCCCACCGAGCTGCGCTTTCTGATGATTGACCCCAAGATGGTCGAGCTCACCCCCTACGAGGGCATCCCGCACCTGGTGCGCCCGGTGGTCACCAACCCCGCCGATGCCGCCGGGGTGCTGCTGGGCGCGGTGGCCCACATGGAGCGGCGCTACAAGATGATGAGCCAGGTGGGAGCACGGAACCTCGAGCAGTTCAACCAGAAGATGCGCGCCGCCGGCGACCCTACCCTGCCCTATCTGGTGATTGTGATTGACGAGCTGGCCGACCTGATGATCACTGCTCCCAAGGAAGTCGAGCAGGCCATTCTGCGGCTGGCGCAGATGGCCCGCGCCACCGGGATGCACCTGATTCTGGCCACCCAGCGCCCCTCGGTGGACATCCTGACCAGCTTGATTAAGGTAAACATCCCGGCCCGCATGGCCTTTGCGGTCTCGTCGGGCTTCGACTCGCGCACCATCCTGGACACCTACGGGGCCGAGCGCCTGGTGGGCCAGGGCGACATGCTCTTCCACCAGCCCGGCCTGCCCAAGCCGGTGCGCCTGCAAGGGCCCTTTCTCTCCGAAACCGAGGTGCACCGCATTGCCAGCTTCCTGCGCGAACAGAGCTTCGAGGACAGCTTCGTCGAGCAGTACGGCCCCGATTTTGAAGGCCCCCTCAACCTGGGCGGCGGGCCTTCGGGCGAGGCTGGCGATATTGACTTTGGCGACCCCTTGCTCAAGAAAGCCGCCGAAATTGTGATTGAGGAAGGCTACGCCTCGGTCAGCAGGCTCCAGCGCCGCCTCTCGGTGGGGCACGCCAGGGCAGGCAAGCTGGTAGATGCCCTCGAGGCCATGGGCATTGTGGGGCCCCACCAGGGCAGCAAACCCCGCGATGTGCTGATTACCCGCGACCAGTTGCCGGAGTATTTTGGGGGGGAGTAGGGTTTTGCTCAATCCTAAACTACGGCCCCACCATCATGGTGCCCAGGTCAAGGGTGTTTCTGCCGCCCACCTGTAGCTGGCGCTCGAGCTTCGGTTCCCCACGGTCACAGAATCTGTTGCCCGAGTCGTCGCGGCAGGCAGTTATTTTATAAGTTCCAGGGAACAGGTAGGTCTCAAACTGGCCGTTAGGCACTGGTATGTGCCGGGAAATTGGCCCACTGAAGCTCACCATAAAATCACCTCTGGGCAGCGCCCAGGCAAATGCTTCAGGCAGGTTGATCAGCCCATAGCCAAAAGAGTCGTCTCGACCCGGAAGCCCCAGGTCGGTTGCGGAGTCCCGCAGCTTGACCCATGCCTCCTCGGCACTCGAGGCCTTGCTTGCAGATAACAACATGGCTAGCGCTGCTGCTACCTGGGGAGTAGCCTGGGAAGTGCCCATGTAAAAGGTGTAGTTGGGCAGGTTGGTGGTGTAGTTCCAGGTGGTCGAGAGAATCCCGCCGCCAGTCTGCGAGGTGTTGCCCCCAGGGGCGGCAACGTCCACATCGCTGTTTTGCTGGCTGTAAAAGGCTACCTGGTTGTTCTGGTCGGTAGCCGCTACCGAAATGGCCCCTGGGCAGGCTGCCGGGTAAACCAAGGCGCCGGGGCTACGGCTTTGAAAGTTGCCTGCTGCGGCTACCACCAAAACCCCCCGCGCCACCGCATCCGAAACCGCCTCACACATTACGTTGGAATAGGCCAGAGAACCCAGCGAGAGATTGATGACCTGGGCAGGATGGGGGTTTTGCAGGGTCTGGTTGCCCTTCTGCACCGGGATGCCGGCGGCGTAGCGAACGGCCAGCGCCACATCCTCAAAGGTACCGTTGCCGAGTGAGTCCAGCACCCGCAAGGGCAGTACCTTGAGGGGAGCGTTGTAGGCCATACCGGCAATGCCCGAGTCCGTGCAGGTAGGGCAGGCGGGTGTAAAGGGGCCGGCCCCCGCCACAATGATGCCGGTCACGTGGGTTCCGTGGCTGCCACCGGTGCGGGCGTTCAGATCGCAGGGATCGGAAGGGTTGGTGTCGCCGGGGTTGCCGGGCACCGGATCGGCGCAGGGGTCGTAGGGCTGGTTGGGGTCTGTGGGAGGGGCGGCATCGCCCACAAAGTCGTAGGCCCCCTCGCCCGGTAGCCAGAGCCGCCCGGCCAGGTCGGGGTGGTCGTAGCGCACCCCGGTGTCCACCACCGCAACAGTAACAGGGTTGGTGTAGCTTTGCAGATAGGTGAAGCGGGCGCCAGTGCTTCGCAGGTACCACTGCTGGGGGTAGAACTGATCGGTGGGTTCGCCCTGAGCGCTGACGGTGCCGTTGATCTCGGCCCACTCTACGCTGGGGTCGAGGCGCAGGCGCTGGAGCAACGCCTGGGGGTTGGTGGATTGTAGCTTGGTCAGGCGGCTAATCTGGTCGTGCGACAGCACCCGGCTGCCCTGGGGCAGGGCCACACTCCGCAGGTCGCGGCGGTACTTGACCAGGATTTCGACGGGCCTTGCACTGGCTTTGCCGGGTGTGACGGAACGCAACCCCTGTGAGCCCATCGGGACGAGGCTCGCAGTGGTTGCCAGACTTGCGTCCGCCACCGCGCCCACTACCCGCACCAGCGGCAAGCGCACCGTCACGGTGGTCTCTACGTCCCCGGAAATACTGAGGAGGCCGCTGTATTCCGCCTGGCTCTGGATTTCACCGCTGAAGTTAGCCTCGAGCTTCACCACCCTGGGCCCCACCCCACGCTGGGGGCTGGCGGTGAGCCAACTGCTGTAGGAGTCAATCCGCCAGGCCACATTGGAGCCGACCCGAAGGGTGAGGGTGCCCTCGAGGCCCTCCATCACCACTTCACCGGGAATGGTGTTGGGCGGAGCAGGCATCCAGGCATTCTGCGAGGCGCATCCTGCTAATAGAACCAGTGCCAGCAAAGCGTAAAAGCGCATCTCTTCCACACTAACCGCCCCTTAGTCAAAGTCAAGCCGATTCTGACCATTTCCAGGAAAGGCTAAAGAGGAGGGTTTGGATGCGGATAGAGGATGCCTACAGTCGATAGCCCATAGCCCATAGCCGATAGCTAGGGTGAACTTTGATTCATGCGCTGGACTCGTTTGCGCTCGAGGCCGCAGGCGCGAGCTATCCGGCAAATTCCCAGCCATTTGTCATACCCTGGACTGGCCTCGTCTTCGCTCGAGGCCGCAGGCGCGAGCGGGGCGTAAAATCTTCGGCGATTTGTCAGCCCATGCGTTGGCCTCGTCTTCGCTCGAGGTAACGCTCCACCAAAAACAACGCCAGCGCCAGCGCAATCAGGGGCCACTCCAGCTTCAGGGCTTTCCGGGCGGTAAGGCTTTGTAGCTCGGAAGTACTGCCCAGAAGGCGGCCCCCGCTGATTTCCGACAACCTGCGCAGGTTTTCCTGGCCATCTTCAATGCGCCACTCGGGCAGGGTGGGCAGTTGCAGCCGTAGCCGGGGTTGCTCGTTCTCGAAAATCACTGCCTGACCTACCGTTTCTTTGGGCAGGCGGGCCTCGTAGCGCAGGGGCCCGGTGGGGGCCAGGCTTTGCTCGAGGCCGCCAGCCCGTACACTGGGACGTTCGAACTGACCCTCCAGCAACACCCGCAGTGCGTCGGGCTCGCGTATGGCCTGCACCCTGGGCCGGGCGGGGGTCTGCGAAAGCCAGCGCATGAGCTCGGCCATCAGCGCAGGTGTTCCCGGCCAGCCCTGCCAGGAGCGCGAGAGGTCGGTGGCCAGGGCGGCTACGCGGCCTCGCCCGCTCTCCCCCACCGCCAGCACGGTGTTCTCGCCGGAAGATAGCAGGGTTTGCGCCCAGGGTTTGGCTTTGGCCGGCAGAATGACCCTGAGGGCGGGGGGGTTGGTGGCACGGGTGATGGGGTGGGGCCGCACCGAGACCGGAAAACTGCCCTCGAGGGCGTCTCGCTGGAAGGCCCGCTGGGCCTCCTCGAGGAAAAACCGGGGCAGATCCTGGGGGCTGGGCACATCCCAAAAGGTGCCTCCACCCGCCTGGGCCAGCTCACGCAAGAACTGACGGTCGGCATCGGCTCCCAGCGCTACCGTGCTGGTCTTGATCCGGGGGCTGGCATCGCGGGCCGCATCGAACAGGTCGGGGGTGACATCGGAAGCCAGCCCGTCGGTCAGGGCAATCACCTGTTTGGAGTCGGCAGGCAGGCTTTCCAGGGCGTCCAGGGCTTCCAGGTAGGCCCGCTTTATCATGGTGCCGCCGCCGGCAGAGGTAGACAGGAGCAGGCTTTCGGCCTCCTTTCGGCCCTGTTCGGTCATGGGGCGGGGCCGGAACAGCCAGCGCGGGCGATCCGAGAACACCACCACCCCGATGTAATCCTGGGGCCGGGCCGAGCGGATGAGCTCGAGCGAACCCACCACCGCCAGGCCCAGCTTGTCGGCCTCGAGCATACTGCCCGAAACATCCAGCACCAGCACAATCCCCACCCCGCCGGGTTCCTCTACCGGCTCCACCGGCAGGCTGCCCTCCAGGCTGGAGCGCTCCCAGCCTCCAAAAAACAACCCTCTGGGGGTGGCCGTCCAGAGCAGGCTACCCCCCTGGTTCAAAAAGCTTTGCAGGGCATCGAGTTCGGCCGCCGACAGGTCTCGAGCCCCGACCCCCAGGGCCACCACCTCGGCCCGGATGGGCAGGGTGATTTCCTTCCGCTCCTCTACGGTAAACCCCTGGGCCTGCAGGTAGCGGGCCAGGGCAGCGTCACCCAACACCCAGACCCGGGTGGTATCGGCGGGGCTTAGCTCGAGGCGGGTTTGCTCGGTGCCTAGCGCACTCTCGACCCGCGCCGATACGACCGCAGGCCCATCCAGGCGAAAGCGGTACCCCACGCTGCTGCGCCCGGCCTCGAGCTGCAACTCGCGTTCCTGCCGCCCCGCAGGGCCCTCCACAATCAGCCGTGCCTTGACGCTGGCCGTGGACTCGAGCACCGCCCGTACCTCGATGGTCTCGCCCTTACTGGGGAGCGCCGGCGCCACCAGCGATAGCGAGAGGTTGGGACTGGGGGGCTGGTAAAGGCTGAAGATGGGAACCCCAATGGGCTCGGCCTGATCCTGAAACAGTCCATCCGATACCAGCACGATCCGGTCGGGGCGCAGCTCCTGGGCCTTGCGAAGGGCTTCCCGTAGCTGGGTGCCCTCGCCCAGGTCGAGGCGGCGGGCCGTGGGGGTGGGCACCAGTGTGGCCCCGCTGGCAAAGGCCACATACTGCGCCCCAGTCAGGTTCAGCTCGGGCGCAACCTTCCAGACGGCCTCCCGCGCCGAGGGGCTCTGGTCAAGCAAGACCACGGTTCGGACGGGCTGCACGGGAATACTGGGCCCCCAGAAGGCCAGCAGCAGAAGGGCTATAACGGCAGCGCGTAATCCGAACGACACACGCTTATTATCAAAGGTTCCGCTTCAACCAAATGCGAGTAGCGCCGCAGATGCGTTATTCGGCGGCTGAACTTTACCATGCGGAACAACTTGTTACTCGGTTCGTCGCAACCGAGATACACCTGGCTTCAACCCCGAGGCAACAAAAACCCGCCCTGCTAGTTGCAGGGCGGGGTACTGGTGGAGGCGAGGGGAATTGAACCCCTGTCCAAAGACCCATCCAGCAGACTTCTACGTGTGTAGTTGGTGTTTGGTTGTCGTTCGGGCTTGCGCCACCAACAGCGGGCCGGAACCGAGCGCCGTATAAATTTCGCTCTTGGCTACGGGGCCTTGCCTCGAGCTAGCCGACTTTAGGTCGTTCGTTCAGCACGCCATCGGCTGGGCTTCTGAAGAACGTCGCTGACTTAAGCAGCGAGGGCGTAGCTGTTGCTACGAACGTCGCCAGTTATGGCTTTGCCCATTTTTACGAGGCCATGGGCTACCTCGACACGCCGTACTGCCTTCAAGAGCCCCTGTCGAAACCGGAACGCCCCCAGGCAAATAGCTATTGTAGCAGGTTTTTGGCTTCTTGGGTAGGCTAGGGCCATGAGCAAGATAGACCCCACCCGGCTCGAGCGCGACACCCTGGTCAAGACCCTGGGCATCCAGATTCTGGAGGCATCCCCCCAAAAGGTGGTGGCCGAGATGGAGGTAACCCCCAGGCTGCACCAACCCTTTGGCTACCTGCACGGTGGGGCCTCGGTGGCACTGGCCGAGACCGTCGCCAGCATTGGCGCTTACCTGGCTGCACCAGAGGGCTATACCAGCTTCGGGCTGGAAATCAACGCCAACCATCTGCGCTCCATGCAGTCCGGCAAAGTGACGGCTACCGGAACGCCCCTTCACTCGGGGCGCACCACCGCTGTCTGGAGCATCGAAATCAGAGATGAGCAGGGACGTCTGGTCTGCATTTCGCGCTGTACGCTGGCCATTACGCCCCTGCGTAAGGATTGACAAACGGGGACAACCGCCTTTACACTCCCTGCATATGCAGACCTCGAGGGGTTTCGCAAGCCAAACTGCCCGCTTTTTTGGGTATTTTTATTGGCCTGGCATCCCCGTGAGGCTCGCATAGTGGCTTAACACGCATCCGTGCTTCCGGGGAACGCAAACCCCGGAAGTTTTTTTGCGTGAAAGGAGCGAGGCGATGCTAATCATTCTGAAACATGGTGCAGGTTCGGCAGAAATTGAGTCGGTCGTACGGGAAGTGGAGCGGGTCGGCTACCGGGCCCATGTGTCCGAGGGCGAGCACACCACCCTGATTGGGGCCATCGGCAAGGGCCCCACCCCGGAGCTGATTGAGCACTTTCGGGCGCTTTCTGCTGTGCAGGACGTAATCCCCATCTCCAAGCCCTACAAGCTGGCCTCGCTCGAGGTCTCCCCCAGACCCACCGTGCTGCGCTGGAACACCGGCGCTACCGGCGGCGGCGAGGTGCTGGTTGCCGCCGGGCCTTGCGGGGTGGAGAGCCTGGAGCAAACCCTTACTGCTGCCCGCTACGTCAAAAAGCACGGCGCACAGATGCTCCGGGGCGGCGCCTTCAAACCCCGCACCTCGCCCTATAGCTTCCAGGGGATGGGCCAGGAGGGTCTGGAGATTCTGGCCCAGGCCCGCCGCGAGACCGGCCTGCCCATCGTGACCGAGGTGGTCTCACCCGAGCAGGTAGACCTGGTAGCCGCTTACGCCGATGTGCTGCAAATCGGGGCCCGCAACGCGCAAAACTTCGCCCTGCTGCAAGCGGCAGGCAGATCGGGCCGGGCCGTTATGCTCAAGCGGGGCATGAGCATGACCCTGGAGGAGTTCTTGATGTCGGCAGAGTACGTGCTGGCCCAGGGCAACATGAAGGTCATTCTGGTGGAGCGGGGCATCCGCACCTTCGAAAAGTCCACCCGCTTCACCCTGGATGTCTCGGCGGTACCGGTACTCAAGAGCCTTACCCACCTGCCGGTCTGGATAGACCCCTCCCATGCCGCCGGCAAGCGCGACTGGGTGACCTCTTTGGCGCTGGCAGGCCTGGCCGCTGGGGCGGATGGCCTGATTGTGGAGACCCACCCCGAGCCCGAAAAGGCCCAGTCCGACGCGGCCCAGCAGCTCACCGAAAGCCAGTTTGCCGATATGATGGGCAAGGTCAAGGCCCTCCTGCCGGTGCTGGGCCGCAGGCTGGCGCGGGAACTCGAGCCTGCCTGAGGCGTTTTGCGAATAGCAGATAGCGAATAGCCAATAGCGGATAGCTAGCGGCTGCATGACCCACGACTTGCTACCCTCGACCCGTGACCTCTTTATGATGAAGCCCCTCTTTGGCAAAGTCGGCATCTTTGGGATTGGCCTTCTGGGCGGCAGCGTGGCCCTGGGCCTGCGCGAGCGCTTCCTGGCCGAGGAGATTCACGCCTACGACCCCGACCCCGGGGCGCTCGAGGATGCCCTGGCCCTGCAAGTAGTGGATCGGGTTCACCCATCCCTGGGGAACTGGATTAGAGAGCTGGATCTGGGGGTGCTGGCCGCCCCGATGGGGGTGCTGGTAAGCGAGGGCCAGAAGCTCTCGCAGTTCTCCGCACCGCACACCCTCTGGACCGATGTGGGCAGCGTCAAAAGCCCGGTGGTGGCAGCGCTCACAGGGGTACTGCCCAACTTTGTGGGTTCACACCCCATGGCAGGCAGCGAGAAGGCGGGGGTCGAGGCGGCCCACGCCGGGCTCTTGCAAAACGCAGTCTGGGTGATCACGCCAACCCCCTCGACTAATCCGGAGGCCCTTGCCACCCTGCACAGGCTGGTAGAAAACCTGGGGGCCTATCCACTGGAAATCTCCCCCGAGCTCCACGACCGGCTGGTAGCCCGCATCTCCCATCTGCCTTATCTGCTGGCCGTGGGCTTGAACCGACTGGTGGCCCAGGATCCCCAGCAGGACTTGCTAATGTTTCTGGCCGCCGGGGGCTTCCGCGACCTGACTCGAGTGGCCTCGGGCTCCCCACGCATGAGCCGTGACATGGTGGTGGCTAACAAAGCGGCCCTGCGCGAGGCCATCGAGGATCTGCGGGCGGTGATGCTGGAGCTGGAAAACCTGCTCGAGGCCCCCGAGAACCTGCTCGAGGTGGCCCAGGAAGCCAAACGCACCCGCGACTCACTGCCCATCGTTAAGCGCAGCCTGTTGCCGGTGATGAACGAACTGGTAGTACAGGTTCCCGACAAGCCCGGACAGATTGCCACCGTCTCCACGGCCCTGGGAAACGCCGGGGTCAACATCAAAAACTTCGAGGTGCTGGCCATCCGCGACGAAGGAGGCGCCATCCGGATGGGCTTTGCCACCCCCGACGAGCGTGAGCAGGCCCGGCAAATTCTGGAAAGTATCGGCTACCGAGTGCGTTGAGCCTCGAGGCCCACCATCCTCCAAATTTTCCAGTTCAGCCAAACCACGTAAACCAAAAGAATCGCAAGTATTCCCCAAATAAAAGAACCGAGGCTCTGCACGGTGTTGAGTGCAACCCTGTACGTTTCGTACTGAACGTACCCAAACATTAACAGCATCAAGACGTGAACCCCCGCCAAGCCGTCATCCAAGTATCGCAAAATCCGCTGCTGCTGCTCTGTTTCCAGGCTTAGAAAAGCATTTTTGTTAGGGAGATTGAGGAATGTGTAGTCCGTCATAGCCATGCGAATCAGGGTAAAAGTGGTGGGTATCCCCAAAGTGGCTACAATCGGCAAGATCCAGAAACTCTTCTTAGGCACCCACTGGGTCACGCCCCCGGACAGTCCAAAATGCCCGGGGATGCGATCCGGAAGCAAGGGGTAAAGCAACGCACTCAGGCCCCAAAGCCCTATCAGACCGATAAAAACCAGCCACCATGGGGGAGAGGCTTTCACATTTTTATGATGCCAACTTCCTTGTTGGTTTGTACAGACAGCAACACACCATCCCGATACCCAAAGCCCTGCAGAGGCAGTTGATATCGAATCCGTCTGGATAGAATTTTCTGAGTAGCAATCCTTTAATCCCTCATCCAACGACACCCCAGATGCAGTTATCTACGGCAAAATGCACCTGGACTGCTGGCGGGCTCCTGCAAGGGGAGAAGGAAAGCGTTCAGGTTGATTTGTTATGACCCTGGGCAATGAGCTACTGGCCGTGGGCAGGCACAAACTCGTGAATGACCAGTTCAGCCGGGCAGGCTACCCGTATGGGTGCGGTGGACAAACCCAGGCCCCTCGAGATAAAAGCCGGAACAGGGTCGTCTACCCAGCCCCCGGCAAACTGCTGGCCGTAGAGCGAGGACGTGAAGGTAGGGCCATACCAGGGCAGCACCACCTGTCCCCCATGGGTGTGGCCGCACAGGGTAAGGTCAACCGACTTAGGCACCTGGTACAGATAGTCCGGGTTGTGGCAAATAAGCAAACAAGCTGACGCAGACTGGTGCTTGGCAAGGGCTTTCTCAATATCGGGTTCGCCGTGCCACCAGTCCTCCACGCCTGCCAGATACAGGTCTTCCCGGAGTTGAACACCTTCGTTGTGCAGAAATCGAACGCCCTGTTGATTGAACGCTTCCTCCAGCTCCAGCGGGGGCAGCATGGGCACCCTGGGTGGGCTCGAGCTGGACTTTTTAGAAGTTACCCGCTCCGGGTGCCTGGGCTGGTAGTGGTTATAGCGGTAATCGTGGTTGCCCCAGACCGCCCAGACGCCCAGGGGGGCCTGGAGCTTTCGCAGTTCCGGCAGGATGGGTAGCACCTGGTGTTTTCGCCCGGAGTCGGTCAGGTCGCCGGTAATCACAATCAGGTCGGGTTGCTCCGCCAGGGTGGCCTCCACCCAGCGGCGCACGGAACCCTGGCGAATGAAAAACCCGATATGCAGGTCGGAAAGGTGGGCAACCCGCAAGGGGGCCTGCAAGCCCCTCAAGGGGCGCCGGTAGTGCTGCACGGTGAAGGAATAGCCAAAAATCACTCCGTCATCGTATCGCACTTCTCACAAACGTGGCCGCCCACAAAAACGGGAATGCATCTGGGTCAGACGCAAGTTACCCAAGCTTGGGCCGGGTCGACCCACGAGTGCTTGGGTCTCGAGTTTCCAGGTGGGCACTATGCGTTCCAGGACAAGGCGTTTTTGAAGTCGAGTAGCTCGATAAAACGAAGAGTGCTCCAACCGCCGCCATCAGTCCTCCGGGATGAAGTCAAATACCACCAGTTCGGCAGGTGCGTTGATGCGCAAGGGAAGCACCGTCATGCCCAGCCCCCGCGAGACAAACCCCGCAACCGGGGGCGAGGCGGGGCTGTAGCCGGGGCTGTACCACCCCCCAAGGTAGCTTTGACCATAGTACGAAGGCGTCCAGGGCGCGCCCACACCAGGCAGATAGACCTGACCCCCGTGGGTATGACCGCTCAGAACCAAAGACACCGGTAGACCCTGGTAAAAATCCCAGAAGTCGGGGTTGTGAGCCAGGGCCAGGCTGGCCTTTCCAGCTCGGTAGTCTGCGAGAGAAACCTTGGGGTTGGCTTCCTCTGCCCAGTAGTCGTCTACTCCGCTCAGGTAGAGGTCGTCTCGCACCCATAGGCCCTGGTTGGACAAAACTTCAATTCCCTTTTTGGGCAAACGCTGGCCCAGATAACGCTTAACACTGGGGAGTCCATTGTCGTGGTTACCCCAAATCGAGTAGACCCCCAGTGGCGCACGAAGCCCCCCCAGCGCAGTCAGTAGGTCGTCCAGGTCTGGTGTGGTCGCCTGGTAGATACCTTTGAGCCAGTCCAGGCGCAGGCCCGACTCTATCAGGTCGCCGGTGATGACGATCAGGTCGGGTTTCTCGGCATTGGCCGCCTTCACCCAGGCCCGCACCGATGCAGCATGAACCCAGGGGCCGTAGTGAAGGTCGCTGAGCTGAACAACCCGCAGCGGACGATCCAGACCCCGCAAAACCCGCCGGTAGCGATTGATTTGAAACTGGTAGGCACCACCCACCGCCAGCCCCCCTGCACCCACAACCCCCAGACCAGCCAGGGCCAGCAGGGAAAGCAACCGACGACGGGTCAGCATCGCGCCTCAGTGTACGCCCTGAGAGGGCCCCTGGATGCCCATTTCAAGCAGTTGAAGTCTTTACACGGTCACTCGAGGTTCGCTACCGGATTCAAAAGACACTTTTCAAAACCAAAAACCTCATGGGCCGGGTTGGTTCGTCACGGTTCGGCGACAAACCAGCCATGAAACAACAGGTCTTTCTGGGCGAACCCCTGGCGTTCGTTCCAATCAAAAATCAACCCACAGCGGCCGCTATCGCTTGCTTTTCTTTTTCTCTTCGCGCTCGAGTCTGCGGCGTTCGGCGCGGCTCAAGCCTGAGTAGGCCGAGGCTACCTTTTGCTGGCGCCCCACCGTAAAGGGGTCACGGTTGCCCTGGGAGAGCGTTGCACCGGCCTCAGAGCCGCTGTACTCAACCCCCTGGGCCACAGGTGCCGGAGCGGGCTGCTGGTTGACCTCGACCTGGAGGCGGAACAGGAACTTGGTCACTTCACTCTTGATGCCCGCAATCATCTCGTTGAAGAAGCGGGTACCCTCGAGCTTGTACTCCTGGAAGGGGTCGCGCTGGCCGTAACCGCGCAGGAAGATGCCCTGCTTGAGCACGTCCATGCTGTGCAGGTGTTCTTTCCAGGCGTTATCCACTACCTGCAGGGTCACGAAGCGCTCCACCGCCCGCATCAGGTTGGGGCCTTGCCGGTTGAGCTCGGCCTCGCGGGCTTCATAAGCAGCCCGGGCGGCCTCGACAAGCTTTTCGATGCCCTCCTCGGCCTTCAGCTTGCGCAGGCTGTCGAAGTCGAAGTCCTTGAGGGGCGGAATGTAGTCGACCAGGCTCGAGCGCAAGCCTTCGATGTCCCAGTCGTCGGGGTGTTGCTGGGGGTTGAGGTAGTTGGCGGCGACCCCATCCACGGTGTCCTCCACCATTGCCAAAGCCCCCTCCCGCACAACATCATCGCTACCCAGCAACACATTCCGGCGCTGGGCATAGATCACCTCGCGCTGGCGGGCCATCACCTCGTCGAGGCGCAAGAGCTGCTTGCGGATGTCAAAGTTGCGATCCTCTACACGCTTCTGGGCCCGCTCGATAGAGCGCGTGACCATCTGGTTCTCGATGGGCTCGGAGTCGTCGAAGCCCATCCGGTCAAGCATTCCCACAATGCGCTCGGAGGCGAACAGGCGCATCAGGTCGTCGTCGAAAGAGACATAGAAGCGGCTGCTGCCGGGGTCGCCTTGGCGGCCCGAACGGCCCCGCAACTGGTTATCTATGCGGCGCGACTCGTGGCGCTCGGTGCCGATGATGTGCAGACCCCCCAGCTCCTTGACCCGCACCTCATCAGCGGCGCAGGTATCGCGCAGGCGGCGGATTTCGTCAATCACCGACTGGCGAATGCCGATTTCGGCAGCCAGTTTGAGAGCCTCCTCCTCGGCCCCCTGCACAAGTTTTTTGATGAACAGCTCAATGCGCCACTCAGAGCGGGGCTCGAGGCCCTCCTTCCGCAGCAGGTCGGCTGCCAGGTACTCGGCATTACCCCCCAGCTTGATGTCGGTGCCGCGCCCGGCCATGTTGGTCGAGATGGTAATGGTCTTGCTGCGGCCCGCCTGGGCCACGATTTCCGATTCTTTTTCGTGGTACTTGGCGTTCAGAACCTGATGCGGGATGCCCTTGCGGATGAGTTCCAGGGTGTGAACGGCTTTTTTGAGATAGTCCCAGGCCACCCGGATGTTGCCCTTGGGGGGGATGGTGGACTCGTACTGTTCAAGCTCGCTGTCGCGCAGCGAGCCGGGGCGCTCGAGGGCCTTCTTGAGCCGATCCCACTCGGGGCCGCTTTGCTTCTCGATGGCTTTGGCCAGAAGCTGGGCCCTGGCCTCCAGGCGCGGCAGGAAGTGCCGGGGTTCTTTGAGCATGGCCGAGAGCCGCTCGGACTTCTCCACCGAGATGGTGCCTACCAGCACCGGCTGGCCCTTTTCGTACTTCTCGGCGATCTCCTCTACCACCGCAAAGAACTTGCCCTTCTCCGAACGATAGACCACATCGGGGGCATCCTGGCGAATGACCGGCCGGTTGGTCGGGATACTGACCACGTCCATGCCGTATATTTCTTGAAACTCTTTCTCCTCGGTCTTGGCGGTGCCGGTCATGCCCGCGGTTTTCTCGAAGAGGCGGAAGAAGTTCTGGTAGGTCACGGTGGCCAGGGTCTGGTTCTCGCGTTCAATTTTGACCCCTTCTTTGGCCTCGATGGCCTGGTGCAGCCCCTCGCCGAAACGCCGTCCCGGCTGGAGGCGGCCCGTAAACTCGTCCACGATGATGACCTGACCATCTTGTACAATGTATTCGCGGTCAATGAAGTACAGCTCCTTGGCCCGGATGGCCTGGGTGAGCATGTGGGCGAGTTCCATGTTCTCGGTGTTGAACAATCCCTCAACACCCAGGAGCTTTTCGGCCTTGGCAATGCCTTGCAGGGTCAGGTGCACCGCTTTTTGCTTCTCTTCGATGGTGTAGTCGCCGGTAGGCTCGCCTTTGGTGCCTACCGGGGGCTTTTCCCCGCGCTCGAGCTTCTTAGCTATCTCGGCCATGCGGTAGTACATGTCGGTAGCTTTTTCGGCGGGGCCACTAATGATGAGCGGGGTGCGGGCCTCGTCCACCAGGATCGAGTCCACCTCGTCGATGATGGCGTAGTGCAGCGGGGTATCGTGGCGCAGCACCAGTTGTTCGGGGGCCACCGCCATGTTGTCGCGCAGGTAGTCGAAGCCCAGCTCGCTGTTGGTTACGTAGGTCACGTCGCAAAGGTAAGCCTTGCGGCGCTCCTCGGGGTGCGAGTGGTTCTGCACCACGCCCACCGTAAGGCCCAGGCCTTTGTAGATGGGCCCCATCCACTCCGCATCGCGCCGGGCCAGGTAGTCGTTCACCGTGACGAGGTGTACGCCCTTCCCCGTAATCGCATTGAGCGCGACTGCCAGCGTGGCCACCAGGGTTTTGCCCTCCCCGGTCTTCATCTCGGCAATTTTGCCCTCGTGCAGGACGGCCCCCCCGATAAGCTGCACATCATAGTGGCGCAGACCCAGAAAGCGCTTAGAGGATTCGCGGGTCAGAGCGAAGGCACGGGGCAGCAACTCATTCAGATCACGTCCATTCTGGTAAGCCTCCCGCAGCCTGGCGTACTCGGCAGCCAGGTCGTCAATGCGAGAAACTTCGTCCTCGAGGGCATTCACAGGGGCCACCACTTCTTTCCAGTAGCGGGCCACCTTGCGTTCGTTGTTATCCAGAAGCTTATTAATCCAGGCCAACATAACCAGGCGCAATTGTACCCTGTCTGAATGAGAATGAGTGGGGTATCTGGGTACTTTAGAGCGTTCTTCACATATCTGGAGCTATTCGACATCGAGAACGCTCTGCCCTGTACAGAACAAGGTGGTAGGAGGTGGGTAGCAGGTTTCCAACCCCTGTCCCCGACTCCCTGCTCCATATCTCCACCTAGCGTCGTAAGGGTAGCCATACAGCCTAAGGGGAAAGTTGGCAAGAAGGTTTACCAACCAGTCTCTCAAGCGAACCGACGTCTTTGCGAGGAGGCCAAAGGCCGACGAAGCAATCCAGAAGAAGCTCGCCAAACTACCGACTGGGTAGGACACAGAAAGCACCCAGCCAGGTTCTAACGTTTCGCTGACCAGACTTTTTGTACACTTTGGATATGTTCCGGGTATTGTTCTTGCTATTTCTGCTGGGCAGCCCAGCCCTGGCTAACCTTTGTGACCAACCCTTTTCACCGACCAGGCCGGGCTGGGAATGGCAGTACCGGGTTATCGGCGAACGCTCCAGCACCTATTCGATCCGCAAGACCAACATCACTGATGGGGGCTTTACCCAGGTTCGACAGACTGCCGGTGGCCGAGAGGAGTTGAAATATCGCTGCACCCTTGAAGGCATCGTCCCGGTAGATTTCGGCGGAAGTGGGAGCAACCGGGTTGAGGCGGGCGGGCAGCCGGTCAGCTACGACCTGGAGGTAGTCAAGATAACGGGGGTCGCCATACCCGACTACGACACCTGGGCAGTGGGCAATAGCTGGAAGTTGGTGATAGAGGTGCGGGGAACCGGCCAGCAGGGGCCTTTGCGCTTCAACATTAGCGGTACCCTCGAGACCACCTATCGGGTCGTAGGCCAGGAAAACGTCACCACCCCTGCGGGCCGTTTTATGGCCTACAAACTCCAGACCACCTTTGTCACCCGAATGCGGGCCAACGCAGGCCCCATCAACATTCCCTTCAACTTCGAAAGCCAGGGCACCAGCTGGTATGCCGAAAATGTGGGGCTGGTCAAAAGCATTCAGAAAACCCGCGACGGTGAAAACGTAACCGAGCTGATCGCTTTGCGAAAGTAGGGTTCAAGGAGCACGGTCTAGGGGCAGATAGGCCGCCGCCGGAAGGTTGAGCTGGTTTGGCGGATTCTGCCCCTGGGTACGCCAGGCAGCCAGGGCAATCATGGCTCCGTTGTCGGTAGCCAGGCCCTTTGGGGGGAAGAGTAGCCGAAGGCCTGCTGCCTGCAAGTAAGCCCTGAGCGCTGCATTTTGTGCTACCCCGCCGGTCACCAGAAGGGTTTTGAGGCCGGTGTGCTGGGCCGCACGGGTCACCACCTGAGCAATATGCTCCACCGCTACCTGCTGGAACCGGGCAGCAATGTCGGCGGGCGCATAGCCCTTTTCAATGGCCCTGGCAACGGCAGTTTTAAGGCCCGAAAAACTGAAGGCAAAGCCTTCCTGGCCCTGGAGCGGAACCCCCAGGGGCACTTTATGGGCATCTCCGTGTTGGGCCAGTTTTTCGATTTCGGGCCCCCCAGGGTAGCCCAGGCCCAGCAGGCGGGCCGACTTATCAAAGGCCTCGCCAGCAGCATCGTCCAGGGTAGCCCCAATCAGATGGTATTCACCCCAGTTTCGCACCTCGAAAAGATGGGTGTGCCCGCCCGAGGCAATCAGGGCTAGAAAGGGTGGTTCTACCTCGGGATGCTCGGCCAGGGCCGCGTAGATGTGGCCCTCGAGGTGGTGCACCGCCACAAAGGGCTTGTCCAGGGCAAACGCCAGCCCCTTGCCGTAGGTATAGCCCACCAGCAGGGCCCCAATCAGGCCTGGCCCCCGGGTGGCCGCAATCAGGTCGAGGTTGCTAACTTCAATTCCCCCCTCCAGGAGCGCCTGCTGTACCAGGCCATCTATCACCTGGGTATGCTCGCGGGAGGCCAGCTCGGGCACCACCCCCCCATAGCGCTGGTGCAGGAGGGTTTGTGAGGCCACCAGGTTGACCACTACCTGACCGTCCCGCACCAGACCCACGCCGGTGTCGTCGCAGGAGGTGTCTATGCCCAGAATCCACACAGTCCGATTTTCCTAACCAAAGCCTTCGGGGTCAAGCTAAAAACCAAAATTGCGGCTTCAGGCTCTTATCATTGGCATGGGCATCGTCGTTTCAACCCCTCACCCGGCGACAGCGGTTACCGCCAGAATTGCTTTATCTGGCAAAAGGGGCACCAAACTGGCCAGCGCTGTCGCCATCCTCTCCCGCAAGGGGAGAGGGAAAGGGGAAAACGATAATAGCCTGAAATTGCGGGTTGGAACCTGCCTGCAAGCCGGATACTGCGGGTAGTATGGGCATGTGAGTGATGCTCGAGTTCAACTTTCGGCCCTGCAAACTGCGCTTTCGCAGGTTTTGTTTGGGCAAGAACAGGTCATCCGTGCGCTCTTGGCCACGGCGGTAGCGGGCGGGCACGCGCTTTTAGAAGGGCTACCGGGGCTGGGCAAAACCCTGTTGGCCAGAGCCTTTGCCGAGGCCAGCGGGCTCTCGTACCGCCGCATCCAGTTCACCCCCGACCTGCTGCCCGCAGACGTAACCGGAACCGAAATTCTGGAAGAGGGACAGTTCGTCTTTCGGCAGGGGCCCATTTTTGCCCAGGTGGTGCTGGCCGACGAGATCAACCGAGCCACCCCCAAAACCCAGTCGGCGCTGCTGGAAGCCATGCAGGAGCGCGGTGTAACCATCGGCGGCACGCGCTATGCCCTGCCCGAGCCCTTTATCGTGCTGGCCACGCAGAACCCACTGGAACTCGAGGGCACCTATCCCCTCCCGGAGGCGCAGTTAGACCGTTTTATGTCGAAAATTAGCGTGCAGGCGCCACCCCGAGCCACCTGGATCAAAATTCTTTCTGAAGAGCCGGCCAGCCCGGAGCCGGTGGCCGGGCTGGATTTGCTCCTGGCCCGCGCCGAATCACGGCAGGTGGTGGTGAGTACGGCGGCGCTCGAGGCCATCGCCAACACCGCCCAGCTTGCCAGCGAAGAGAAGCACCTGCGCATGGGGCTCTCGCCCCGTGGAGCCAAGGCCTGGCTGAACCTGGCCAAAGCTCTGGCCTACCTTGCGGGTCGCGCTCATCTCGACTGGGACGACCTGCGCAGCGCAGCCATGCCCGCCCTCTCGCACCGGCTGCTCCTGACCGAAGAGGCCCAGTTCGAGGGCCTTCAAGTGGCCCAGATTGTGCAGGATCTGTTGCGTCGCACCATGGCAAAGTAGTTGTTCTATTTGGGGAGGCGCTCGAGTACTTTCCTGGGCATCTTACAGACCATGGTATAGGCCGGGTCGAAGATGTTGCCCAGGTCGTAGCGCACACACTGGCCCATCAGTTGCGAGGCGCTCTGGATGTCCAGGCCGTACTGGGTGGTGAGCCAGCGCAACATCTCGCTGGTGGCGTGCTGCACACACTGGTCGAGGGGCCGGGCATTGCCCACCGTAAAAATGTACTCGGCGTCCTCTCCCCTGGGCCACTGGATGGTCTGACCTTTGATGAGATCAACCGTGAAGGCGACGTCCATGGAAATCTCGATGCCGGTTCCGGCAATTTCGCCATCCCCCTGCAAAGCGTGTCCATCGCCCAGGAAAAACAGCGCCCCTTCGACCAGCACCGGAAAATAAACCGTGACCCCCTCCTTGAAACCACGGTAGTCCATGTTGCCCCCGTGCGGGCCGGAGGTAGCGGTGGAGATGGCCTCACCCCGGCTGGGCGCTACCCCAAAGCAACCCAGCATGGGCTCCAGGGCAAGCTCGAGGCCCTCTAGCGGCCCCGCAGGCGAACGCAGGCGAGCGGTATTGGCCTGCAAATCAACTTCCCAGTCCAACCAGCGCTGGGAGCCTCTGGCCTGGGCCAGCAGGGGCACATCGTCGGGGTCAACCACGTTAGAGGCCAGCACCACCCCTGACCAGCCGCTGGTGCGGTTGGGCCTGAGCTTTTCCAGCCTGACCACCAGCGTATCGCCCACCTGGGCCCCTTCGACCAAAAAAGGCCCGGTCATGGGGTTGCCCCTGGGGGTAACCTGCTGCAAATGCTGATCCAGGCCGCCCGCATCTACACAGGTGGTCATTACCGTATCACCAGGGGCGATTTTGAGCACCGGTGGGTGGGAGCCGAGGGTGTGATGGTAGTGGGTGGGCTCGAAGGTATGGGTTGGCATGACTCCCCCAGCATACGCATTCCCCCAGTGCTTACAAGCGACCCTGGACAGGTTCTGCCGTGGGCTCGCCTCGAGGCCCAGGTCTTGAGCCGGGATACCTTCAGCCCCGGGTTGTGGGCGCTGAGCCAAACCGACCTTCCCGCGTAAGGCAGATTCCCTTTGCTTCCCGTCTAGTGGGTAACATAGCGGCATGTCGAACCGCTACATTGGCCAACCCATGAAGCGCCTCGAGGATGGCAAGCTCATCCAGGGACAGGGGCAGTACCTTGCCGACTTGACCACCGAAAATCTGCTCCACATGGTGCTGGTGCGAAGCCCCTACGCCCATGCCCGCCTGGGCCAGATTGACACCTCCGAGGCCCTGCAAGTGCCGGGAGTGGTCGCTGTTTACACCTCAAGCGACCTTCCGCAATTGTTCGCCCCGGCTTCGGGGGGACGGGACACCAAAGTAGCCCCCCACCCGGTTCTGGCGCGGGATGTGGTGCGCTATGTGGGCGAGCCTGTAGCGGCTATTGTGGCCACCTCAGCTGCTGCCGCCGAGGACGCCCTGCTGCACGTGCAGGTGGACTATGAGCCCCTAACCACCTATCCTGCTCCGTTAGCGGCGCTGCAGGCCGAACCCATCCACCCCGAGTTAGGAACCAACATTGCCCTGCAACGTACCACTTCCTCGGGCAGCGTGGCCGAGGCATTCGAGAAGGCCCCCAAGGTGGTACGGGCCCAACTGTTGCAGCAGCGGGTTGCTCCGGCTTCGATGGAGCCTCGAGGCATCCTGGCAAGCTGGGACGGCATACGCGAAGCCCTGACGGTCTGGTCGAGCACCCAGATGCCCCACGATCTACGCAGCGCCATCGCAGAAAAGCTAGGGCTGGCCGAAAACCAGGTTAGGGTCATCACCCCAGACGTAGGGGGGGCCTTTGGGGCCAAGATTAACGTGTACCCCGAGGAAATCCTGGTGGCCTACCTGGCCAAACAACTGGGCAAAAGCGTGCGTTGGGTGGAGAAGCGCAGCGAGACTTTCCACGCCACCATCCACGGGCGGGCCCAGGTAGCCGAGCTCGAGATGGCCTTCGATGCCGAAGGAAAAATACTGGGCCTGCGGGGGCGGGTGGTGGCCGACCTGGGCGCGTATGCCCTCGAGACCACCCTGGGCAATGTTCCCGGCACCATCCTGATGCTGCAAGGCCCCTACGAAATCCCGGCGGTGGAGTTGGAGATGCTGGGCGTTTACACCAACGCCACCCCCACCGGGGCCTACCGGGGCGCCGGGCGGCCCGAGGCCACCTATTACCTGGAACGCCTGATGGACATGGGTGCGCGCGAACTGGGCCTGGATCCGGCAGAAATCCGGCGAAGGAACTTTATCCAGGGCCCCTTCCCCTACAAAACCCGCACCGGTGCCAGGTACGACTCGGGAGCCTACGAGCAACCCCTGCAGAAGCTCCTCGAAGTCAGCCGGTATGAAGATTTGCGGGCCGAGCAAGCACGGGCCCGCAGCCAGGGCCGCCGGGTGGGCATTGGCCTGTGTAGCTATGTGGAGATTACCGGCTACGGCTGGGATACCGGCGGGGTTCGCATCAACCCCGATGGCAGCGCAGTGATATTTACCGGCACCTCCCCCCACGGCCAGGGCACCCAGAACGCCTTTGTGCAGATTGTGGCCGAGCGGCTGGGCCTCCTGCCCGAGCGTATCAGCGTGGTGCAGGGCGATACCCTGGCGGTGCCCTATGGCATGGGCACGGCGGGCAGCCGCACCCTCTCGGTAGGGGGTTCGGCGGTTCTCAAAGCCTCCGAAGAGGTGCGGGCCAAAATTCAAAAAATCGCTGCGCATCTGCTAGAGGCTGCGCCAGAGGATATAGACCTGCTGGAGAACGGCTGGGGGGTGCGCGGCACGGACAAGTCGGTCAGCCTGGAGCAGATTCTGGGCGTAGCTTTCAACCCCCGCAAACTACCCCCCGATATGGAACCAGGGCTGGAGGGGCACGCCAGCTTTGCCCTCAAGGACGCAAACTACCCCTTTGGCGCGCATCTGGCTATGGTCGAGGTAGACCCCGAGACCGGCCTGGTGCAAATCTTGCGCTACATTGGGGTAGACGATTGCGGCACCATCGTGAATCCGCTGCTTTTTGAAGGCCAGCAGCACGGGGGCATTGCCCAGGGCATCGGCCAGGCGCTCTACGAGGGTATCGTGCTGGACAGCGAAGGGCAGAACCTGACGGCGAGTTTCCTCGAGTACGCCCTACCCAAAGCCGACCAGATTCCCTGGATGGAACCCCACCACCAGCAAACCCCCTCGCCCACCAACCCCTTAGGGGCCAAGGGGGTCGGCGAGGCCGGGGCCATCGCTGCCACCCCGGCGGTGGTGAATGCGGTGCTGGACGCACTGGGTATCGCCCATCTGGACATGCCGCTGACACCGGAGAAGGTCTGGAAGCAGCTTTTGCACCAGGCCAGCACCATATCAAACTTAACCTGAACCCCTTTCCTTCTCCCCTTTCGGGAGAAGGTGGTGACACCCTGCCGGCAGTTTAGGAGAGTAGTGCTGGAGACGTCATTAACTGCATCTGGGGTGTCGCCGGATGAGGGGTTATAGGAATGCCACTCAAAAATAACTAACCAGGCAAATTCGGAATCAGGGGGTTTGCACCGAGCCTGCAAAGATTTTTTGGAAGGCATGCTCGAGGGAGACACTACGACCATCCTGGTAAGCCAACGCAAAGGCCGGGGGGCCCATAATCTCCGTCAGCTCGTCTACCAGTTGCTTACGCAGCCCCTGTTGCTCCAGCGACACGGCCAGGCCCATGGATGTCTCGAGCTGATCCAATACCCCCAAAGCCCAGGCCGCCTGTTCGGAGCCACCCCGCTTAAGGGCAATCCTGGCCAGGGTTTCAAAGCACTCATTCAGGCCATGCCGCACCCCGGCACTGCGGTAATGGGTTAGGCTTTGCAGGAGCATCTCCCAGGCCCTGGGGTATTCTTGCTGTTCGCACCATAGTGCGGCCAGGTTGTGGGTGGAGATCCCCAGACCCCAGAAATCTCCTAATTCCTGGTTTAGCTCGAGGCTTTGCTGGTAGAGCTGGCAGGCTTCCTGCCAGTGGCCCTGGTCTTGGGCCAGGTTGCCCAGATAGTTATGGAGCGCGGCTACCGATCGCTTTTCACCCAACTCGCCGAAAATTGCCAGACTACGCTGAAAGTGGGCTTTGGCAGCTTCGTTTTGAGCCTGCCCGCGAAGCGCCACCCCCAGGTTCATCAAGCCCAGGGCCTCGAGGTTCTTGTCGCCAATTTCTCGGGCAATGGCCAGGCTCTGGCGTGCATAGTATTCAACCCTGGGGTAGTCGGCCTGGTCGCGGGCGCTCACCGCCAGGTTGTTCAGGGCGATAGCCTCCCCCCGCCGGTCGGCTAGGGCCCGTCGGGTGGCCAGAGCCCGCTCCAGATAGTCAAATGACAGGGCATACCGACCACAGGTACGCGCCATGATCCCGGCAGCATTGTAGGCCTCGGCCAGCGTAGCCGGGGGCACCTGGGTGGCTCTGGGCAAGGTTTCTTCGAACCAGACCAGCATCTCCTGGGCATGGCCCTTGACCTGCCAGAATCGCCACAACCGCGCTGCAAGCTGTAAACTCAGCTCGATCTCCGCCCTCTGGCCCCACCACAAAACAGCCCGGAGGTTTTCGTACTCTGTAGAAAGGTAGCTATACCATTGGGCCTGTTCTGCGCCGGTCAGCTTGGGGGCAATGCGGGTTGCCTCGGCCAGATACCACTCCAGGAGGCGTTTTCGGGTTGCCTCGATCAGCCCCTGGGCCTCGAGTTGGGCCAGGCCAAACTGGCGTACCGGCTCGAGCATGCGAAAGCGCAATTGGGGATCCTCCCCAAGCGCCAGTACCATCGAGGTACGCACCAGCCGGGCGTGTGCCTCCGCCTGTTCAGCCACAGCAAAACCCAGGTCGGCACATAGCATCTCGGCGGCCTCCAACGACCAACCCCCCGCACACACAGCAAGCCTCACAAATACATCTCTCTCGTGCTCCCGCAGCAGGTTGTAACTCCATTGCAGGGCTGCTTCCAGGGTCTGGTGGTGACGCTCCCCACCCCGCTGGCCCAGCGTGAGCAGGCGCAGGCTGTTGTCCAGGCGCGCCACAATCTGTTCCAGGGAGAGCATTCCCACCCAGGTTGCTGCCAGTTCTAAGGCCAGCGGCAAACCCTCCAGACGGCGGCAGATTTGGGCCAGATAGACCGCATGATGTGTGCTCGGCTGGTAGTGAGGCCGGTGCTGCCGGATTCGCTCCAACAAAAACCGCACCGACTCGAAGCGATTGAGATCCTCGGGGTGCAGATCGGCTTCCTGGTCAGGAACCTCCAGGGGTGCCACCACCCAGGCAATCTCCCCCTCAATCCCCAGGGCTTCACGGCTGGTGGCCAGCAACTGCAACTCTGGCAACGACTTGAGCAACTGGATGGCAGTCTCGGCACAGCCGTCAATCAGATGTTCGCAGTTGTCAAGTACCAGCAAGGTTTTATGGCCCCGTAATCGCTCGAGAATACTCTTCAGGGGTGGCTGGGAGGTGCCGTACACGCCCAGCGTCTGGGCGATGGCTGGAAGTATCATCTGGGCCTCGCTCAAGGCCACCAGTTCCACCCACCAGACCCCACCCGCATACTGCCCCTGCAGTCCGGTGGCCAGTTCCTGGGCCAGGCGGGTTTTGCCCGAACCGGCTGCCCCGGTAAGCGTCAAGCAGCGTGTAGTGGATAGCAACTGAAGGGTTTCTTCCAGGGCTGCTTCACGGCCTATTAAGGGGGATAGCGGCACCGGCACCCATCCCTGGGCCTGCACGGGCTCGGCAGGTGCTGCTAGCTCGGGGGAGCTCGGCAGTTGCTGCAAAACCTGCTCATACACGGCCCGGGTACGCTCGTCGGGCTCTTCACCTAATTCGCGCACCAGGGCTTCGCGCAGGGCCTGAAACTGCTGAATGGCCTCCATCCGCCGCCCCGTGCGGGCGTAGATCTGTATCAAGGCCAGATGGGCCGCCTCGGTGGTCGGTTCTTTGGCAATGGCCTGCTCCAGGAAGTGACAGGCCCGGGCCAGGTTGCCCTGCTGTTCCAGCAGTTGGGCCAGCTCGAGCAGGGCCGCCAGGTACAGCGAACGGGCCTCGTCGCGCTGAGGCTCTGTCCAGTCCTCGTAGATGTCTTCCGGTAGCAGGTCGCCGCGGTAAAGCTTTACCGCGGCCTCGTAAAGTGCGGCATCCCCCTGCCTGCGGGCCTGGCTCACCAGGTGCAGGAACTTGCTGTAATCCACCTCAACGGGGCCCGCATATAGCACCAGGGTCTCGTGCTCAAAGGTCAGAAAGCGCGACCTGATCCCCTTAGGGAGCCCTGGCTCGAGCATCCGGCGGGCATGGTAGAGGTTCTGGTGTAGGTTGTTCATGCCCGATTTCTCGTCTAGGTCGGGCCAGAGTGCATCCAGCACCTGTTCCCGGTGAAGACGCTGGCCGGGTTGGAGGGCTAGCAACTTGATGACATCGCTGGCTTTCTTCCTACGCTGGGCCTGGGGGGGCAAAATCTGGTCATCCAGGCTTAGACGAAAGGAGCCCAGTAACCCAATGCGTAGCTGCGGCTGCGAAGACATCTAGGCCCATCTTAGCAAGGTAGTAAGTGCAAGTAAGTGACAGATAAGAGTCTGTGGGGATGATAGGCGGCATGAGCCTGCTGAGGAGCGTTCTATGGACAAAACCAAACGCCTGCCCAAGCAGCGAGCTACTTTTTTGGTTCGCTGCTGGCTGCTCCCAGGCGGCGGTCGGTGCTATCAGGTGCGCCATGTGCAAAGCGGCCTGGAGGCCCAGACCGATAGCCTCGAGGCCGCGCTGCAGTGGATCGAGCAGTTTCGCCCAGAACAATCCAAACCCGAGTAAAGCCCTTTGCACCCCCTCGACCTTGCGCCCTAGAACCCTGCTCCGGCAACCCCTACAAGGAGTATCTTGCATGAAAAGAATCCTGCTACCCCTCGTTCTAATCTTCTTTGGCCTACTCACCCCAGGTCTGGCCCAGCGGGCCTACCTGGGTGGCACCTTTGCGTTTACCCTCAACGATAGCACCGCCACCTTCGGCGTGCAGTTTGGGGCCAATTTTACTCCGGCCTTTGGCGCCCGTGGGGTGCTTTCCTTCAGCTCCGGGGGTGGTCTGACCGGCTTTGGCTTTGGGGCAGATGGCTTATACCTGGTTGCTACCCCCAACTCACCCATCAACCCCTACATCGGTGCAGGTGTGGGCCTGGGGTTCCTCAGTGGGTTTGTCCAGGGGGCTTCGGTCTCGGGCATCGTCTTCGAGGGTAGTGGAGTCCTGGGCGTGGAGTACCTGATCAATCGCCAGTTTGCCATCTTCGGCGAGGCCCGCCCAGGTTTTGCAACAGGCTCGGTTACCGGCACTGCGGGCGGTTCTGCGGTCTCGGTTCCCATCAGCGGCACCACCATAGAGCTGCGGGTTGGGGCCAACATCTTTTTCTGAATTACGGACTCGTTTCTAGCAATCAAGGAGGGTATATGAAGGCTTTCATCAAAACCATCGGTCTCGTGCTCGGCCTGGTAGCCCTAGGTGCTTGTGGCAGCAGCAGCGCCCCGCCACCGCCCCCACCTCCGGCCAACCCCACCATCACCATCTTCGCCCTCGAGACCACCGGCAACTTTGGCGGCCAGGTTCGCCCCTGCCTGCAGTTCCTGGCCGCACCCAGCGAGAATCTCCAGCTTCTGAGCGTCAATATTACCCATGCCATCGGGCCTTCCTTTGGCAACTTTGACGTGAACCTGGGCGGAGCCCTGACCATCCCCAGTGAGCGGCTGGCCTTGCAGCCTCCGGGCACCTGCTACCTCAAGATCAGCGGCCAGTATCGCTTTACCTTTACCGTAACCCGGCCTAACTCCCCTACCCAGTTCACGATTCCCGCCACCTACAACCAGCAGTAGGTACGCGTATGGGCCAGCTCGATTAGCAACGCCTCCTTGCTCTATCGGGCTGGCCCCTTTTTAGGAGGAGATGTTATGCCCCGGTGGATGTTTTGGTTTTTTGCACTGCTGGCTGCTTGCGGCGACAGCAGCAGCCCCAACTTCAGCCTTTCGGTGCCTGGCAGCAGCGTAACCCTGGGCAGCTTCACCACCGTTACGGTTACGGCCAGTTTTTCATCTGGAGCCAGCAACGTAGTAACCTTAAGCCTCGAGGGGGTGCCCCAAGGCATATCGGGCAGCTTCAATCCCCTCTCCATTAGCAGTAGCAGCCCCACCAGCTCACTCACCATCCTGGCCAGCAGCGGGGTAGCCACCGGCACCTACGATGCGGTGGTGCGAGGTACCAGCGGCGGGGCCAGCAATACCGCCAGCTTCCGCCTCACCGTGCTGGGCGGGGGTGGAGGCGGTGGAGGCGGCGGCAATATCTCGGGCACGGTTAGTATTGGCACCGGCACGGCCCCCACCGCCGATCTGGATTTTGTGCCCGGCGATATCATCGTCAAGTTTAAAGCCGGGGTCAGCCTACAAAGCGTGCAGACCCTATCCGCAGGTGGGGCGCTGGTGCAGCGTGTGCGAGGCTTGTCCATAGAGCGGGTTTCGCTCTACCGGGCCTCGCTGGATGCCCAGGTTACGCTGGCCGCCATCGCCGACCTGGCCGCCAGGGCCGATGTGGAATACGCCCACCCCAACTATCTTTTCTACCCGGCCCGTACCCCCAACGACCCCCTCTATAACCGGCAATGGCACTACCCGGCCATCAATCTGCCCCAGGCCTGGGATATCGAGCGTGGGCAGAGCAATCCGGTCACGGTAGCGGTGATAGACACCGGCCAGCTCTTGCAGCACCCCGACTTCGACCGCAGCCGAATTCTGCCGGGCTACGACATGATCTCCGACCCTCGCAGAGCCCGCGATGGCGATGGGCGCGACAACAACCCCGAAGATGCTGGTGATCTGTCCAGTCCAAACCAGAGCAGCTACCATGGTACCCACGTGGCCGGCACCATCCTGGCCCACAGTGACAACAACCTGGGCGTGGCCGGGGTCAGCTGGGGAGCCCGACTGCTACCCGTACGGGTACTGGGTTTTCAGGGCGGCGACCTGGTGGATATCACCGATGGCATGCTGTGGGCAGCAGGCCTCCCGGTGCAGGGGGCTCCAAACAACCCGAACCCAGCTGCCATCATCAATATGAGCATCCAGGGCCGTGGCGCATGCTCGCAGGTTCCGCTGTACCAGGAGGCGATCAACCGGGTCAATGCCCAGGGTCGAATTGTTGTGGTCGCTGCTGGCAACTTTGCCGAAAACGCAGCCAATTTCGTTCCGGCTAGCTGCAGCGGGGTTATCACGGTTGGGGCTACTGGGCCTTCGGGGGGCCGGGCACCGTATTCCAACTATGGGGGGCGCATTGATGTAATGGCCCCTGGTGGCAACGTTGCGGTGAACCTGGGCGGCGTGCAGGGGGGCGGTGGTGTGCTCAGCCCGCTCAAAAGCGATACCAGCGGACAGTTCAACTACGAGTTCTATAACGGCACTTCCATGGCGGCACCCCATGTGGCCGGGCTGATTGCCCTGATGAAAAGCGCCCGCCCGGGCCTTACTCGAGCCGAGGCACAAGACATCCTGCGCCGCACCGCCCGTCCCCTGAACCAGACCCAGTGCCAGGGCGAGACCAGCCCCAGTCGGCCCACCCCACCCCCCGGCATAACCGCCAGTGATTGCGGGGCTGGACTGGTGGATGCGCTGGCCGCCCTCCAGGCCGTGGGGGGTGCCCCGGTGGGTTCTTTTACCCTGAGCACCACCCCCAGCAGTCTGACCATAGCCCCTGGGGGCAGTGCCAATGTGGTGGTGGGCATCGAGCGGGTGGGGGGCTTTAGCGGGCCGGTTAGCCTGACCCTGCAAGGAGCCCCCACGGGTGTGAGCGGCACCTTCACCCCCAACCCCTCTGCCGGGGCCACTTCTACCCTGGCCCTGAGCGTAGCCGGCAGCGTACCGCCCGGCCAGTACCCCATGACTGTGGAGGGTAGTGCAGGCAGCCAGAGCGTACGGGCGGCGCTGGTGCTGACGGTCGGAACGCCCAACCTCCCCACCCTCAAGGACGCCTTTGTGGCAGCCCTGTTCTGGACCGGCAACGACTTCGACGTGAGCCGATCCAAGGGCATCTTCCTCACCGCCGATACCCGCACCGCCAACTATGTTCTGGCTTCCCTGCCTGCCGGGCAGTATGCCGTGGCCGGTTGGAAGGACATCAACGGCAATGATGAGGTGGATGGGGGCGACTACTTTGGTGTATTCCGGGTCAACCGCCAACTTGCGCTGGTACAGCCCCCGGCCTCCGGCATCAACTTCAGCCTCGAGCTGATCTCCAGCACCAGTGCCGAGCTCGAGCATGAGCCCGCGCTCCTGGCCCTCAAGAAGCTGCTCCAGCGCCGGTAGGGGTTCTTTGGGCTTGAAAAACCCCCTCTACCACTGCCTCCTACAGCCACCTGGTGGTAGGAGGCTCTTTTTTGTAACTGGTGGGCTTCAGTAAAGGGCATCAGAACAAACTGGGGCCAATAGTAATTGAATTTGGAATTACAATTATTTATCTCATATCTAAATATTTTAAGCGTAAAATATATAACTGGCGGGGGATTGGGGGGTTTGACATGGCAGGTTGTTCTGGGGAGTGGCCGTTCATCCAGGAAATTAAGGGAGCCACAGCATGAGAATCGTCTGCATCGGGGGCGGGCCGGCGGGGCTATACTTTGCCCTCTTATTGAAGAAGCAGAATCCCATGCACGAGGTGACGGTACTGGAGCGCAACCGCCCGGACGACACCTTCGGCTGGGGGGTGGTCTTCTCCGACCAGACCCTGGGCAACCTCGAGAAGGCCGACTACCCCACCTATGCCCAGATTAGCCGGGCCTTTCACCGCTGGGACGATATCGAGGTGCACTTCAAGGGGCAGACCATCCGCTCGAGCGGCCACGGTTTTATCGGGATTGGCCGCAAAAAGCTGCTCAACATCCTGCAAGACCGTTGCCGCGAACTGGGCGTAAACCTGGTCTTCCAGACCGAGGTCACCGACGATGAGGCCATTGCCCGGCAGTATCGGGCCGACCTGGTGATTGCCTCGGACGGCATTAACAGCCGCATCCGCAAGAAGTACGAAAGCAGCTTCGAGCCGGACATCGAAATCCGCAAGTGCCGCTTCGTCTGGCTGGGGACACACCAGCGCTTCGAGGCCTTCACCTTTGCATTCGAGCAAACCGAGTGGGGCTGGTTCCAGGCCCACGCCTACCAGTTCGACGCCCACACCTCCACCTTTATTGTGGAAACGCCGGAAACGGTCTGGCAAAAAGCCGGCCTCGAGCAGATGAGCCAGGAAGAGAGCATCGCCTTCTGCGAGAAGCTCTTTGCCCGGTATCTGGGCGGCCACAGGCTGATGTCCAACGCCGCTCATCTGCGCGGCTCGGCCATCTGGATCAAGTTCCCCCGGGTGGTCTGCAAGACCTGGGTGCACTGGAACACCCTGGACGGGCGCGAGGTGCCGGTGGTGCTGATGGGCGACGCCGCCCACACCGCGCACTTCTCCATTGGCAGCGGCACCAAGCTGGCCCTGGAGGACGGCATTGCGCTGGCCCAATCGTTTGCCCAGCTAGGGGACTCGCCCGCACACCTGCGGCAGGTACTCGAGGCCTACCAGGCGGTGCGAAGCGTGGAGGTGCTCAAGATTCAAAACGCCGCCCGCAACTCCACCGAGTGGTTCGAGAACGTGGAGCGCTACACCGGCCTCGAGGCCCCCCAGTTCGCCTACAGCCTGCTGACCCGTTCGCAGCGCATCTCCCACGAGAACCTGCGGCTGCGCGATGCCAACTACCTGCAGGGTGTGGAGGCCTGGCTCGCGCAAAAGTCGGGCCTGCCCCCCAGGCCCATCCCGCCCATGTTCACCCCCTTCCGGCTGCGCGGCCTGACCCTCAAAAACCGCGTGGTGGTCTCGCCAATGGCCATGTACTCGGCCCAGGACGGGCTGGTGAACGACTTTCACCTGGTACACCTGGGGGCCCGGGCGCTGGGCGGGGCCGCGCTGGTCTTTACCGAGATGACCGCCCCCTCCGCCGACGGACGCATCACCCCCGGCTGTGCGGGGCTGTACAGCGAGGCCCACATGCAGGCCTACCGGCGCATCGTGGACTTTGTGCATCAGCACACCGATGCCAAAATTGGGCTTCAGCTTGGGCACGCCGGGCCCAAGGGCTCGACACAGGTGGGCTGGGAAGATGAAAACGAGCCGCTACCGGAGGGCAACTGGCCGCTTCTGGCCCCCTCCCCCATTCCCTACGGCCCCCACAACCAAACCCCCCGCGAGATGACCAGAGAGGACATGGAGCGGGTCAAGGCCGACTTCGTGCATGCGGCCCGGTGGGGGGCGGAGGCGGGCTTCGACTGGCTCGAGCTGCACTGCGCCCACGGCTACCTGCTCTCGGCTTTCATCTGCCCGCTTACCAACCACCGCACGGACGAGTATGGCGGCTCGCTTGAGAACCGGGTGCGCTACCCCCTGGAGGTTTTCAAAGCGTTGCGGGCGGTCTGGCCCCAGCACCTGCCGATCTCGGTGCGTATCTCCGCCCACGACTGGGCTCCGGGCGGCAACACTCCCGACGATGCAGTGGAAATTGCCCGCATGTTCAAAGAAGCGGGCTGCGACCTGATAGATGTCTCCTCGGGTCAGACCACCCGCCAGGCCCGACCGGTGTACGGGCGCATGTACCAGACCCCCTTCGCCGACCGCATCCGCAACGAGGTTCAGATTGCCACCATGGCAGTGGGGGCCATCTTCGAGGCCGACCACGTGAACTCCATCATTGCCGCCGGGCGGGCCGACCTGTGCGCCATTGCCCGGCCCCACCTGGCCGACCCCCACTGGACGCTGCACCAGGCCGCCAGGCTGGGCTATAGCGAGGTGGGCTGGCCCAAGCAGTATCTTTCGGGCAAGAGCCAGCTCGAGCGCAACCTGGCCCGGGCCCAGGCCGAGCAGGCCGAGGAGCTGGCCGCCCGATGAACCCCCTGCCGCTGGCCGGAAAACACGCCGTGGTCACGGGCGGCGGACGCGGCATTGGGGCCGCCATTGCCGCCGAACTGGCCCAGGCAGGCGCAAGGCTCACGCTAATGGGCCGGAACCGCTCCAGCCTGGAAGCAAGAGCACAACAAATGAACGCCGACGTGCATATCGAAACCTGTGATGTGACGAGCCCAGACAAGGTGCAACGGGCCTTCGGGGCTGCCCAAGAGGCTTTCGGCCCCATCACCATTCTGGTCAACAACGCCGGGCAGGCCGAAAGCCAGCCTTTCGCCAAGACCGACCTGGGCTTGTGGCAGCGGATGTTAGCGGTCAACCTGACCGGCACGTTTCTCTGCACCCAGGCCGCGTTGCCGGGGATGCTCGAGGCTGGCTGGGGCCGCATTGTGAACATCGCCAGCACGGCAGGGCTTAGGGGCTACCCCTACGTGAGCGCCTACTGCGCGGCCAAGCACGGGCTGGTGGGCCTGACCCGCTCGCTGGCGCTCGAGCTCGCCCGCAAAAACATCACCGTGAATGCGGTCTGCCCCGGCTTCACCGAGACCGAGCTGCTGGAGGCCAGCCTGGCGAACATCGTGCAGAAAACCGGGCGAACCCCCGACGAGGCCCGCTCCGAGCTGGCCCGGAGCAACCCGCAGGGGCGGCTCGTAAAGCCCTCCGAAGTGGCCCAGGTGGTGCTGTGGCTGTGCCTGCCGGGCTCGGCGGCCCTGACCGGACAGGCCATTGCGGTAGCGGGTGGGGAGGTGATGTAGATGGTAAGCCCCAAGCCCGACCTCGAGACCCGCCTGGCCGAAGACCACCACCAGGCCCTCAAGCTGTGGCTGCGCCTCCTGACCTGCACCAACCTGATTACCGCCGAGATTCGCACCCGGCTGCGCGAACACTTCGACACCACCCTGCCCCGCTTCGACCTGCTGGCCCAGCTCGAGCGCCACCCGGAGGGCCTGCGGATGGGCGAACTTTCCCGGCGCATGATGGTCACCACCGGCAACGTTACCGGCATCACCGACCAGCTCGAGGCCGAGGGTCTGGTCCGCCGCCAGGTAGACCCCCAGGACCGCCGCTCCTTCACGGTCAAGCTCACCCCCAAAGGACAGCAGGTATTTGCCGAGATGGCCCGCGTCCACGAGGGCTGGGTGATTGAGCTGTTCTCTGGCCTTTCGGCAGCCGAGAAAGAAAACCTGTTCGCGCTTCTCGGCAAACTGAAAAGCTACCTCAACCACAAGGAGGCCCGTCCATGAGTCTGCCCGGAAACATCGGCCCGCAGGGAGGCCAGACCCCCTTGCCCGGCAACACCGTAGCGCTCGCTGGCTACCAGGCCCGACACTTTCTGTGGTCGGTGGAAAATACCGTTGCCACCATCACCCTGAACCGCCCCGAGCGCAAAAACCCCCTCACTTTCGAGTCCTATGCCGAGCTGCGCGACCTCTTCCGGGCGCTGGCCTTCGCCAAAGACGTGCGGGCGGTGGTGATCACCGGAGCCGGGGGCAACTTTTGCTCCGGCGGCGATGTGCACGAGATTATCGGCCCCCTCACCCAGATGGACATGCCCGGCCTGCTGGCCTTTACCCGCATGACCGGCGACCTGGTAGCGGCCATGCGGGCCTGCCCCCAGCCCATCGTAAGCGCGGTGGACGGGGTGTGCGCGGGGGCCGGGGCCATCCTGGCCATGGCCTCCGATATCCGCTACGGCACCGCCCGCAGCAAGACGGCGTTTTTGTTTGTGCGGGTGGGGCTGGCCGGCTGCGACATGGGGGCCTGTGCCATGCTACCCCGCATCGTGGGGCTGGGCCGGGCCGCCGAGCTTCTGTACACGGGCCGCACCCTGGGCGGTGAGGAAGCCGAGCGCTGGGGCTTTTTCAACCGTCTGTGCGAGCCGGAAAAGCTCCTGGAGGAGGCCCAGCAGTTCGCCCGTTCGCTGGCCCAGGGGCCCACCTTTGCCCACGCCATGACCAAAAAAATGCTCCACCAGGAGTGGAGCATGGGCCTGGATGAGGCCCTCGAGGCCGAAGCCCAGGCCCAGGCCCTCTGCATGACCACCCGCGACTTCCACCGCGCCTATCACGCCTTCGTGGCCAAGGAAAAGCCGGTGTTCGAGGGGGATTGAGATGCGGAATATCGAGAGTCCAGTGTCGAGGGTCGAGGGCCAGCCACTGCTTAAGGCAGTTGGCCGTTCAGCCGTTGCTTTGAGCTATCGGCTATTGGCTATCTGCTGCCAACCCTCATCCTTCAGCTATCCGCCAAGCCAGGAGGCTCGTCATGCGCGATAACGCCCACCTCGACTGGCCCTTTTTCGAGCCCCGGCACCGCACGCTGGCCCTCGAGCTGCAAACCTGGGCAGCGCATAACCTGACCGCTCACCCAAAGCACGACGTGGACGATCCTCTTCAGGACGGAGCAAACTCCGTGCACCAAGTGGACAGCACCTGCCGCCAGTGGGTGCGGGCCCTGGGCGCGGGGGGCTGGACGCGCTACGCGGTGGGGGGGCAGGCCTACGGCGGGGCGCAGGAGACCATCGATACTCGAGCGGTCTGTTTGATTCGCGAGACCCTGGCCTACCACCACGGCCTGGCCGATTTTGCCTTCGCCATGCAGGGCCTGGGCTCCGGGGCCATCACCCTGCACGGCACGCCAGCGCAAAAGGCCCACTACCTGAGCAAGGTAGCCCAGGGCGAATTCATCGCCGCCTTTGCCCTCTCCGAGCCGGATGCCGGCTCCGATGTGGGGGCCCTTCGCACCGAAGCCCGCCTCGAGGGCGATACCTACGTGCTGAACGGGCAAAAAACCTGGATTTCCAACGGCGGCATCGCCGACTTCTACGTGGTTTTTGCCCGCACACCGGGCAGCCAGGGCTCTAAGGGGGTGAGCGCTTTTGTGGTGGACGCCCACACCCCCGGTCTGGAGGTAGCCCAGCGCCTCGAGGTCATGGCCCCGCACCCCCTGGCCACCCTACGCTTCCACGAGTGCCGGGTTCCGGCCCGCCAGCGACTGGGCGAGGAGGGGCAGGGCTTCAAAATTGCCATGCAGACCCTGGACATCTTCCGCACCTCGGTGGCCGCCGCCGCGCTGGGCTTTGCCCGCCGGGCGCTGGACGAGGCCCTCGCCCGCGCCACCTCCCGGGCCATGTTCGGGCAGACCCTGGCCGACTTCCAGCTCACCCAGGCCCGGCTGGCCGAGATGGCCACCCAGGTTGAAGCCGCCGCCCTGCTCACCTACCGCGCCGCCTGGCTGCGCGACCAGGGGCAGCGGGTCACCCAGGAAGCCGCCATGGCCAAGCTCACCGCCACCGAAAACGCCCAGCGGGTCATAGACGCCGCGGTGCAGATCTGGGGGGGCCTGGGCGTGACCCGGGGGCAGGTGGTGGAATCGCTCTACCGCGAGATCCGCGCCCTGCGCATCTACGAGGGGGCCAGCGAGGTGCAGCTCCTCATTGTCGCCCGGGAGTTGCTCAAAAACTTCAAGGAGAAAACCAGCCTGAAAGGAGGGGCCTGAGATGGCCTACACTGCCCACATCGATACCTTTGCCCGCGACCACCTGCCGCCGCGCTCGGAGTGGCCGGAACTCATTTTTACCCTGCCGGAGCTGCAGTACCCCGAGCGCTTGAACTGCGCCACCGAACTCCTGGACAAAATGGCAGCCCAGCACCCCGAGCGCCCCTGTGTGCGGGCGGTGGGCCTTACCTGGACGTATGGGGAGTTGCTCGAGCAAGCCAACCGCATGGCCCGGGTGCTGGTGGAGGACCTTGGCCTGGTGCCCGGCAACCGGGTGCTGCTCCGGGCCCCCAACAACCCCATGCTGGTAGCCGCCTGGTTTGCGGTGATGAAGGCCGGGGGCATCGCCGTGACCACCATGCCCCTGCTACGCGCCAGGGAGCTCACCGACGTGGTGACCAGAGCAGCAGTCTCGCACGCCCTGTGCGACGGGCGGCTGCGGGAGGAGCTCGAGCTCGCCTTACCCGGCTGCCCCACCCTACAGCAGGTGCTCTACTGGGGCGAGGGCGGCAGCCTGGAAGAGCGCATGGCGGCCAAGGCCCCCAGCTTCCAAAACGTACAGACCGCCAGCGACGACACCTGCCTGATTGCCTTCACCTCCGGCACCACCGGCAAGCCCAAGGGCTGTATGCACTTCCACCGCGATGTGCTGGCCATCTGCGATACCTTCGGCAAGCACATCCTGCGGGCCTCGCCGGACGACGTATTCATTGGCAGCCCGCCCCTGGCCTTCACCTTCGGGCTCGGCGCGCTGGTACTCTTCCCCATGCGGATTGGAGCCTCGATGGCGCTCATCGAACGGGCCAGCCCCGAGCTGCTCCTGCCCGCCATTGCCGAGTTCAAGGCCAGCGTGGTAGCCACCTCGCCCACCGCCTACCGGGCCATGGCCGCCCAGGCCCATCAGCACGACCTCTCCTCGCTGCGCAAGTGCGTCTCTGCCGGGGAGCCTCTGCCCGCCTCGACCCGCCAGCGCTGGAAAGAGGCTACGGGCATTGAGCTCATTGACGGCATCGGGGCCACCGAGATGCTCCACATCTTCATCTCGCACACCGAGGCCGAAGCCAAACCCGGAGCCACCGGCAAGCCCGTACCCGGTTACGAGGCCTGCATCCTGGACGACCACGGCCAGCCCCTGCCCCCCGGCCAGGTAGGGCGACTGGCGGTGCGCGGCCCCACCGGCTGCCGCTACCTGGACGACGAACGCCAGCGCAAGTACGTGCAGCACGGCTGGAACATCACCGGCGATGCCTACTTGCTGGACGAGGAGGGCTACTTCGTCTACCAGGCCCGCACCGACGACATGATTATCTCCTCTGGCTACAACATCGCTGGGCCCGAGGTGGAAGACGCGCTTTTGCTGCACCCAGACGTGGCCGAGTGTGCGGTGGTGGGGGTGCCGGATCCGGAGCGCGGGCAGATTGTCAAGGCCTACGTGGTGCTGCGGCCTGGGGTGGTGGGTTCTGCCGAGCTGGTCAGGGCGCTACAGGACTTCGTGAAGCAGAAAATTGCGCCCTACAAGTACCCCCGCGCCATCGAGTTTCGCGAGAGTCTGCCGCGCACCCAGACCGGCAAACTCCAGCGCTTCGTACTGCGCCAGGAGGCTCGAGGGGTGGGGAGGTAATGGTGGAACGCACCCAGGAGAGCCCGCAAATCCTGCAACCCCCCGGCTGGGCCAGGCCCAAAGGCTACGCCAACGGCATCGCTGCGCGGGGCCGGTTGGTCTTCATTGCCGGTATGATCGGCTGGAACCCGCAGGGGGTCTTCGAGACCGACGACTTTGTGGGCCAGACCCGCCAGGCCCTGCAAAACATCCTCGAGACCCTGGCAGAGGCCGGGGGCAAGCCCGAGCACCTGGTTCGCCTGACCTGGTTTATTACCAGCAAACAGGAGTACCTGGCCTCGCTGGACGCACTGGGAGCCGCCTACCGCGAGGTGATGGGGCGGCACTATCCCACCATGTCGGTGGTGGAGGTCAAGTCCCTGATGGAAGACCGGGCCAAGGTGGAGATCGAGGCCACCGCCGTAATTCCCGACTGAAGGAACCCCTATGACCCAAGCCGAAATAGAAGCCCTGGATCGCAACGACCCCCTGGCCGCCAAACGCGAGGCCTTTATCATCCCCGAGGGGCTGGTGTACCTGGACGGCAACTCGCTAGGGGTGCTGCCCAAAGCGGTACAACAACACCTGAAACACGTGGTAACGGAGCAGTGGGGCCAGGGCCTGATCCGAAGCTGGAACACCCACGGCTGGGTGGATCTGCCGCTCAGGGTGGGGGCCAAAATTGCCCGGCTGATTGGCGCCGAAGAGGGCGAGGTGGTGGCCGCCGACTCGACCTCGGTCAACCTGTTCAAGGTGTTGCTGGCGGCTCTTCGGCTGCGCCCGGAGCGCAGGGTGGTTGTCTCCGACGTGGAGAACTTCCCCACCGACCTCTACATCGCCCAGGGGGTTTCGGCCCTCCTGGGTGGCCTCGAGCTGCGCTTTGTAAAGAAAAGTGAACTGGAAGAGGCCCTCGACCACCAGACCGCCGTGCTGATGCTGACCGAGGTGGACTACCGCACCGGCTACCGCTACGATATGGCCCGGCTGACCCAGCTGGCCCATGAAAAAGGGGCCCTGGTTCTGTGGGATCTGGCCCACAGCGCGGGAGCTTTCCCGGTACACCTGAACCAGCACGGGGTGGACTTTGCGGTGGGTTGCGGCTACAAGTACCTGAACGGCGGCCCCGGCGCACCGGCCTTTTTGTTTGTGGCTCGGCGGCATCAGCAACGTACCTTCCCCTTTCTTTCGGGCTGGATGGGCCACCAGACCCCCTTTGCTTTTGTACCGGAGTACGTGGCCGCCGAGGATATCCGGCGGCTTACCGTGGGCACGCCGGCGGTACTCTCGATGAGCGCCCTGGACGCGGCGCTCGAGGTGTTTGCGGACGTAGACCTGGAAGCAGTACGGGAAAAGTCCCTCAAGCTGACCGACCTGTTCATGGAGCTAATGGAGCCACTGGCAGAGCGCTATGGTTTTGAGCTGGCCACGCCCAGAGCCCATGCAGAGCGCGGTAGCCAGGTTTCCTACCGGCACCCCCAGGGCTACGCCATCATGCAGGCCCTGATCGGCCAGGGGGTGATTGGCGACTTCCGCGCCCCGGACATCATGCGCTTCGGCTTTACGCCCCTGTACCTGCGCTTTGCCGACGTATCAGAGGCCGTAGAGCGGTTGGAACGGGTGATGCAACTAGAGCTATGGAAAGACCCACGCTTCAGCGAAAGGGCCAAGGTGACCTGATGAACAACCCCAGAGACGAAACCTACACCCAGGCCCACACCGACTTCAGCAAGGATTTATCGTATGGCGACTACCTGATGCTCGATCAGGTGCTCTCGGCCCAGCGCACCCTCACCCAGGCCCACGACGAGGTGCTTTTCATCCTGATTCACCAGGTGCAGGAGCTCTGGATGAAGCTGATCATCCACGAGCTCACCAGTGCGATGAGCCTGCTGAAGCAGGGCATCGTGGATCCGGCCCTCAAGATGCTGACCCGGGTCTGCCGCGCCCAGGAACAGATGGCGGCCAGTTGGGAGGTGCTCAAAACCATGACCCCATCCGACTACCTCCAGTTTCGCGCTGCCTTCGGGCGGGCCTCCGGGTTTCAGTCGCACCAGTACCGGCTAATCGAGTTCCTGTTCGGCAACAAGCAACCCTTCATGATGCGCCCCCACCAGCACCGGCCCGAGCACTACCGGCCTCTGGAAGAGGCCCTGCACGCACCCAGCCTGTACGACCTCGCTTTGCATCTGGTGGCCACAAGAGGGCTGGACATTCCCAAGAGCGTGCTAAAGCGGGATTTTTCCCAACCCTATCAGCCCCACGAAGGGGTGCGGGCGGCCTGGCTCGAGGTCTACCGCCAGCCCGAGCGGTACTGGGACCTCTATTACCTTGCTGAAAAACTGGTAGATGTAGAGGACAACTTCCGCCGCTGGCGCTTCAACCACCTGACCACCGTAGAGCGCATCATCGGCCTCAAGCAGGGCACCGGCGGCACCGCCGGGGTACCCTATCTGAAACAGGCCCTGGACATCGTGCTGTTTCCGGAGTTGTGGCAGGTTCGCACCCATTTATAGGAAGGGACTCAACAAAGTGCTACCAACCCGTTATCATTCGGTCAACTAGGAAAGAAGTGGGAGGAACGATGAAAAAGATGTTTTGGCTCCTGGTTTTATCGGCAGTGCTGCTCGCCCCCTTCGCAGCAGCCCAGCGCACCATCAAGGTAGGCTTCGTCAGCACCCTCTCGGGCGGCGGCGCAGCCCTTGGCATTGATGCCCGCGACGGCTTCAACCTGGCGGTGCGGCTTCTGAACAACCAGTTGGGGGGTGTACCCGTAGAGGTCATCGTGGCCGACGACCAGCAAAACCCTGACGTGGCGCGGCAGGCGGTAGACCGGATGCTCAAACGCGAGCGGGTAGACTTCATGACCGGCATCATCTTCTCCAACATCCTGCTGGCGGTGGGCGACGCCGTTTTCGACGAAAAGATACACTACATCAGCTTGAACGCAGGGCCATCGGAATACGCCGGGGAGCGCTGTAACCCCTACTTCTTCAATGTGGCCTGGCAGAACGATAACCTGCACGAGGCCATGGGCCAGTACGTCAACACCCGCCGCTTCGAGAACGTCTTCATCCTGGCCCCCAACTACCCCGCCGGGCGCGATGCCCTGACCGGTTTCAAGCGCTTCTACAAGGGCAAGATTGCGGCAGAGGTCTATAACCGCCTCAACCAGCTCGACTTCTCCGCCGAGATCGCCCAGATTCGCGCAGCCCGCCCCAAAGCGGTCTACACCTTCCAACCGGGCGCAATGGGTGTGAACTTCATCAAGCAGTACGCCGAGGCCGGTCTGCTGCGCGAAATTCCGTTGTTCCTGCCCGGCTTCTCCGCCGACGCCGATGTAATCCGGGCGGTGGGCCGTCCGATGGTGGGCATCTACAACAGCTCGCACTGGGCGCTGGAACTCAACAACCCGGTCAATCAGCGCTTTGTGGAGGAGTTCCGCAAAGCCTACAACCGCACCCCCACCCTTTACGCCTCGCAGGGCTACGATGCGGCACTGATGCTGGACGCCGCCATCCGGGCGGTAGGGGGCGATGTTTCCAAAAAAGACGACCTGCGCAAAGCCTTCCTGGCCGGCTTCAACAGCACCCGCGGGCCCCTCAAGTTCAACCCCAATGGCTACCCCGTCCAGAACTACTACCTGCGTCAGGTAATCCAGGCGCCGAATGGCGAAATCATTAACCGGTTGGTCGGGAACATCTTTACCAACCACAGCGACGCCTATGTCTCGCAGTGCAAGCTGAGGTAGTGGGGCATACACCGATTTGCATACGCGGCCCGCAGTTTCTCTAGCGTTATCAGGTGAGGGGTGGAGGCAGCCAGGGCGTCCAAACTTACGCAAGGCAACTCAAGCCTCTCGGTAGCCCTAGCGCCCTCCCCATCCCCACTACCTACCCCCCACCCCCCAGAACCCTATGCCCCCCTCGCTTTTCCTCGAACAAATCCTGAACGGCGTACAGTTTGGGCTAATGCTCTTTTTGCTGGCCGCCGGCCTGACGCTGGTCTTCGGCATCATGGACATGATCAACCTGGCCCACGGCTCGCTTTACATGATTGGGGCTTACCTGACCGCGACCTTTGTGGGCCTTACCGGGGTGTTCTGGCTGGGGGTGCTGCTGGCCGTGGTCGGGACGGCCCTGATCGGGATGCTCCTCGAGCTCTCCATCCTGCGCCAGCTCTACAAGCGAGACCATCTGTCCCAGGTGCTGGCCACCTTTGCCCTGATTCTGATTATTAACGAAGTCGTACGCATCATCTGGGGCTCGCAACCCCTGCTGCTCTCGGCCCCGGAGGGCTTGTCGGGGCCCATCGAGATTCTGCCCGGCCTCCACTACTCGGCCTTCCGGCTCACCATCATTGCGGTGGGTCTGGTGGTCGCGCTGGCCCTGTTTTTGCTGGTGAACAATACCCGGGCCGGCATGTGGCTAAGGGCCGGGGCCTCCAACCGCGAGATGGCCCAGGCCATGGGGGTGCCCATCAAGCCCCTCTTCACCCTCCTGTTTGGGGTGGGGGCGGCTTTGTGTGCCATTGCGGGAGCCTTTCTGGGACCCATCCTGGCCGTGCAGGTGGGCATGGGCGAGAGCATCCTGATTCTGGCTTTTGTGGTGATTGTGATTGGGGGCATTGGCTCCATCAAGGGGGCGCTGGTGGGCGCACTGCTGGTGGGCATTGTGGACACCGCCGGCAGGGCCTTTCTGCCCCTCTTGCTGAGCCAGGTGGCCTCGCCCGAGGTGGCCTCAAACCTGGGCCCGGCCCTGGCCTCCATTCTGATATACCTGCTGATGGCCGTGGTGCTCTTCTTCAAGCCCCAGGGGCTTTTCCCGGCCCGCACCTAGGAGAGACCCATGCCGCGCAACTGGCTAACCCCCCTGGTACTGCTGGGCCTCTTGCTGGCGTTTCCACCCATCGCCAGCGCAACGGGTCTGGAGTTTTATACGGGCCTCCTGACCAAGATTATGATTTTCGCCCTGGCCGCCAGCAGCCTCAACCTGATTCTGGGCTATGGCGGCATGGTGAGCTTTGGGCATGCCGCCTATTTTGGCGTGGGGGCCTATACGGCGGCCATTCTGGCCCGCGAGGGCGTGAGCTCGGCCTGGGTGATCTGGCCGGTGGCCCTGGCCCTTTCGGGCTTGCTGGCTTTCCTGATTGGAGCGGTCTGCCTGCGAACCCGGGGTGTGTATTTCATCATGATCACGCTGGCTTTCGCGCAGATGATTTACTTTCTGGTGGTTTCGTTCAAACAGTATGGCGGCGAGGATGGGCTGCGGGCCCGGCGGCCCGATTTTGGGCTCTTTGAGCTTTCCGACACCACCCTGTACTACCTGACCCTGGCCGTGCTGGCAGGCGTGCTCTACGGCCTGTACCGCCTGGTGAACTCGAGGTTCGGGCGCGTGCTGCAAGCCATCCGCGAGAACGAGAGCCGGGCCGCCGCTATCGGCTATCCGGTCTACCGGTTCCAGCTGGTGGCCTTTGTACTAGCCGGGGTGCTGGCGGGGCTGGCCGGGGTGCTTATGGCCCACTACACCCAGTACGCCTCGCCCAACCTGCTGGCCTGGCAGCAGTCGGGCCACCTGATGATGATGGTAATCCTGGGTGGCGTGGGGCAGTTCTGGGGCGGGGTGCTGGGAGCCACAACGCTGCTGGTGGTGGAGGAAATCCTGCAAGATCTCACCATCTACTGGCAACTGGGGGTGGGGCTCATCCTGCTGCTGGTGGTGCTGTTTGCCCCCAGGGGGCTGGCCGGGTTGCTGCGGCGGAGGGCTGGATGAGCCTGCTGGTCATCGAGCACCTGACCAAGCAGTTTGGCGGCTTGCTGGCCGTCAACGACTGCAACCTGAGCGTTGAAGCGGGCGAGATCCACGCCCTGATTGGCCCCAACGGCGCCGGCAAGACCACCCTGATCAACCAGATCAGCGGGGCCCTGAGGCCCAGCAAAGGCCGCATTCGCTTCGATGGGCACGACATTACCCATACCCCCCAGCACCTGCGGGTGCGGCTGGGGCTGGCCCGCACTTTTCAGATCACCAACCTGTTCAGGAGTTATACCGTGCTGGAGAACCTCGAGCTCGCCGTGCAGGCCCGCAGCGGCAGCAGTTTTCGCTTCTGGAGCCCGGTCAAACGCGAAAAAGGGTTGCGCCAGGAGGCCGAGCAAATCGCCGAACTGCTGGGCCTGACTCCCCGCAACCACACTCCAGCAGCCCAGCTCTCGCACGGCGAACAGCGGCAGCTCGAGGTGGGGCTGGCCCTGGCCTGCAAGCCCAAGCTGCTCTTACTCGACGAACCCATGGCCGGCATGGGGCCCGAGGAGTCGGGGCAGATGGTGGAGCT
The DNA here is from genome assembly GCF_017497985.1 of Meiothermus sp. CFH 77666. NCBI lineage: Bacteria > Thermotogati > Deinococcota > Deinococci > Thermales > Thermaceae > Meiothermus > Meiothermus sp. CFH 77666. The sequence goes on from NZ_JAGDFV010000001.1 coordinate 342,143, forward strand.
CATCGCCCGGCTCTCTCAAAGCGTGACCATTTTGCTGGTCGAGCACGATATGGACGCGGTTTTTCGGCTGGCCCAGCGCATCTCGGTACTGGTCTATGGGCACGTAATTGCCTCCGGCCCCCCCGAGGCAATCCGGGCCAACCCCGAGGTTCACAAGGCATACCTGGGCGATGACCCCGGAGGCAAGCACCCATGAGCGCCCTACTGGAAATCCAGGACTTGCAGACCTTCTACGGCTCCAGCCAGGTCTTGTTCAACCTGAGCCTGCAAATCCGAGAGGGCCAGGTTGCCACCCTGCTGGGCCGGAACGGCATGGGCAAGACCACCACAGTGCGCTCCATCCTGGGCCTGACCCCGGCCCGCTCGGGTCAGATTCGCTTCGCGGGTACACGAATCGAAGCCCTACCGCCCGAGCAGATTGCCGCTCTGGGCATCGCGGTGGTGCCCGAGGGGCGGCAGATCTTCCCCAACCTGACCGTGAAGGAAAACCTGATCGCCTTTGCCGCCAACCGCAACAAAAGCCCCAGCCCCTGGACGCTACCCCGCATCTACGAGCTGTTCCCCCGCCTGCAGGAGCGGCAACACAACCTGGGCAACCAGCTCTCTGGCGGCGAGCAGCAGATGCTGGCGGTGGGGCGGGCGCTCATGACCAATCCGCGCCTCCTAATTCTGGACGAGGCCACCGAAGGCCTGGCCCCACTTTTACGCGAGGAAATCTGGCGGGTGCTGCGGCTCCTCAAGGAAAGTGGGCAGACTATCCTGGTGATTGACAAGTACGTCGAACGTCTGATTGCCCTGGCCGACCAGCACACCATCCTCGAGCGTGGGCGGGTGGTCTGGCAGGGCGACTCGGAGGCCCTGAAGACCCAGCCCGAGTTATGGAAACGGTATCTGAGCGTATAGAAATAGCCATTAGCAAGGGGCTATCCGCTATAAGCTTTCAGCCATTAGCTATGGACTCTCAACCATGAGCACCCCCTCCTGGCACGAACTCGAGTACAGCCCCCGGCTCTCGGTGCCCGATGCTGCCGAGTATTTCCGGCGCTGGGCCGAAGATTCCTATGCAGCCCGGCAAGCCTTGGAACACCACGCCAATTTGCCTTACGGGGCTGGCCCAAAGGAAACCCTCGACCTCTTCCCGGCCCCAAAGAGCCGCTACCTCCTGGTGTTCATACACGGGGGCTACTGGCGGGCCTTCGACAAGGACGACTTTTCCTGGCTGGCCCCGCCGCTGGTGAGGGCCGGTATCAGCGTGGCGGTGCTGAACTACGCCCTGTGCCCGGCGGTGCGCCTGGCCGAGATTACCGAGCAGTGCCGCCGGGCCGTGGCCTGGCTCTCCCGGGAGGTCCCCCGGTATGGGATCCAGAGCCCCATGCTCATCAGCGGGCACTCGGCGGGGGGGCACCTGACCGCCGAGATGTTTGCGACCCCCTGGGCGGCCTACGGTGTACCTTCGGGGGCGATTGCTGGCGGTATCGCCATCAGCGGCCTCTTTGACCTCGAGCCCCTGTTGCAGGTTTCGGTCAACAGCGACCTGCGGCTCGACCCCGCAAGCGCACGGGCCTCGAGCCCCATCTACAAAGAACCCACCCTCCGAGCACCCCTGCTGCTGGCGGTAGGGGGGCTCGAGCCCAGCGAATTCCACCGCCAGAGCCAGCTACTGCACCAGGCCTGGCCTAACAACTGCCCTGACGTGATCTCGCTGCCCGGGCTTCACCACTTCAACGCGCCGGAGGTACTTACCGACCTCGAGAGCCCGGTGTGGAGGCCTTTCCTGTAGTAAAGGTTTCAGGAATCCTTTGGGGGCTCAAAACGGCACCACCGGCCCCTGGTCTGTCCCCTTTTGATTTCTAAAGTTGCCATCGGCGGGTTTCCCAAAGCCCAGTAGCATCTCGCGGTCGGGAATCAGGCGGGCCTCGAGCCAGTCGAGGTTCTGGAGCACCGGCAGGGCCTCCTCGGCGGCCTTGACCTCGCGGGCCTCCACCAGGGCCCAGCCGCCCGGCCCCCGCACCTTGAGCTGGACGGGCAAAATACCGGGGTATTCATCGAGCCGGCTGCGCAGATCCAGCAGCTTTTCATCGTCCATCAGGGCCATATCGAGCTCGAGCTCCAGCACCTTGGGCATCCCCTCGAGTTCGTTGTACGGGAATACATCCTGCGCCACCACCCGCAAGCTCTCGCCCTCGCCGTCCGGCTCCACCTCCACCACTACTAAAACAGCGGCATCCTCGGCGATGCGCGGTGAAATTTTGTCGTAGGACTTGCCAAACCCCACCACTTCCACCGCGCCCGTCTCATCCCCCAGCGTAAAGCGCACCAGCATCCCGCCCGACTTGGTGGGCTTGCGAACAATCCCTTCTACCATCCCGGCCAGCAAAAGTCGCGCACGGTTGCGGCTGCCTTTGAGTTCGGCAAAGGCCTGGGGCAGATCCTCCACCGTACAGGTAGCCGCCTCGCGCAAGCCTCTGTAGCGGGAAAGCGGATGACCGGTTACGTAAATGCCCAGGGCCTCTTTTTCCATGCGCAGCTCGGTAATGGCATCCAGTAAGGGTTTTTTTGGAATAACAGGTTCCTGGGACTCGCCAAAGAGGCCCACCATCCCCGACTCAGCCCGCTCCCGCTCGGCCTGGGCCCACTTAAGCAGGTCGTCCAGGGCCGCCAGCATGGGCCCTCTGGGGCCAAAAGCATCAAAGGCCCCCGCCTTGATCAGCGACTCCACCACGCGCTTGTTGGCCACGCTGGCATCCACCCGCCGCAGAAAGTCAGGCAACGACCTGAACTTCCCACCCCGTTCCCGCTCGGCCAGAATCTGCTCGGTAGGGTGCTCACCCACGTTCTTGACCGCCGACAGACCAAACAGCACGCTTTTTTCCAGCGCCCGGAAGCTGAAGCCCGACTGGTTGATATCCGGCGGCAACACCTCGACCCCCACCGCCCGCGCCGCCCGGATGTACTCGGCCACCTTATCGGAGTCGCCGCGTTCAACCGTCAGCACGGCAGCAAAGAACTCCACCGGGAAGTGGGCTTTTACATAAGCGGTCTGGTAGGTCAGAATGGCGTACGCCGCCGAGTGCGACTTGTTGAAGCCGTAGTTGGCGAAGGCCTCGAGCAAGTCAAATAGCCGGTCGGCCTCGTCCTCCGGTATGCCCTTCTCTGCTGCGCCTTTCTTGAACTGGGCGCGGTGCTTGACCATCTCCTCCATCTTCTTCTTGCCCATGGCCCGCCGCAGCAGGTCGGCCTCGCCCAGGCTGTAGCCGGCCGCCACCGTGGCAATCTGCATAATCTGCTCCTGGTAGACCGGAATGCCATAGGTCTCTTCCAGGATCGGCCGAATGTACTTTTCGGCGTTGGGAAACTGCGGGTACTCCACCGGCTCGCGCCCGTGATGGCGGCGGATGTAGGTGGGAATGTTCTCCATGGGGCCGGGCCGGTAGAGCGCGCCCAGCGCGATGATGTCCTGAATGCGGCGCGGCTTTAATCCCCGCACGGCGCTGGTCATGCCCGCCGAGTCGAGCTGGAAAATCCCCTTGGTCTCGCCACGCCCCAGCAGTTCAAAGGTTGCAGCATCGTCCATCGGGATGCGGTCGAAATCAATCTCTACCCCCTTGGATTCCTTAACGATGCGCTTGCATTCGTCCAGAAATGAGAGGGTGCGCAGGCCCAGGAAGTCCATCTTCAAGAAGCCCAGAGCCTCCACCGAGCCCATGTCGTACTGCGTGACCTTGGCGCCGGTGTCGCCCGCCCGCATCAGCGGGATGTAGTCTTGCAGGGGCACGTCGGAGATGACCACGCCGGCTGCGTGTACAGAGGACTGGCGGTTCAGGCCCTCGAGCTTCTGTGCTACCTCCAGCACCCGCTTTACCAGCGGGTCTTTCTCCATTTCGGCCCGAAGGTCGGGGATGGTCTCGATGGCTTTTTCCAGTGGGGTAGGCTTGCCGAACACCACCGGGATCAGCTTGGCCAGTTCATCGGCCTTTTTGACCGGCAGCCCAAAGACCCGCGCCGCATCCTTGATGGCCGCCTTGGAGGCCAGGGTGCCAAAGGTGCCGATCTGGGCCACCATCTCGTCGCCGTAGCGCTGGCGCACGTACTCGATCACCTCCCCCCGGCGGACATCGGAAAAGTCGGTGTCAATATCGGGCATGGAGACCCGCGCCGGGTTCAAAAAGCGCTCAAAAAGCAGGTTGTATTCCAGGGGGTCAATGTTGGTAATGCGGGTGGCATAGGTCACCAGCGAGCCTGCTGCCGAGCCCCGGCCTGGCCCTACCGAGATGCCGTTGTCCTTGGCCCAGTTGATGAAATCGCTCACAATCAGCAGGTAGCCCGGAAAGCCCATCCGCTCCACCACGGTGAGTTCGTAAACCGCACGGGACAGAATGGCCCAGCCGTCCCAGACCATCCCTTCCCGCAGCTCGGGCAGGTGGGCCCGGGTGGCCTCGAGGTCGGGTATCTGCGCCAGTTCCCGTGCCAGCACATCTCCGTCGCCGTGGGGCACCGGACGACCTATTTTTCGCAAGAACTCGCGGTAGAGCTCGGGGGTCACCCGGCCCGGATAGCGCTTGAGCAGCCCGGTAAAGGTCAGTTCCCGAAAGTACGTCACCTCGGTACGTCCCTCGGGCAGTGGATACTTGGGAATGCGATACTGCACTTTCCTGGGCACCAGCTCCACGTTGCACATCCGCCCGATATTCACCGAGTTGTCGAAAAGTTCGTCCATCCGGCTGCCCCAGAGCTCTTTTTCGTCTTCAAAGGTCTGAACCATCTCCTGGGGGCTTTTGACATAAAACTCGTCGCAGGGGAACTTCCAGCGGTTGGGGTCGTCCCAGGTGGCCTTGGACTGCACCGCCAGCACCACCGCGTGGGCCTCGGCGTCCTCTTTGCGGACGTAGTGCCCGTCGTTGGTGGCCACAATCCCCAGGCCGTACTTATCGGCAAACTCCTTAAGTACCCGGTTCACCTTGTGCTGCTCGGGCAGGCCGTGGTCTTGAATCTCGATGAAGTAGCGCTCGGGGCCAAATATCGAGAGGTATTCCTGCAGGCGCTTTTCCGCGTCCTCGTGGCGCTCCTGCAAAATAAACTGTGGAATTTCGGCCCCCAAACAGCCCGAAAGGGCGATGATGCCCGCGTTATGCTCGCGCAGAATCTCGCGGTCTATGCGGGGTTTACCGTAGAAACCCTCGAGGTAGGCCCGGCTGGCCAGCCGGGAGAGGTTCTGGTAGCCCTCCATGTTCTGGGCCAGCAGCGTGAGATGAAAATAACCCCCATCCAGCCCCTTCCCCTGCTTGCGGTCAAAGCGAGACTCGGCGGCCACATAGGCCTCGTAGCCGATGATGGGCTTGACGCCCATCTCGGTGGCGTACTTGTAAAACTGCACCGCTCCGAACAGGTTGCCGTGGTCGGTCATGGCCAGCATGGGCTCCTCGGGCGAGGTCTGCTTGACCCACTTGAGCAGGTCTTTGAGCCGGGCCGCCCCATCCAGCAGGCTGAACTGGGTGTGCTGGTGCAGGTGGGCAAACTTACAAACCGGGCAGTTATCGGGGGTGTGGACTTTGCGATTTTCAAATGGATTGAGATCCGTGGCCATTATGGACAAAGCATAACGCAAAACCATCGGTATCCCTATGGCCCTCCAGCAAAGGCGGTTTCCCTGTAAGGCGGAGCCACATCTGACCGAAGATAGCGCTTGCCAAGCTGGTAAACTCAACCCGGTGAACCCCGCCAGACCCTCTACGGCCCCCTGGGCCTATGCACTGGGGGAGTTTGGGTTGGCTTTGCCGACCCATGCAGTGGGCAGTTTTCTGGTTTTTTTCTACACCGACCAGCTCGGTCTGGCTGCGTCCTGGGTTGCCCTGGCCCGCAGCATCAATGCGGTCTGGGACACCCTCAACGACCCCCTGTTTGGCTATCTGTCCGACCGTACCCAGCATGCCAGAGGGCGACGCTGGCCCTGGCTGCGGTTTGGCCTGCCGCTGTATGTGCTGTGTAGCCTGCCCTTGTGGTGGGTGCCGGCAGGGCTTCAGGGCCTGGGGCTGTTTATCTACTTCCTGATTTTTCTGTTGGTGTTTGAAGCCCTGGCTTCGCTGGTGTATCTCAACTTCAACGCGCTTTTTCCAGCACTTTATCCCGAAGAAGATACCCGGGTGCGGGCCAATGCACTACGGCGGGCAGCAAGTTTGCTGGGACTGCTGATGGTAACTTCATTGAGTCCGCTGCTGTATACCCGGCTTGGATTTGGCGGCATGAGCCTGATCTGGGCCGGGTTGGCCGGGCTCAGTCTGTGGCGTTTTTTCTCCAACCTGCGCGAACCCGGATGGGCACCCCCCTCTGCTTTTGCGGGTTTCTGGGCCAATCTGCTGGATACCCTTAAAAACCCGGATTTTCGGCTGATGTTGGCGGCGGTTGCACTGACCCAGACCGCTTTGGGGCTCTTGATGCTGGGCTTTCCCTTTTTTGCCAGGTATGCCCTCGAGCTACCCGGCGCACAAACAGGGGTGATTTTTGGAGCGGTATTTGGAGTTGCCCTGGTGTGTGCGTTCGTGTGGTCTGCAATCACCCGGAGGCTTGGCGCCAAGCAAGGCTGGCGATTGGCCATGGGGGTATTTGTGCTTGCCCTGTTGCCCCTGTGGCTGGTAGACAGCCTGACCTGGGTACTGATCCTGGCCCTTCCGCTGGGTTTTGCAGTGAGTGGGGTAGTGGTTTTGCAAGATGTGGTACTGGCTCAGGTAATTGATCAAGATGCCGACCAAACCGGTCTGCGACGTGAAGGGGCGTTCTACGGCACGGCGGCTGTACTGGTGCGCCTCTCGGGGGTGATACAGAACCTCATGCTGGCCTCCCTGACCCCTCTGTTTGGCTATGTGAGCGGAGACCAACCCGGCCCTGTGCCAGAAACCGCCTTCCGCTTCCTGATGGCCGGGCCGCCGGTGCTGGCCATGCTGCTGTCGGCACTGGTGGTGGGGTATATCCAGCCTCGGCGTCTCACAAAATGATGCGAGAGAAAGCAGGTGTCAAGGCAGGGCATTCTGTGCGAGATTAGCCGTAACCAACATGAATTAGTCGGAATACCATACCCCCACAACTGGTGAACAAAACGCAATAAACACAAAACAAGGTGTTATGCAAGGGTAGTGTAACTCAAAGCGTATCATCAATACCCTACACGGCGGTTTCCCTGCGTCGGGTACATAACGACGCATCGTGTAGGTTGTATCGATGGAAGTCCCAGCGGTGCTCTACTGAAACCGATTGGCAATCAACACTTTGAGCGCTCTTCACAATAACCGAGTCATCCGGGATTAAGAATCCTTTGTCCTGAACAGAAGAGTGGCCGCCCATCGAGGCGGCCAGGTCTGTGAAGACCGCGATATTCGCCACTAAATCACCCGGGGTAAGTGGTAAGGTCTTACTATTCAAACTCCGAGACTAAAAAGGGCGGCGGTGGTAGTTTTCCCAAGGCAAGCTCCCTCACCTCAGCCCGCAGGAAAACTTGACCCTCTGCGAAAGCCTCCAGGTGTAGCAACAGCCCCGTCTCGAGATCTAGTTTCAAGCGATACAAATCTCCTATATGCCAGAGTTCATCCTCCCCTAGACTCGGCGCCCAGACGGTATCAGACGAAAGGGTTTCCTCCGGTATCGGGGTGGCTTCCACACTAATAACCGGCCTGTTGAGAAAAAGATCCTCGGTGGGGCTCCCGAAACGGTGGGTAAACAGCAGGAAAAGGAGAAGAAAATGCTCGCGAGGAAGCGTCCCAAGCTCGAAGGCTTCGTTGTTGATGGGATCACACAGGTATTCACCAAACCCATTCGAGCACCGTACGGTCTTTGCAAGCGGTTCAACCCTTGTCTTGTTGTACCACATGGTCTTTTTTTGTCCGCCTCTAGCAATCACTCTTTTACCAGATTCCCGTGTTACCCTCTGATTTTGGATCTCTTTATTCGTCTCCTCCCTGACCATCCATTCGCCGGGCCTCCACCAAAACTTAAATTCATGCCACAGAGTTCCATACCAGGGTTCGCGTCTGTGACTATCGTGTTTCTCTAGAACAAGTCCCATCATCGGGTAGTAGAACTCCCACACGCTGGAAAAGTACAGACCGAACGCGAATCGCCATTCGCTACCCACAATTCTTTGAAACAGACGTTGGGTGGCTTGGTTGCTGTCAATCATTTCAGCAACATCCTACCAGTTAGCTGCGTATACGTTGCGTTTGCCGGGTACTCATGTTTAGTAACACTTGTCATCCCCACAGATTGGTGGATCTGGCTTAGGCGGATCACATTCGATTGACCGGACATTCGACACCCTAGAAAACCAGCCTAAACTCCAATAGCCTGGGGTTCGAAAGGTAACCTGGGCCAGCGCTCGGTACGTACCATTAACACAAGGCGCTCTTACCGTAAAATTTGTCCATCTAACCTTAGTGGTAGTGCTTTTTGAACCGCGTTCAACCGCAATAGTTTGCCATAGAAATCCTTGCCAGCGTTGCAGATAAAGCGAGAGACTGTATGTCGTAATAGCCCTAAGGTTGTGAGGAGTGCAGTCAATGGTTGCCTTTGCCTTGATCTTTCCTTTTTCGTAATGCGAAGGGTGCGGGTCATCCACCCGACCACCACACTTTATATAATCACTGGTGCTAGTCACAAAACGATGTCAGCTATACACAGGTCTGGGGAAGCAGCGATGAGGTTCAGGGCGATGATGAGGTAAGCCCA